>NZ_NRRN01000003.1 GCF_016583625.1 Halorhodospira abdelmalekii | reverse complement strand
TCCGCGGGCGGGCGAGAGCGGGGGAGGGCGGGTGAAGCGACGCCGAAGCCCGCTCTCTCCCGCCCCCCATAACCACAAAACGCCACAAAACGCAGCGGCTTAACGCGGCAAGTCGGAGCGTCCCTGCAGCCACAGATCGACGGCGCGGGCGCACTGTCGTCCCTCGCGAATCGCCCAGACCACCAGCGACTGGCCGCGGCGCATGTCGCCGGCGGCGAAGAGCCCGTCGATGCTTGTCCGGTAGGCCGCCTCGCCTTCGGTGGTGCCGGCGACGTTGCCGCGCCCATCGAAGGTCAATCCGTCGCCTTCCAGCTCCGCCAGCATCCCCTCGCGCACCGGGTGGACAAAACCCATCGCCAGCAGCACCAGATCGGCCGGCATCTCGGCCTCGGAGCCGGGCACCTCGCTCATCTGCCACGACCCATCGCTCTCTTGATGCCACTCGACTTGGGCATAGCGGATGGCTCGCACATGGCCGGCCTCATCGCCGATAAAGGCCTTCGTTAGGAAGTTCCAGCGCCGCTCACACCCCTCTTCGTGCGAGGTCGAGGTCGCGAGGCGGTGCGGCCAGTGCGGCCAGGTCAGCTCCTTATTCTCCCGCTCCGGCGGCTTGTTGAGGATCTCCACCTGCTTGATCGAGCGGGCGCCATGCCGGTTCGAGGTGCCGACGCAGTCGGAGCCGGTGTCGCCGCCACCGATGACGACGACGTGCTTATCGCGGGCGCTGATAAAGGCCTCATCCGGCACATAGACCCCCTGGACCCGCTTGCTGTTAGCGGTCAAGAAGTCCATGGCGTAGTGGACCCCGGTCAGCTCGCGGCCCGGCACCGGCAGATCGCGTGGCTGCTCGCTGCCGCCGGCCAAGACCACCGCATCGAAGCCCTCGCGCAGGCGCGCGATCGGCAGATCGACACCGACGTGGGTCTGGGTGTGGAACTGCACCCCCTCGGTGCGCATCTGTGCAACCCGACGGTCGATGTGGCGCTTATCGAGCTTAAAGTCGGGGATGCCGTAGCGCAGCAGCCCGCCGATGGCGTCGGCCTTTTCAAAGACTTCGACGTTGTGGCCAACCCGGGCGAGCTGCTGGGCGCAAGCCAGCCCGGCCGGTCCCGAGCCGACGATCGCCACCCGCTTGCCGGTGCGCCGCCGCGCCACTTGCGGGCGGATCAGGCCGGCTTGCCAGGCACGATCGACGATGCTGCACTCAATGGCCTTGATCGAGACCGGGGTCTCTTCGAGATTGAGGGTGCAGGCGGCCTCACACGGCGCCGGACAGACCCGACCGGTAAACTCCGGGAAGTTGTTGGTCGAGTGCAATACCTGAATCGCTGTTGCCCAATCGCCGCGATAGACCAGATCGTTCCAGTCTGGGATCAGGTTATCGACCGGGCAGCCGTAGTGGCAGTAAGGGATGCCGCAGTCCATGCAGCGGGCGCCCTGGTCACTGACCTGCTCGGCGGTGAGCGGGATCATGAACTCGCCGTAGTGGTAGATGCGCTCTTTGGCCGGCTGACAGCCGTGCACGCGGCGCGAGATCTCCAAAAAACCGGTCTCTTTACCCATGGGCGACGCTCCCCTCCAGGGCTTGATGGAACTTCGGCGGCCGACTCGGCGCCGGTGGCTGCGCCTGCTGCGCCTCAATCTCGTTGAGCGCACGGCGGAAATCGAGCGGCATGACCTTGATAAAGCGCGGCAGGTAGGTCTCCCAGTCGGCGAGGATCGCCTGCGCCCGCTGCGAGCCGGTCGCCGCGGCGTGTCGCTCAACCAAAGTGCGCAACCGCTTGACGTCGTGGCGGCGCGGATCTTCGTAGATGTCGATCGGCGTACCCCGTTCGGCCTCCTCAAGACTCTCTAAGTAGGCATCCTCAAGGCTCAGTGGGACCAGCTCGACCATCGCCTGATTGCAGCGTTCAGCGAAGGTGCCGGCCTCATCGAGCACGTAGGCGATGCCGCCCGACATGCCGGCGGCGAAGTTGCGTCCGGTGGAGCCGAGACAGACCATGACACCGCCGGTCATGTACTCGCAGCCGTGATCCCCGACCCCTTCGACGACAGCGGTTGCCCCGGAGTTGCGAACGCAGAAGCGCTCACCGGCGACCCCGTTGAAGAAACACTCCCCGGCGATGGCGCCGTAGAGGACCGTGTTGCCGACGATGATGTTGGCCTCAGCCTTGGAGACCTGGGTGATCTTGGCGTGCGCCGGCGGGTAGATGATCAAGCGCCCACCGGAGAGCCCCTTGCCGACGTAGTCGTTGGCATCACCGGCGAGTTCGATGGTGACCCCGCGGGCGAGCCACGCCCCGAACGACTGCCCGCCGGTGCCGTGGGCGCGGATGTAGATCGTATCGTCGGGCAGCCCGGCGTGGCCGTAGCGCTCGGCGACCCGCCCGGAGAGCATGGTGCCGACCGTGCGGTGGTAGTTAAAGACCGGGGTCTCGATGCGCACCGCCTCGCCGCGCTCCAGTGCCGGCTCGGCCTGAGCGATGAGCTGGTGATCGAGCGCCTGATCGAGACCGTGGTCTTGCGTCTCGCAGTTGTACGTGGCCACCCCGGGGGCCGCCTCCGGCTTCGCCAGGATCTGCGAGAAGTCGAGACCGCGCGCCTTCCAGTGCTCGATGGCTGGGCGCAGTTCGAGGCGATCCGACTGGCCGATCATCTCGTTCATGGTGCGGAAGCCGAGCTCGGCCATGATTTGCCGGACCTCTTCAGCGACGAAGAAGAAGTAGTTGACCAGATGCTCGGGCTGACCGCGGAAGCGCCGCCGCAGCTCCGGGTCTTGGGTCGCGACCCCGACCGGGCAGGTGTTGAGGTGGCACTTACGCATCATGATGCAGCCTTCGACGATCAGCGGTGCGGTCGCAAAGCCGAACTCATCGGCCCCGAGCAGCGCCCCGATGACGACATCGCGCCCGGTGCGCAGACCGCCGTCGACCTGCAGCGAGACGCGTCCACGCAGCCGGTTGAGCACCAGCGTTTGGTGGGTCTCGGCTAAGCCGATCTCCCAGGCACTGCCGGCGTGCTTGATCGAGGTCAGCGGGCTCGCCCCGGTGCCGCCGTCGTAGCCGGCAATGGTGATCTGATCGGCGTGCGCCTTAGAGACGCCGGCGGCGACCGTGCCGACCCCGACCTCGGAGACCAGTTTGACCGAGATCCGTGCCCGCGGCTGGACGTTCTTAAGATCGTGGATCAGCTGTGCCAGATCCTCGATCGAGTAGATGTCGTGGTGCGGCGGCGGCGAGATCAGGCCAACGCCCGGGGTCGAGTGACGCACCTTGGCAATATTGCGATCGACCTTATGGCCCGGTAGCTGACCGCCTTCGCCCGGTTTTGCCCCCTGGGCGATCTTGATCTGGATGTCGTCGGAGTTGACCAGATACTCGGTCGTGACCCCGAAACGGCCCGAGGCGACCTGCTTGATCGACGAGCGCTCCGGGTTCATGGTGCCGTCGGGCAGCGCGGCGAAGCGCTCGGCCTCCTCGCCGCCTTCGCCGGTGTTCGACTTGCCGCCGAGGGTGTTCATGGCGCGGGCGAGGGCCGAGTGGGCCTCGTAGGAGATCGCGCCGAAGGAGATCGCCCCGGTGGCGAAGCGCTTGACGATCTCGCTCGCCGGCTCGACCTCCGCAAGCGGGATCGGGCCGCCGGCGGCCGGCTTAAAGTCCATCAGCCCACGCAGGGTCAGCAGCCGTTCGCTTTGATCGTTGATCAGCTGGGTAAACTCGGCGTAGGTCTTAGCATCGTTGGCGCGCGTGGCGTGCTGGAGCTTCGCGATCGCCTCCGGCGTCCAGACGTGATCCTCGCCGCGCAGCCGGTAGGCGTAGTCGCCGCCGACATCAAGGTGATGACGGTAGATCTCGGCGTTGCCGTAGGCGATCTGGTGCCAGCGCACCGCCTCTTCGGCGACCTCAGCGAGGCCAACCCCCTCGATACGGGTCGGCGTGCCGGCGAAGTAGCGCTCGATAAAGGCGCTGTTCAGACCGACGGCATCGAAGATCTGTGCCCCGCAGTACGACTCAAGCGTCGAGATGCCCATCTTCGACATGACCTTGAGCAGCCCCTTGCCGATCGCCTTGATGTAGCGCTGCTGCGCCTCGGCGAAGTGCAGCGACTCGGGCAGCCCCGGCAGCAGCGACTCGATGGTGTCGAAGGCCAAGTAGGGGTTGATCGCCTCGGCGCCGTAGCCCGATAGGGTGGCGAAGTGGTGGACCTCGAGCGCAGCACCGGTCTCGACGACCAGCCCGGAGCTGGTGCGCAGGCCGCGGCGGATCAGGTGGTGGTGGACCGCCGAGGTGGCGAGCAGCATCGGGATCGGGATGTGGTCGAGGTTGGTGTTGCGATCAGAGAGGATCAGGATGTTGTAGCCATCCAGAACGGCGTTCTCCGCCTCCTGGCACAGCTGCTCCAGTGCCGCCTCCATCCCCGCAGAGCCGGCGCTGGCTGGATAGCTGACATCGAGGGTGCGGGTGCGGAAGGCGCCAGCCGAGCTGTACTCGATGTGGCGGATGCGCTCTAAGTCCTCGTTGGTCAGAACCGGTTGCGGCGTCTCCAAGCGCCAGTTCTGACCGGCCTCATCGAAGCCGAGCAAGTTGGGGCGCGGGCCGATCATGCAGACCAGCGACATCACCAGCTCCTCGCGGATCGGGTCGATCGGCGGGTTGGTGACCTGAGCGAAGTTCTGCTTGAAGTAGCTCGACAGGTGCTTGGGCCGGTTCGAGAGCACCGAGAGCGGGTTATCAGCGCCCATCGAGCCGATCGCCTCGGCACCGCTGATGACCATCGGCTGGAGCAGGAATTTGAGATCTTCCTGGGTGTAGCCGAAGGCCTGCTGCTGATTGAGCAGCGTGCTCTCATCGGGGGCCATCGGCCCGACGCTGGTCGGCAGCTCCTCAAGACGAATCTGGGTGCGGCGCAACCAGTCGGTGTAGGGATGGGCCTCGGCGAGCTGCTTTTTGATCTCCTGATCGCTGATGATGCGCCCCTCTTCGAGGTCGATCAGCAGCATCAGCCCCGGCTGCAGGCGCCACTTCTGAACGATCTTCTCCTCGGGGATGTCGAGCACGCCCATCTCCGAGCCGAGAATGACCAGATCGTCGTCGGTGACCAGATAGCGCGCCGGGCGCAGGCCGTTGCGGTCAAGCGTGGCGCCGATTTGCCGGCCGTCGGTAAAGGCGATCGCCGCCGGGCCGTCCCACGGCTCCATCAGTGCCTCGTGGTACTCGTAGAAAGCGCGCCGCTTCTCATCCATAAGGGTGTTGCCCGACCACGCCTCGGGGATCAGGATCATCATGGCGTGGGCCAACGAGTAGCCGCCCATGACCAGCAGCTCTAAGGCGTTATCGAAGCAGGCCGAGTCGGACTGCCCCTCAGGGATCAGCGGCCAGATGGTGTCGAGATCGTCGCCGAGCACCTTCGAGCGCATGGTGTGGCGCCGTGCCGCCATCCAGTTGACGTTGCCGCGCAAGGTGTTGATCTCGCCGTTGTGGCAGATCATGCGAAACGGCTGTGCTAGATCCCAGGTCGGGAAGGTGTTGGTCGAGAAGCGCTGGTGGACCAAGGCCAGCGCGCTGACAAAGCGCTCATCGTGCAGGTCGCGGTAGTAGCTGCCGACCTGCCCAGCGAGCAGCATCCCCTTATAGGTGATGGTGCGCGACGACATCGAGGTGACGTAGTAGTCGCCGACGGCGTAGCCGGCCGCGTGGATGGCGTTGTCCATGCGCTTGCGGATGACGAAGAGCTTGCGCTCAAAGCTCTCCTGATCGGGACAGTTGCTGCCGCGGCCGATAAAGAGCTGCTGAATGACCGGCTCGGTCGGGCGGACCGTTTCGCCGAGATCGGCGTTATCGACTGGTACTTCACGCCAGCCCAGGACCTGTTGCCCGCCCTCAGTAATGTGCTGCTCGACGCGGGCGCGCAGTTCGCTGCGCTGCTTCGCATCGGCGCTGAGAAAGAGCATGGCTACGCCGTAGTCGCCCGGTTGCGGCAGGGTGAAATCGACCACATCGCGGAAGAAGGCGTCGGGGATCTGTACAAGGAGGCCGGCACCGTCGCCGGCCTTCGGATCGGCGCCGACGGCCCCGCGGTGGTGCAGGCGCTCAAGGATCTCCAACCCTTGCGCGACGATGTGATGGCTCTTCTCGTTGCGGATATGGCAGACGAAGCCGATGCCGCAGGCGTCGTGCTCGTAGGCAGGATCGTACAGGCCCTGCTTGGGCGGTAAGGCGTGGAAGCTCATGTTGGACCTCTTGTGCGCTAGCTCCGGTCAATCGGTATCGCGCCGAGTAACACGCTGAAGCATGGGTGTACCGATTTTCGGCGGGTTTGGGAGGATACTGGCAAACGGAGTGTGGCGCCACTCCTCGATTGTGGCTCGCCCCCTTAAGGTTCGCGAATCGGGGTCTTTGGGGTTGCGGCAAGTTGTCGCGGCCGCCGTTGACGGGTAATATTAGCACCTAAAAGGTGCGCGTTCTGCCTCGGTAACGCTTGACCCGCAGCCGGCTGCAGGGTAGCTTGCCCCGGCTTATTGTTCACTGCACAATAAACCGAGTTGACCCCGGTTCAAACCGTGGATCCACGGATGCACGACTAACTAAACGGTAGATCGCACGACCCATGTCTTCGGCTCTGATCGTACAAATCGCCTTAGCGGGCGGCGTTATGGCCGCCCTCGGCGTCTTGCTGGCGGGCATTCTAGCGGTGGCCAATCGGCGTCTGTACGTCTTCGAAGATCCGCGCATCGACGAACTCGAGGATCTGTTGCCGCGCGCGAACTGCGGGGCGTGCGGGTTGGCCGGCTGCCGCCCCTTCGCCGAGGCGCTGGTCAAAGGCGAGACGGAGCCGGCGCGCTGCACGGCGAATTCGGCCGAGCTCAATCAAGAGATCGCCGATCGGCTCGGTGTCGCCCTCGGCAATCAGGAGCGGCAGATTGCCCGCTTGGCGTGTGCTGGAGGCACCCACGTGGCAGCGACGCGAGCGCGCTACGAAGGGCTGAAGTCGTGCCGCGCCGCGGCCTTGGTCGCCGGCGGTGGCAAGGGGTGCACCTGGGGCTGTCTGGGTTTGGGTGATTGCGCGGTGGTCTGCCGTTTCGATGCCATTCGCCTGAATCGCTACGGCCTGCCGATGATCGACCCGCAGCGCTGCACCGCCTGCAATGATTGTGTCGAGATCTGTCCGAAAGATTTGCTGAGCCTGCAGCCGGAGAGTCATCGGTTGTGGGTCAATTGCCGTAACCAAGATCCGCAGGATGAGGCCATGGCCCAGTGTGAAGTGGTCTGTACTGGCTGTGGTCGTTGTGCTGCCGATGCCCCAGAAGGGCTCATCCGTATCGAGCGTAACCTCGCAATCATCGATTACGAGAAAAACGCTTTGGCCTCACCCGTCGCCATCGAGCGTTGCCCAACCGGCGCCATCGTCTGGCTAGAGGGTCAAAAGCCTCGCAAAGGGGCTGGGGCGCGCAAAATTACGCGCAAGGAGCCATTGCCGCGCATGGAGCCTTTGCCCCGAGTGTAGAGGGGCGGGCGTGCGTCAGGCAGGGGTAAGGCAGGAGAGCACCGCCGGTCGCTGATCTAGCGTGGCCTGGCGGTGGTTCGAGGGCAGAAGTGCGGCGCCATCGGCAGCGTCGCGCCTGCTCTTTCCCCCCCCTGAGCCCTGACCGCCGTCTAGGCCCTCTAAGGCCCAATTGAAGGCCGAATTGTGGTCCTGGGTTTTTGCTTTCAACGCATTCAAGCTACAAGAACGGTCCTCGCGGCCGGTAGGAGAGGGAGGCGACATGCTCTTTAAACGCAAAATCTCACCCGAGATGATCAAGTATCAGGGGCTGCGCGGTGCCATGGACGGCAATTCCGCAGTCATTCAGTGTGAGCGGGAGGCCTCGGATGCCGCCGGCGCCTATCCGATCACGCCCTCGACCGATATGGGCGAGCGGTGGGCCGAAGAGGTCTCGAAGGGGCATATTAATATCTCCGGACGGGCCCTGAAGTTTATCGAGCCGGAGTCGGAGCACGCCGCGGCGGCGGTGACCGCCGGGTTGGCGATGACCGGCATGCGCGCGATCAACTTCTCATCGGCGCAGGGCGTCGCCTTTATGCACGAGTCGCTCTATGCGGCGGCCGGCAAGCGTCTGCCCTATATCCTCAACATGGGGTGCCGGGCGCTGACTAAGGGAGCGTTGAACGTCCACGCCGGCCACGACGACTACCACTGCGTCGACGACACCGGCTTCTTCCAGGTCTTTGCCAAGAACGCCCAGGAGGTCGCCGACCTCAATATCATCGCCCATAAGGTCGCCGAGTTGGGGCTGACCCCCGGTATCGTCGCCCAGGACGGCTTTTTAACGACCCACCTGATCGACTCGCTGCGCATCCCGGAGCGTGAGCTGATCGCTGAGTTCCTCGGCCGGCCTGAAGATTGGATCGAGTGCCCGACCCCAGCGCAGCGGCTGCTCTACGGTGAGAAGCGGCGGCGGATTCCGGCGATCTGGGATGTCGATAATCCGATGCTCTCCGGCTCGGTGCAGAACCAAGACGCCTATATGCAGCAGGTCGCCGGACAGCGTCCCTACTTCTACGACCATATCGCCGAGCTCACCGATCAGTGCATGGAGGAGTACTTCCTGCTCACTGGGCGGCCCTATGCCCGGGTCTCGGGCTATCGCACCGATGGTGCCGAGTACCTGATCCTGGGGCAGGGCAGCATGGTGGCGAGCGCTGAGGCGGTGGCCGACTACCTGTGGGAGACGCGCGGGATCGCCGTTGGCGTGGTCAACCTGACGATGTTCCGCCCCTTCCCGGGGGCCGAGCTCGCTAAGCTGCTCAAGGGACGGCGCGGTGTGGCCATCCTAGAGCGGGTCGATCAGCCGCTGGCCGAAGATCTGCCGCTCGCCCGCGAGGCCCGCGCGGCGCTGACGAAGTGTCTGGAGAATCGCATCGCCGGCAAGGGGCAGCCCTATCCCGACTACCCCTCCTTCAGTGGCGGCGAGCTGCCGCGCATCTACTCCGGCGCTTATGGGCTCGGGTCGCGCGATCTGCAGCCGGAAGCGCTGATCGCCGCCATTGAGAATATGCTTCCCGAGGGGGCGCAGCGTCCCTTCTTCTACCTCTCGGTCGACTTCGTTCGCAGCACCCCGGCGACCCCGAAGGAGGAGTTGCGTCAGCAGGAGCTGCTGGAGGCCTACCCGAGGATCGAGCAGCTGGCACTGCGCGGTTCGGAGAACCCGAGTCTGCTGCCGGAGGGGGCGATCACGGCCCGTCTGCACTCAGTCGGTGGCTGGGGCGCGGTGACCACCGGCAAGAACCTGGCCATGACCCTCTTCGACCTGCTCGACTACCACATCAAGGCCAACCCGAAGTACGGCTCGGAGAAGAAGGGCCAGCCGACGACTTACTATCTGGCCGCCGCTCCGGAGCCGATCCGGATCAGCTGCGAGCTCAAAGAGGTCGAGGTCGTCCTCTCGCCCGATCCGAACGTCTTCGACCACTCGAACCCGCTGGCCGGCTTGGCCAAGGGTGGGACCTTCGTGATTCAGTCGAATCTCGACTCACCGGAAGCGGTCTGGAAAACCTTCCCGGAGGCAGCACAGCGCTACATCGTCGAGAACGAGATCCGCGTCTTCTATCTTGATGCCTTCCAGATTGCGCGCGATGAGGCCTCGGATGCCGATCTGCAGTTCCGCATGCAGGGGATCGCTTTCCAGGGGGCTTTCTTTGCCGCTTCGCCGCTTATGGCGCGCCGTGGACTGACACGTGATTCACTATTCGGCGCCATCGAGCAGCAGCTGCAGGAGAAGTTCGGCAGCAAGGGCGCGCGCGTCGTCGAGGACAACTTGCGCGTGGTGCGGCGCGGCTTTGAAGAGCTGCATGAGATCACCGAGAAGCCAGTCGGTAAGAGCGCCGCGTTGGTGCCGAGTGCGGAGGCGAATGCGCTGCCGGAGCTGCCGGTGATGGTCAAGCGCCTGCCGACCGGCACGGATGCCCGCTCCGATATCCACCGCTTCTGGGAGCGCACCGGCAGCTTCTACGTCGCCGGTCAGGGCAGCGATAACCTCGTCGACCCCTTCATGGCGCAGTCGCTGATCCCGGCCTCGACCGGACTCTATCGCGACATGACGCAGGTGCGCTTCGAGTACCCGGCCTGGGAGCCGAGCAAGTGTACCGCCTGTGGCGACTGCTACGCGGTCTGTCCCGATACGGCGCTACCGGGCTTGGTCAATACCATCGGCGAGGTGCTCGATACCGCCGTGCGCCGCATTGAGACCGGCGGCCGACCGACGCGCCATCTGCGCCGGGCGGTGCGCGATCTGGAGAAGCGGCTGCGAGCGGCGCTCGTGGAGGCCGGCGATGGTGCCGATGTGCGCGCCGAGCTCGCTTGGGCGATCGATGGCCTGCTCAGTGAAAGCACCCTGCAAGAGGGGGATAAGCGGCGTTTGGCCGAGGAACTCGGGTGGTTGCGCAATAGTCTCGATGAGTTCCAGTTCGCTGCGACTAAGCCCTTCTTCACGGCGCAAGAGAAGCGTTCTCCGGGCAGCGGCGGGCTCTTCTCGCTGACGGTCAACCCCTACACCTGTAAGGGGTGTATGGAGTGTGTGAAGATCTGCGAGGAGGATGCGCTCTCGGCGGTGACCCAGACGCCGGAAGACGTCGCGCGGATGCGCCGCAACTGGGAGATCTGGCTCGATCTGCCGAGCACGCGGCGCGACTACATCCGCATCGACGACCTCGATCAAGGGATCGGTGCGCTGGAGACGCTGCTGCTCGATAAGAGCGCCTATCAGTCGCTGAACTCTGGCGATGGGGCGTGTATCGGCTGCGGTGAGAAGACGACCGTGCATCTCTTTACAGCGACGGTCACGGCGCTGATGCAGCCGCGCGTCAAGGCCGAAGTGGAGAAGCTCGATAACCTGATCAACCGCTTAGAGCAGCATATCCGGCTGCAGCTGGCCGCCGGCATGGATCTGTCCGATTTCGGGGCGGTGAATGAGGTGGTCGACGCCCACGCCGACAAGGATCTGACCCTCTCGCGCCTCTCCGATGCACTCGGTGGCAGTGGTCATCCGCAGACGGTCGATCCCGACTGGCTGCGTTGGGTCAGCGGCCTGCTCGCTAAGCTGAAGGATCTGCGCTGGCGCTACACCGAGGGACCGACCGGGCGCGGCCGCTGCGATATGGGGGTGATCAACGCCACCGGCTGTACCTCGGTCTGGGGCAGCACCTACCCCTACAACCCCTATCCGGTGCCGTGGACCAGCCACCTCTTCCAGGACAGCCCGTCGATGGCCATCGGCATCTTCGAGGGCCACATGCAGAAGATGGCTGACGGCTTTAAGGCGATCCGGATGGCCGAGCTGGAGTTGGCCGGCAAGTACGATCCGATCGAGCACGACGAGTTCTTCGCCCAGTTTAACTGGGAGAAGTTCAGCGATGCGGAGTTCGCCCTCTGCCCGCCGGTGGTCAGCCTTGGTGGTGATGGGGCGATGTACGACATCGGCTTCCAGAATCTCTCACGGGCGCTGATCTCGGGGATGCCGATCAAGGTGCTGGTGCTCGATACGCAGGTCTACTCCAATACCGGCGGTCAGGCCTGTACCTCCGGCTTTATCAGCCAGGTCTCGGACATGGCGCCGTACGGTAAGGCGTGGAAGGGTAAAGAGGAGATCCGTAAGGAGATCAGCCTGATCGGGCTGGCCCACCGCTCAAGCTACGTCGCCCAGGGGAGCATCAGCAATGTGACGCACCTGCTTGAGAGCTTTATCGAAGGGCTCAACTCACGCCGTCCGGCGCTCTTTAACGTCTACGCCGCCTGTCCGCCGGAGCACGGCATCGGTGACGATGTCGCCTTCCTGCAGTCGCGGTTGGCGGTCGACTCACGGGCCTATCCGCTCTTCCGCTACAACCCCGATCGCGGCACGACCTTCCGCGAGTGTAGCGATCTTGAGGGCAATCCGGCGATCGAGCAGGAGTGGGCGACCTATACGCTGCGCTACGTCGATGAGCAGGGGGCCGAGCAGAGCATGGAGCTGCCGATGACCTTTGCCGACTTCGCGCTGACGGAGGGCCGTTTCCGCAAGCACTTTAAGCCGGTGGCGCCGGAGCAGTGGGACGATGAGGCGATGATCCCGCTGACCGAGCTGCTGGAAATGCCCGAGGACGATCGTGAGGGGCTCTTCCCTTACCTATGGGCGGTCGATGGTGAGAACCGCCTCAAGCGGGTGATCGTCTCCGAGGAGCTGGTGCGCTCGACCGAGGAGCGGCGCGACTTCTGGTTGCAGCTGAAAGGGCTGCTGGGCCTCGATCGGGAAGGCCCGAGCCCGGAGGAGGTCGCTGCCCGGACTCGGCAGGAGATGGCACAGCGGATCAGTGCCGCTCTGGTGGCCCTCGGCTCGGGTGAAGGTGCTGGAGCCGGGGAGCTGGCGGCAAGTCTGCAGGGGGCTGCAGCGGCCCCGGCGGCGGCCGGCGGCAGCGCCGGTGAGGCCGCTGATGGCAGCGGTGGCACGGCGGCAGCGGCGGCGAATGCCACTGCGGGGCTCGATTGGCCCTACGAGCCGGTCTGGGTCGAGAGCAACGAGTGCACCGCCTGTGACGACTGCATCGATGTCGCTCCTGGCGTCTTCGCCTACGACGACAACAAGCAGGTCATCGTCAAGGATGCGAAGGGGGCGCCGTTTAAGGACATCGTCAAGGCGGCCGAGAAGTGCGCCTCGCTGGCGGTCCACCCCGGAACGCCCTTCGATCCGAACGAGCCGGGTCTCGATAAGCTCATGAAGCGAGCTGAAAAGCTTAATTGAGCAGAGTGAGACGAGCAGGCTAGAGGCAGTTGGTGAGTCCGCCGGTGTGCGCGGCGACCGTAGGGCTAGGCGCGGCAGTGTTGCGACTGCGACGGTTGCCACGGCCCGGCGGACTCAAGGCCAAGGCCTCGCAAGCGGTTGTGAGAGGAGCGATGGGCGATGGGCTGGTTGTCTTTCTTACACGGTTTAACCTTCCCGCGCGGGGTGCGTCCGCCGGGGCTTAAAGAGGAGACCCGCGATCTGCCGATCCGGCGTCTTGAGTTTGCCCCGCGGATGGTGTTGCCGCTCGATCAGCACTACGGGCCACCGGCCCGTCCGCTGGTGACCCGCCATCAAGAGGTGGTCCGTGGCGAGCCGATTGCGGCCGCCGGCGATGTCTACGCGGTGCCGATTCACGCCCCGGTTACCGGCGTGATCGAAGGGATCGAGCTGATGCCGACGGCGCGCGGGCCGAAGACCGAAGCGATCCTGCTGCGCACCACTCCGGGTGATAGTCAGCATGTGCGATGGGCCGATCCGCGCGATTTGCGCCGCTGCAGCGCCGAGGAACTGCTGACCGCGATTCAACAGGCCGGGATCGTCGGCCAGGGTGGGGCGGCTTTCCCAACCCACCGGAAGTTGGCCGTACCCGATGGGTTTACGGTCGATACGCTGGTGATCAACGGCTGTGAGTGCGAGCCGTATTTGACCGCCGATCACCGCACCATGATCGAGCACAGCGCCGAGGTCATCGCCGGCATTCGCCTCGTCATGCGGGCGGTCACGGCCGCGAAGACGGTCATCGGTGTCGAGGACGATAAGCCGGAGGCGATCGCCGCGCTGCGCGCGCAGCTCAGTGCCGCCGATCCGATCGAGGTCGTTGCCCTGCAGAGTAAGTACCCGCAGGGCTCCGAGAAGATGCTGATCAAGGCGCTGCTCGGGCGCGAGGTGCCTTCGGGCGGCTTCCCGTACCACGTCGGTGTCGTCGTCAACAACGTCGGGACGATGGCGCAGGTCGGGCAGTTGGTGCCGCGCGGTCAGGGGTTGATCGAGCGGGTGATCACCGTCGCCGGCCCCGGGGTCGAGCGCCCCGGCAACTATCGAGTGCCGATCGGGACGCCGCTGCGCTACTTGCTTGAGCAGGTCGGCTACCCATCGGCCGACCCGAGCCGAATCATTCTCGGTGGGCCGATGATGGGCAATACGGTCTCAGCCCTTGATGTGCCGATCACTAAGGGGGTCTCCGGGGTGGTGATCTTGCCGGAGCGTGAGGCGCTGGAGGTCGGGCCGCGCATTCAGCCGTGCATCCGCTGCGGCAACTGTCTTGGGGCGTGTCCGGTCGGCCTCAATCCGGCCGAGTTGGCACGCCTGGCCGCCGCCCGCGAGTACGAGGCGATGGCCGAGCAGTACCATCTGAATGATTGTTTCGAGTGCGGCTGCTGCAGCTTCGTCTGTCCCTCGAATATCCCCCTTGTGCAGTATTTTCGTATCGCCAAATCGCTGAATCGGGAGCGTATGTCTTGACTCCACCGCGCATCGAACTGAAAAGCTCGCCGCACATGAAGCAGGCGAGCAGCGTCGAGCAGATCATGCGCAACGTCGTCTTGGCGCTGTTGCCGGTCTGTGCCTTCGCCGTCTACCACTTCGGCTTGAGCGCCCTAGCACTGCTAGCGACGACGACGCTGGCCTGCCTGCTCACCGAGCAGTTTCTCAATCGCCTCTCCGGGCGGGCCAGCACGCTGGGTGATTACAGTGCTGTGATCACCGGCCTGCTGCTCGCCTTGACGCTGCCGCCGGCCTTTCCCTTGTGGATGGCGGCCCTCTCCGGGGTGGTCGCCATCGCCCTGGGCAAGGCGCTCTTCGGCGGCTTGGGTTTCAATCCCTTCAATCCGGCGCTGATCGGCCGGGCCTTTGCCGCTGCCGCCTTCCCCGAGGCCGCCTCGACCTGGACGCAGGCCGGGCTACCGGAGCGCTTTAGCGAGTTTTTGCCCTCGACTCTGGCGCTTCCTTTCACCTCGCCGGCCTCGGTCGATGCCTATACCGCGGCAACCCCGCTGGCGCAGTGGAAGTTCGACGAGGTGCACGGCGCACTGCTGCCGCTCTTTACTGGGATGACGCCGGGCTCGCTCGGAGAGACCTCGGCGCTGATCATCGCCCTCGGTGGGCTCTATTTGATCGCTCGTGGGATGCTCGATTGGCGCATCCCGGCGGCGGTGCTCGGCGGTGCGGCGGCGACGGCTGGGGTCTTCTATCTTCTCGATCCGGGGCACTATCCGACGCCGCTCTTTGTGCTCTTCTCGGGCGGCTTGATGCTCGGGGCCGTCTTTATGGCCAGTGACCTGTCGACCTCGCCGGTGACATCGGCCGGGATCTGGATCTACGGGCTGTTGATCGGTTTTTTAGCGGTCATTATTCGCTTTTTCGGCGGCCTGCCGGAGGGGGTGATGTACGCCATCTTGCTCGGTAACGCCGCGGTACCGCTGATTGAGCGCTATACCCAGCCGCGGCCCTACGGCAGGCGCGGCCGCAGGAGGGCGTCATGAGCCAAGCCAAGGGCACCGACAACAAGGCGAGTGAGGCCAACGGGGCCAACGGGGTCACTGAAAGCACGGCGAATCAGGCCGTGCAGCAGCCGGATCACGCTCACGCGCCCGCGCCGACCTCCAGCCTCAAACTCATCGCAACCCTCGGGCTGATCGCCTTACTCTCCGGGCTGCTGGTGGTCAGCGTAGTCGAGGCGACTCGCTCGGCGATCGCCGAAAACCACCGCATTGCGCTCGAGCGCGCAGTCTTCGAGGTCTTACCGGGGGCGGTCAACCGGGTCGATTTTATCGTCAGCGAGGATGGCTTAGCCCCGGTGCGCGGGAGCGAGGAGTCTACAACCGACCCGAAGGCGCAGCGCATCCACGCCGGCTACGACGCCGACGGAGCCCTGGTCGGAGTCGCCCTCAGCGGTTCAGGTCGCGGCTACGAAGACGTCATCCGGGTGCTCTACGGCTTTGACCCGCAGCGCGAGCGGATCATCGGTATGACGATCTTATCGAGTCGCGAGACACCGGGGCTCGGTGATCGGATCGAGAGCGATGAGCGCTTTTTAGCCTCGTTCCGTGATTTGGCTGCTGCACTGGCCGACGATGGCGAGGGGCTGGCGCATACGATCCGCACCGTCGCCCCGGGGGCGGCAGCAGCGCCTGGGGAGATCGACGGGATCACCGGTGCAACGGTCTCGGCCGAAGCGGTCGGTCGTATCGTCAACCACAGTGCGCAGCAGTGGGTGCCGCGAATCGTGCCGCATCGGGACGATTTGCAGATCGATCTTGAGGAGGTGCTGCAGGCTGCACCCGCTGACGACGAAGACGACGAAGACGATGAAGATGAAGCGGATGGCGGGGTGACTGGAACGCCCGTTATTGAGGGAGAGAGGTGATGGCCGCAGGTCAGCAGCAACAGCCGATCACAATGGATACCTTTTTGGTCGGGCTCTGGCGCGAAAACCCGGTCTTCGTCATGCTGCTCGGGATGTGCCCGGTGTTGGCGGTGACGAACTCGGTCGCCAACGCCTTAGCGATGGGGTTGGCGACGACCTTCGTGCTGCTCTGCTCGACGGGGATGGTCTCGATCTTGCGCAGCGTGATCCCTAAGGAGGTGCGGATCGCGGCCTACATCGTCATCATCGCCACCTTTGTCACGGTGGTCGACTATCTGATTCAGGCGATCAGCCTTGAGATCTACAACGCCCTTGGCGCCTTTATCCAGCTGATCGTCGTCAACTGCATGATCCTTGGGCGGGCCGAGGCCTTCGCCTCGCGCAATCGGCTGAGCCGAACGATGGTCAACTCGCTCGGGATGGGGATCGGCTTTACCATTGCGTTGCTCTGTCTCGGCTCGGTGCGCGAATTGCTCGGGTCCGGCGAGTTGCTTGGCTACCCGGTCTTCGGTGCGGCCTTCGAGCCGTGGGTCATCATGCTCCTGCCGCCCGGTGGGTTCTTCGTCCTCGGTGGCTGGCTGCTGCTCTTTGCCTGGATCAAGGAGCGGCAGCAGCAGCGTGCAGTCCGTCAACGGACAGAGGAGGCCGGTCACGATGTCCGCTGATTCGCTCTCGTATATCTTTCTTAATGCGGCAATTATCAATAACTTTGTGCTGGCGCTCTTTCTCGGCATCTGCCCGATTCTCGGCGTTTCAGGAAAGCTCAGCACCGCCTTTCCGATGGGCGTTGCAACCGCCTTCGTGATGCTGATCGCCTCGGTCTCGGCGTGGCTGATTAATATCATTCTTAACCATTTTGGGCTCGAGTTTCTAAGCTTAATTGCCTATATCGCAGTGATCGCCTCGGCGGTCCAGCTCGTCGAGATGACGGTTAAGAAGTTCTCCCCCCCCCTCTACCGCGCACTCGGCATCTTTTTGCCATTGATCACTAGCAATTGTGCGATTCTCGGGGTGGCACTCTTTCAAACGAGCTATGAGTACGACTTTGTGCAGTCGCTCTTTTATAGCCTGGGAGCGGGCGCCGGCTTTATCCTGGCGATTGTCTTGATGGCTGGGCTGCGTGAACGGGTCGATCTGGCCGATGTGCCGTCGATTGCCCGCGGTGCCGCGATGAGCCTGATGTTGGCCGGGGTGCTGTCGCTCGCTTTTATGGGCTTTTCGGGGTTGGGAGGCTAGGGCGTGGGCAGCTATCTGGTGAGCAGCGGGGTGATCTTCGGTCTACTTGCCCTTTGGGCCGCGGTGCAGGGGCTCGCGCGGCGTTTTGCCGCTCGCCATCCGCACTTCGGTCCGGCTAAAGAGGAGGGGCAGGGGTGCGGTGGCAAGGGCGGCTGTGGTGCCTGCTCGCTGGTGCGGGCTTGCTCATCGAGGCAATAAGGGGCGGAGCGAGATGCTATTCGGGCAGGTAGTCCTCCGGGTCGACGGCCTGGCCGCCGATGCGGATCTCGAAGTGGAGGCTGGCCTGCTCCGAGCCGCTGGCATAACCCATCTCGGCGATCCGGTCGCCAGCGCTGACCCGATCGCCCTCAGCGACAAGAATACGCCGATTGTAGCCGTAGGCTGAAAGATAGTCGTCATCGTGCATGATGATAACCAGGTTGCCGTAGCCGCGCAGCCCGCTGCCACTGTAGACGACCTCGCCGGCGGCGGCGGCGCGGATGGGATCGCCAGCCGAGCCGCCGATCTGGATGCCGCTCTTGCCGCCGCTGTCGGTGGCGTAGGCGCGGATGATCTCTCCCTCGGCTGGCCAGGTCCACTCTAACTGATGATCAGGCAGTCGCCGTGGCGGCGGCGGTGGCGCGGTGGTTGGGGCATCGTGCGGCGATTCGGCGCGCGCCGAACGCTCAGCCTCATCAGCGTCGCTTGGGCGCTCGCGACGGCCGCCCGCCGGCGGGTTGAGTACCAGCCGTTGTCCCACTCGGATGTGATCCGGATTCTCGATCTGATTCCACGAGACCAGCTGCTCGACGCGCAGCCCGTGCCGCCAGGCGATTGAGTGGAGGGTGTCGCCGGCCTCGACTTCATAGAGGTAGATGCGGCGGTGACCGTCCGCCTCCCAGTCCCCGCGCCACATGAGCCCGCAGCCGCTCGCCAGCGCAGCGAGCAAGAGAGAGAGTACAACTTGTAAGAGCCAGCGGCGGAACGACATCGGTACTATCCGCAAAGCCTCGTTAGCCGGGTTGCTGTGGGTTGTTAGTCGAGCCGATTCGAGTCGGTCATCGTCACCCGTACTGCAACCACAGCATGGCCAGCAGCAGCGCCACTACGCTGAGCCAGCCGATGCGTTCGACGTGGCGCAGCAGCCACGGTTCAAGCTGCGCTCCGCCCCAGCCTACCAGGAGAGCGACCATAAAAAAGCGCGCCCCGCGGCCGATGAGCGAGGCGATGATAAAGAGAATGAGGCCGACCCCGGTCGCTCCGGCGGCGATGGTAAAGACCTTATAAGGGATCGGCGAAAAACCAGCAACCAAAACGATCCAGAAGCCCCACGTCTGGAACCAGGTGACGGCCGTCTGGTAGTGCCCCGTATAACCGGCCGCTGCAATCCACGGCTCGACCAGAGAGAGGGCGAAGTAACCGAGGGCATAGCCGATCAGACCGCCAGCGACTGAGCCGAGCGTCGTGATTAAGGCGAAGTGCAACGCTCGTCGCGGTTTGGCTAAACTCATCGGAGCGAGCAGCACATCGGGGGGGATCGGGAAGAAGGAAGATTCGGCGACACTCACGCCGCCCAATACCCACGGCGCGCGCGGGTGTGCGGCCCAGCGGATTGTCCAGCGGTAAAGGGGGCCAAAGAGCTTCATTACCGCCACATTCTACCCGTTTTTTTGTGCCAAACATAGATACCGATCGTCGGCTCGGCTGTGCTATTGCGCTGCAGCGACCGGCGTATTATCGTCTGATTTTGCCCGCTGGGTAACGGGGGGGGCGTGGTATGGTCGCGAATCGGTGGGTGGATGGGGTGGAAGAGCGGCAGAGTGACACTGCCAAGACGGCGCGGCAGCGCGGCAGCACGGGTGCGTCGACGGCGCTCGATGCAACCTATCTCTATCTAAAGGAGATTGGCTATCTGCCCCTGCTTACTGCTGATGAGGAATGCACGCTAGCACGCCGTGTGCAACAGGGGGACAGTCAGGCGCGGGCGTGTATGATCGAGACCAATCTGCTGCAGGAGCAGGTTTTGGGGCAGTTGCAGGACTGGTTGGCAGAACTGGATGAGCGCCAGCGGCTCGTCCTGGAGAAGCGTTTCGGGTTGCAGCGAGGGGAGCCGTTGACGTTGGCACAGACCAGTGCTGCGGTGGGACTGACGCGCGAACGGGTGCGGCAGATCCAGATCGATGCTTTATGTCGCCTACGGGAGGTCTTGGAGCGTGCCGGCTATCCGCAAGAGTCCATCTTCGACTGAAGGCGGCGTCATCCTGGCCCTCGATCAGGGTACGACCAGTTCGCGGGCGATTCTTTTCGACGTTCACGGGCGAATACTCGCGCTGGCGCAGGAGGAGTTTACGCAGCGCTACCCGCAACCGGGGTGGGTCGAACACGATCCCGAGGAGATCTGGGCGACGCAGAATGCGGTCATGGGGCGGGCGTTGCTGCGTGCCAACCTCGACTGGTCGCATGTGGCCGCGATTGGGGTGGCCAATCAGCGCGAGACGACCCTGATCTGGGAGCGCAGCAGCGGTGAGCCGATCCATCCGGCGATCGTCTGGCAAGACCGGCGCACCGCGCCGCTCTGCCAAGCGTTGCGCGACCAGGGCAAAGAGACACTCTTTCGCGAGCGTACTGGGCTGCTGCTCGATCCCTACCTCTCTGGAACCAAGATCCGCTGGCTGCTCGATCACGTCGAGGGGGCGCAGCAGCGGGCTGAGGCCGGCGAGTTGGCCTTTGGAACCGTCGACAGCTGGCTGATTTGGCGCTTGACCGGTGGGCGGGTCCACGCTACCGACGCCAGCAACGCCTCGCGCACCTTGCTGTTTGATATCCACCGCGGTGAGTGGGATGACGAGCTGCTCGGGGTGTTCGACATTCCCCGGACCCTGTTGCCCGAAGTACGCAACAGCAGCGGTTTTGCTGCGCCGGTCGAGTGCCCCGGAGTGCCGCCGGGGCCTGTCGTTGCCGGTGTGGCCGGCGATCAGCAGGCTGCCCTCTTTGGCCAAGCCTGTCTACGCCCAGGGTTGGCCAAGGTCACGTATGGTACCGGGGGGTTTGTCCTGCTCAACACCGGCGAGCAGGCCGTCCCGTCGGCCAATGGTCTGCTGACGACGATCGCTTGGCGCCGCAACGGCGTCGATCACTACGCTTTGGAGGGCAGTGTCTTTGTCGCTGGTGCGGTCGTGCAGTGGCTCCGCGATGGGCTCGGTATCATCCGCAAATCGGAGGAGGTCGAGAGCCTGGCGGCGAGTGTCAAAGATTCCGGCGGGGTCCATCTGGTGCCGGCGTTCGTCGGCCTCGGGGCGCCGTGGTGGGATGCCGAGGCGCGCGGCCTGCTCTGCGGTCTGACGCGCGGGACGAGTGCGGCGCATATCGCCCGCGCTGCGCTCGATGCGATCGCGCTGCAAGTCTGTGATGTGGTCCAGGCGATGGAGGCCGATGCTGGGTGGCCACTCGATGAGTTGCGGGCCGACGGCGGCGCGGCGGCCAACGACCTGCTGCTGCAGACTCAAGCCGATCTGCTCGGGGTGCCGGTGGTGCGTCCGGCGACGTTCGAGACCACCGCGCTAGGGGCGGCCTATTTGGCTGGTTTGGCGACTGGCTTTTGGGCCGACGAGGCGCAGTTGGCGGCGCAGTGGCAGGTCGCGCGGCGGTTTGAACCGCAGTGCTCGCGTGATCAGGCGCAGCAGCGCCTGGAGCAGTGGCACCGTGCTGTGGCTCGCGCTCGCGCGTGAAGGTTTGCGCGCAGGTCGTGCACCGATGTGGGGCTCTCCTCTGCGATCTGGTAAGCTGGCCGACGGATCGGATGGGGAGGCGCGATGACTGAGAAGGTGCACGTACTGATCGTCGACGATGCAAGCTTTACTCGCGATCTGGTCAAGAAGGGAGTCCGGGCGGGCTATCCCGGGTTTGTCGTCCACGAGGCGGCCAATGGTCGGCAGGCGCAGAACAAGCTCACCGCCGGGGGGTTCGATCTGGTGCTCTGCGATTGGGAGATGCCGGAGCTCAGCGGTCTCGAGGTGCTGGAGTGGATGCGCCAGGATGAGAGTTTGGCGACGGTGCCGTTTGTTATGATCACGAGCCGTGGGGATCGTGAGCACGTCGTCCAGGCCGTCGAGCGGGGCGCGACGAATTACATCGTCAAACCCTTTACCAACGAGAAGCTGCTCGATGTCGTAACGCGGGCCTTGACGCGGTCGAAGGGGATTTCAGCGCGGGCACTCAAGAAGCTTGGCAGTTTCGAGGGGCACTCCTCGGCCGGGGAGTCGGCCTCGCTGCTCGCCGGCGGCCTCTCCGGCGATCTGAGTATTGCGGAGACGATCCAGGCCGACGCCCCGGCGCCGGCGCGCCGGCGCAAACGGGCGGTGCCGCGCGAGAAGATCGTCGGTCAGATTCGTTACGCGGGCGGGATCATGGCCTGCCTGGTCAAGGAGATCGATCTGCAGCAACTGATCGGGATTACCAAGCGCCCGGAGTCGATGCCGGGGTTGCTCGAGCAGGCAACGTTCGACTTTACCACTGAGGACGACGACCGCACCTCGCGCGTTAATGCCTACATTTACGCCCTGCAGGCGGGAGAGAAGCGCCAGGACACCGATTTTTTGAAGATCACACTGCGCTTTGTGGACGATGACCCAGACAAACAAGATCATCTGATGCACTATTTCGAGACGATCGATGGCTGAACTACAGGCTACAGCCGATGAGGCGGGAGTCGTGGATGGAGCAAGAAATGGCGCCAGCGGGTAAGCCCGATCCAGCTGAGATGGAGAGTAAGGCAGCAGAGGCCGCGGCCTTCCTGAAGACGATGGCTAACGAGCGTCGCTTGATGATCCTCTGCCACTTGGTCGAGGGGGAGCGCTCGGTCAGTGAGCTTGAGGAGTTGCTGCAGATGCGGCAGCCGGCGCTTTCGCAACAGCTAGCACGGCTGCGTGAGGAGGGGTTGGTGGCTACACGGCGCGAGTCACGCACGATCTACTACCGCTTGGCGAGCACCGAGACCGAAGCGTTGCTAAGTTGTCTCTACCAACTCTACTGCAACCGCCCGGATTCGGGTTAGGCGGTGCGACGGATGGCGCGGTGAACATGGCGGGTTCTACAACGGCAGAGGGTATGTTGCGTTTCGAGCCGGCGCGTGCTGCGCGGATCTTGGCGTGGATGCGTGTCTCGGCGATCACCGGTAAGCTGATCACGATTCTCTTTGTCCACTTTGTACTCGGTCTTAGCTTGCCCCTGGGGCCGATGTTGCTGATTGTTGCTGGGCTGGCGGCTTGGAACGGCGTCGTCTTTATCCGTTTGCGCAGCGCTCCCGAGCAGATTACCCACTACGAGGTGCTCTTTCACCTGCTCATCGATGTGGCTGCCTTGACCGCCCTGTTGGGGTTGGCGGGGGGGCCGTCGAATCCTTTCGTCTCGCTCTACTTGGTGCCGGTTGCTTTGGCGACGGTGGCGATGCCGACACGCCAGGCGACCATCATTACCGTCCTCTGCGTGCTGCTCTACGGGATGCTGCTTGGGCTCTTCCTGCCGATGGAGGAGCCGCATCCCGTGCTGGGTGGTGACTTTAATCTGCACCTGATTGGTATGTGGGTTAATTTCGTCATTGCGGCGTGGATGATCACCGTCTTTGTCCGGTTTATGGCCTCGATGCTGCGCCGACAGGATTTGCGCCTGTCGCGCGCGCGCGAGCAGACGCTGCGCAACGAGCAGATCGTTGCCTGGGGCACGGCAGCTGCCGGGGCGGCACACCAGCTCGGCACCCCCCTGTCGACGATGGCGATGGTGGTTGATGAGTTGCGCCGCGAGCGGCAGGACGACGAAGAGCTGCAGCAGGAGTTGGAACTATTGCGTTCGCAGCTCGCGGTCTGTAAGGAGACTATGGAGGATCTTAAGGCGGACCTGCGCAATATCGAAGCGGGAAGCAAAGAGCAGGGAGGGCGTGCAGTCGACTTGTACGACTATATTGCGCGCATTCTCGATACATGGCGTTTGATGCATCCGAAGATTGAGCCGCGTATTCAGTATGAAGAGCCGTTTGTCGATGTCGAGTTGCGCCAAGATCCGACGCTGATGCACGCGCTGTTGAATCTGCTCAACAACGCCGCGGAGGCCTCGGTCGAGAATCGGCACACTGGCGTTGAGGTTTCGGTGCGCAGCGATGGCCAGACACTGGTGCTGACCATCGACGATCAGGGTACGGGGCTGGACTCCGATCGGGTTCGCTGTGCCGGGCGAGTCATTCAGACCACCAAGCCATCGGGCATGGGGATCGGGCTGGTCTTAGCGAACGCGACGGTCGACCGCTTCGGGGGGCGAGTGACGCTGATGGACTCTCCGCGCAGCAGTGGGGCACGGACCCATATCGAACTGCCCCTTGATCGACTCCGCTCTGGCGGTGTCTACACTTCGGATGATGAGTACGGCGAGATGGCAGTAGAAGGAGGCAGACCATGCTGAACGGCCCATCGATCCTCATCATTGACGACGATACAACCTTTTCTGCGGTGCTTGGGCGGTCGCTGTCGCGCCGCGGGTGTCAGATTGAGACGGCGGAGGAGCCAGAGAGCGCGATCCAGAAGGCGCGAAGTATGCAGCCGCAGTACGTGGTGCTTGATCTTAAGTTGGGCGATTACTCTGGGTTGACGTTGGTCGAGCCGCTCAAGGAGGCCCTGCCGCAGCAGTCCCGCATCCTTGTGCTGACTGGCTATGCGAGCATTCCGACCGCCGTCGAAGCGATCAAACTGGGTGCCTTCAACTACTTGCCGAAACCGACTGATGCCGATACCGTGCTCGCAACGCTAGAGGGCAAGGCGACGACCGAGCCGGACAAGCCGCCGCAGCGGCCGATGTCGCTGCGCCGTCTGGAGTGGGAGCAGATTCAGCGCGTCCTGAACGAGCACGACGGCAATATCTCGGCGGCAGCGCGCGCACTTGGGATCCACCGGCGGACGCTGCAGCGCAAATTGAGCAAGCGCCCAGTCAAACACTGAGCGGCGGCACGGCCTGGCCCTGGCCCGGCCTGGTGTGGTGAGATCGATCGCAAGGCGCGTTGTTGCAGTGAGCGTGTCGTCGAAATAAGAACGTGTCGGCGAAATGCCGCTGACATAAAAAAATAGAATAGGTTGTCTGAGAAGGAGGATTCAATGAGCATGATAAAACGCTTAGGGGTGGTTCTCGGGTTGGCCCTCTTTGCCATGACGGCAGCACAGGCCGATGAGCACGGCACGGAGGCCGCTGCGGAGCCGAGCAAGCTTTTGATCACAGTGACCTCGGATCACAATCACACTCAGGGCATGGCCATGATCCTAGCTACACAGGCGGTCAAGCGTGGCCAAGAGGTCCGGGTGCTGCTCTGCGGTGATGGCACTAAGCTTGCCGTTGGGCGCTACCGCGGTGCGACGTTGGAGCCGGCGGGGGCCAATCCACAGCAGATGATGAAGACGTTGATCGAGGAGCACGAGGTGACGGTGCAGGTCTGCGGCGTCTTCCTGCCCAATACTCGACACACCGAAGAGAATCTGGTTGAAGGAGTTGGAGTTGCGACCCCGGATGAGATCGGTGAGTACATGGCCGACCCCCGAGTGCGGTTCTTTAGCCACTGAAGCCGCCTGGTGAAAGCGCACGGCTAGGTGGTTGGGCGGGCGGGCTCGCGCTATGAGCGGGCCCGTCTCTCTTTGGGGTGGACGCTCGCTCTTGGGTTGGTCGGATGTCTCGGAGCGCGCGCGCCTCGCTGCAGCAGACCTGCTATGGACTCCTCGCTATGGATAAGATTCTGTTGGCCACCGATCTTTCGGTGCGCGCCGATCGTGCTACGCAACGAGCGGTCGTGCTTGCGCAGGCACAGCAGTCCGAGCTGCGTGCCGTGCACATTATCGAAGCCGATCTAGAAGAGGTGCAGTTGCAGCGCCTCTTTCGGGATGGTCCCGGGGTTGAGCAGATCGCCACTGAGCTCATCGAAAACACCCAGGAGAGTGTGGCGGCGCGTATTGAGCACGCCCTTGCCGGTCGTTCGCTGGCCGATTACTCGGTCTTTTGTACTGTCGGACGGGGGCACCCGGAGATCGCTGCCGAAGCGCAAGCTTGGGGGGCCGATTTGGTCGTTATTGGAGCCCATGGTCACCACGGTATGCGTGATTTTCTGCTTGGGACGACGGCTGAAAACCTCGTTCACGCCCTTGAACAGACCGTATTGGTGGTGAAGTCGTCACAGGTTGAGCCGTATCAGCGGGTGTTGGTGCCGCTCGATTTCTCCGATCGCGCCCAGCACGCTCTTGAGCACGCTGTGCAGCTGGCGCCTAACGCCGATCTCGAGGTGGTTCACGTCTTTGACTCGATGCCGTTCGAGCGCCTTTACAGCGCCAGTTCCGCCGGCAGTCGGTTGCGCGAAGTCGTCGAATTGGGTGGCCGAGAGAGTCAGCAGGCGCTTGAACGGTGGTTGGCACGCTTGGAGGTGGCGGCGCCGCAGCTGGCTGAGCGGATCAGCGCCCAGCATGTACGCTCCGGCTATCCGCCGGCCGAGATTGTAGCAACCTCGCTGGAGCGTAGCGCCGATCTGATCGTCTTGGGTACACGAGGCCTATCGCACTGGTATGGGGCCGTTGTCGGTAGTGTGGCGCGTCGCGTGCTCCAGCAGGCCGAGTGCGATGTCGCCCTGGAGCGCGGGGTGGCCGCCGCCTCCTAGAGCGCGGTACGCAGCTCGACACGGCGGTTCTTGGCCAGTTCCAGTGTGTCCTCCTCCCGGTTTTCGGGGTCGAGAAGACGCGCCTCGACCTCGATGCGCCCTTGTGGGATCCCCATGCGGATCAGTTCGTCGCGGACCCGAGAGGCGCGCTGGCGGGCCAGCGCCTCGTTGGCCTCGGGGGCGCCGCGGGTGTCGGCGTAGCCGATCGAGAGGACCACGCCCCAGTGCGGGTTGTCTTCTAGGTCGCGCACGAAGCCGCGGATGCTGTTGATGGCATCGTGGGTCAGGTCGGCGCTGGCGGTGGCAAAGAAGACCTCAGTGCGGGGGCCGCGCGGTAAGCGTGGCAGGTCGCCTTCCCAGGTGGCATCGGCAGCACTGTCGGCCAGCGCTTCACCGGTGCGCCCGGGGATGACCAGGCCGCGGGTTGCGGTGCCAGCGTCGACGCGCTCATGGCGGTCGATGCAGTCGATAAAGTGGTGGTGAGCGTGTTGAAAAGAGGCCGGGGTTAGGGCGATCTCGATCTGCTGATTGCCAAAGCCACCCGCGTAGCGAAACCGCGGCTCAAGGCCAGAGCGTAGGGCGTCGAGCAGTTGATCGGTGGTGCGGCTGCTAAAGCGCAGGGTGCGTGGTTCGGGGTGGACGCGCAGTCGTTCGACGTGGTGCCGGCGATCGCCGCGCCATATCGGTTCGCCGATATAGAGATCGCCCTCGCGGAGTTGACGAGGTGGCTGATGAGCGAAAAAGCTCAAAAAACGCCGCGCGTTGTCGTGGCGATAGGTCACTATGGCGGTTCCGGCGCCGCGGACCTCGTGAACCATATGGCAGCCAGAGCGCCCCTCGAAGGCGTGCCAGCGAGCTTCGTGCGGAGTCGCCCGGTGAACGAGGCGCTCCAGGTCGGGATGCCCAGCCAGTGCAGCTACGGGGAGGGCTAGAAGCGCAAGCGGCAGCAGCGCTAGCGACACTCCACCGGCAAGGATCGCGGCGACGCTGCGCCGATGCTTGCGCACGCGGCAGCGCGGCACACTGACTGGCTTAGCGGATACCCGTTGTTGTCGTTCCATGGCTGCTCGGCTCTCGCGGCTCAATCGTCCATCCCCTTACCGCCCCTTCCTTCTTATCCCGTGCTGCCTCGGCTGGACAGCCCGGGTTCACTTGGACTCACCCGGGGTCGCCTCGGTTGGCCAGGTGGCGACTCGCCGCACCAGCTGGTTAGCGGGCCGCCGAAGGGGTGCATTATGACGCTACATCCAGTATTGTCGGCACGAGTTCGATAGACTTAAGGCGGCCCCACGATGCTTGGACGGGGAAGGCGGGCGGCGGTAGCGCGCGCTGGACGGGGTGGGGGATGCGGTTATACGCCACCACACCTCGTCCCTGTTTTGCGTTATCGTGCTCTTGCATCGGAAGGTATGGAAGCTGTGCTCGTGGACCATGTTGGTGATGGACGGACCCAGAGAGTGGCGAGGTCCTGGAGGTGGGCGCAGCGAATGCTTCGGGCTCGGTGCTGGGGACCGGGCTTGGTCCGACTAAGGCAGTCCCACGTAAGCGTGGGGGAATCCCTTACCGCGCAGGGGTAGTGCGCGGGCGCTGGCTGAAACGCTGAACGGAGGACGAAAACTTATGGCTAATGATATAAGGCCACTCAGAGACTTTACGGACGAAGAGGCTCAGGAGTTTCACAACGCTGCTGTGCAGAGCTTCTTCCTCTATATCGCGGTAGCCTTTGTGGCGCACCTTCTGGTTTGGGCGTGGCGGCCGTTTTGGCCACCGGAGCAAGGCTATCGTCTGGAGGATTTTGCACCGGAAGAGGTCCGGACGGACTCCTTCTATAGCGACTTCCTGCCGACGACCTCTTGGAATTCCCTGACCGAAGGGCTCAACCAGGTGGCTGCCCAACTGGCTACGGTAGTCAATACCATCGCGCCCTTTGCTGGATGAGGAGAGAGTGAGCTATGTGGAGAATTTGGAAGGTATTTGATCCCCGCCGCATCCTAATCGCGACGGCGCTGTGGCTCATCATCATCTCGTTGACGATCCATGTGATTCTTATGCACACGGAGCGGTTCAACTGGCTGCAGGGCGCGCCGGCTGCAGAGTATTACAGTGAGGTGATTGAGGACAGCACGGCGCTGTCGCCGCGCACAGTCTAAGACTCGTTGAGTCTAAGATTCGTTGTTAGCGCGTTGCGCGTACAACGGGTCGGACGCGGGGTCCCTCTCTAGGCTAAGCGAGCCAGGGAGGGATGTTGCGTGAGGCGGCATACCGGCAAGGCCGGCGGGACAGTCTCTTCAGTCCCGTCGGCTTTTTTTCGGTCTGCGGAGCGCTCATTTGCCCCGTGCGGCCCGTTTTACGGGTTGCGCATGAAGAAAACGCCCCGGTCGCAGTGAGTGGCCGGGGCGTTTCCGTGTGGGGCGGCCGCGCGCAGCGGCCAGTTGCCCAGTGGCGGTGCGGTGGGCGCCGGCCTCCCTGCCAGCGCGCACCTTCTGCCTTCTAGGCGAGGTTGCGCAGCACGTAGTGAAGGATGCTGCCGTGGCGGTAGTACGCCCACTCCTGCGGCGTATCGACGCGGACACGGGCGGTAAAGGTCAGCTCGCTGCCGTCGGGGCGGCGGGCGATGACGTCGACGTGTTGCGGCTCCGCCGCGATCCCGGCGATCGTAAACGTCTCATTGCCTGCAAGGCCGAGGCTGGCAGCGTTCTCACCCTCGGTAAACTGCAGCGGCAGCACTCCGAAGCCGACCAGATTCGAGCGGTGGATGCGCTCGTAGCTTTCGGCGATCACGGCCTTGATGCCGAGCAGATTGGTGCCCTTGGCCGCCCAGTCGCGGGACGATCCGGTCCCGTACTCCTTGCCGGCGAGTACGATCAGCGGAGTCCCTTCTTGCTGATAGCGCATCGAGGCGTCGTAGACGGTCATCTGTTCCTGGGTCGGCACGTAGGTCGTCCAGCCGCCCTCGGTGCCCGGCGCCATCTTGTTGCGCAAACGCACGTTGGCGAAGGTGCCGCGCATCATCACCTCGTGATTGCCACGCCGTGACCCGTACGAGTTGAAGTCCTGCGGCGCCACACCCTGCTCTTGCAGATACTGCCCGGCGGGGCTATCGGGGTGGATGGCACCGGCTGGCGAGATGTGATCGGTCGTGATCGAGTCACCGACGTAGATCAGGCAGCGGGCACTCTCGATGTCTTCGAGTGGTTGCGGCTCTTTGCCCATACCGGCGAAGTAGGGCGGGTTCTTGACGTAGCTCGAGGGGCGCCAGTCGTAGAGCTCGGCCTGCGGGGCGTCGATCGAGCGCCAGTTCTCATCGCCAGCAAAGACCTCGGCGTACTGCTGCTGGTACATATCGGCCGAGATATGTTGGGCCACCAGGGTGGCGACCTCGTGCTGGCTCGGCCAGATCTCTTTGAGATAGACGTCGTTGCCGTCGCTATCTTGGCCAATCGGCTCGTTGTAGAGGTCTTTGGCCATGGTGCCGGCTAAGGCGTAGGCGACCACCAGCGGCGGCGAGGCGAGGTAGTTGGCGCGGATATCGGGGTGGATCCGCCCCTCGAAGTTGCGGTTGCCGGAGAGCACCGAGGTGACGCAGAGATCGCCCTCGCGGATGGCGTCGGCGACCGCCTCGGGCAGCGGTCCGGAGTTGCCGATACAGGTCGTGCAGCCGAAACCGACGACGGCAAAGCCGAGTGCCTCTAAGTCGTCGAGCAGACCGGCGCTGCTGAGATAGGCCGGTACCACCTGTGAGCCCGGGGCGAGGCTGGTCTTGACCCACGGCTTCGGTTGCAGGCCGCGCCGCCGCGCCTTCTGTGCCAGCAGCCCGGCGGCGATCAAGACTGCAGGGTTCGAGGTGTTGGTGCACGAGGTGATCGCAGCGATCACGACATCGCCGTGGCGTAAAAAGGTCTTTTGACCGTCGATCTCGATCTCCACCGCGCCCTTATCGTGGGCATCTTCGACTCCGGGTGCGGTATGCCCCCCTTCGCCCTCGAAGCTCTGCTCCTCGGGGCTGACGGCGATGGTGTGGTGTGACTCGAGGTGATCGTCGAGCACCTGCATAAAGCGGGGCTTGGCCTCGGTTAGAGCGATACGATCTTGCGGCCGCTTCGGTCCAGCCAGGCTCGGTACCACGGTGCTCATATCGAGGCTAAGGGTATCGCTGTACTGCGCCTCGCGGCTGCCGGTTTCACGCCACATGCCTTGTGTCTTGGCGTAGCGCTCGGTCAGCTCAATCAACGCCGGGTCGCGGCCGCTGAGTTCCATGTAGCGCAGTGTCTCTTGATCGATCGGGAAGATGCCGCAGGTGGCGCCGTACTCCGGGGCCATATTTGCGATGGTGGCCCGGTCGGCCAGGGGCAGATGATCGAGCCCGTCGCCGTAAAACTCGACGAATTTGCCGACCACGCCCTTCTTGCGCAGCATCTCGGTGACGGTGAGCACCAAATCGGTGGCGGTGGCGCCTTCAGGGACCTTGCCCTCAAGCTTAAAGCCGATGACTTCGGGGACTAGCATGCTGATCGGCTGTCCGAGCATGGCCGCCTCGGCCTCGATGCCGCCGACCCCCCAGCCGAGGATGCCGAGGCCGTTGATCATGGTGGTGTGCGAGTCGGTGCCGACCAAGGTGTCGGGGTAGGCCTGTGGGCGTTCGCCGTTGCGGTTACAGAAGACGACCTGTCCGAGGTACTCAAGGTTGACCTGGTGGACGATGCCGGTGCCCGGCGGGACGACGCGGAAGTTCGAAAAGGCGGTCTGGCCCCAGCGCAAGAACTCGTAGCGCTCGCGGTTGCGCTGATACTCGATCTCGATGTTGCGCCCGAGGGCGGCCGGCGAGCCGTAGTGATCGACCATGACCGAGTGGTCAATGACCAAATCGGCTGGTGAGAGCGGGTTGATCTTGTTTGGATCGCCGCCCAGCGCACTCATGGCATCGCGCATCGCCGCTAGATCGACCACCGCCGGGACGCCCGTGAAGTCCTGCAGTACAACGCGGGCTGGCGTAAAGGCGATCTGGTCTTTCGGTGTGGCGTGTGGATCCCAGTTCAGCACCGCCTCGATCTGCTCGCGGGTGATATTGACGCCATCTTCGGTGCGCAACAGGTTCTCGAGCAGTACCTTGAGTGAGTAGGGTAGGCGGTCGACATCGTACTCACGGCGTGGGCCATCGAGACTGAAGATCTCGTAGTCGGTCCCCGCAGCGTGCAGTGTAGTCCGTGCTTGAAAGCTGTCCGGCATAGTCCCTCCGAGGTCTGGTGGATGATAAAAGGAGCTGATTCTAGCAGTTTGTTGGCTGATCGCGGCAGGTGGCACCGGCGCTGTTGCCGTCGGCGCGTCGTCGGTAGCTGTCTGTTGCTGCCTCTCGGCTTAAGAGAGCGGCGCCTCTAGGCGCCTCTAGTGGTTTAGGTCAGCGCCTCCTCCGGTAAAGCGTCGAGCAGTTCACGGCACGCCCTGGTGATGCGTCGGCGCCGTAGGATTAGAGCGAGGCGGCCGCCGCCGTTTTGCCGCCAGAGGCTTGCGGCGCGAATCGCGCACAACAACAAGGTGCGGATCAGGGCGGCGTTATCGGCGTTCTCTAAGTGTTTCTGCTCCCCTTGGACGAGCAGGCGCGGCCCCATCTCGCTGATGGTCTGAGCGTAAAGTTCGCCGAGGTGGTGGATGATGTTGATATGCTGGATGTCGCCGAAGTATTCGGCCTTCTGCCGAGCTTGCGCCAGCCCCTCGGTGATGCGCCCGAGGACTTCGGGGCGTTTCATCAACCGCTGCTCCAAGTGGAGGATATTGGCGGCGTAACGGGTGGTTTCGGCCTCGCGCAAGTTCTCAAGCTGACCGACGACGCGGCGCAGACCCGGGGCGAGGTTTTCCGGCCCATAGAGGGCCGCGGCGCTGCCCTGGTACTCCTCAAGGAGTCCGCTGATCAAGGGGCGGTAGCGCGCCGACTCCGCCTGCCCGTGGTGGGCGACGTCTTTGACGCACTGTACGGCTTGGAGGATGACAGCCAGGGTCAAGGCCTGCTGACAGTCTTGGGACTCGCTCACACGGCCTCCGAGTGTTCTGAAATAGAAGAAAGGGACGAACTGTTTGCGCCGGGCAGCGGCTGTTCGGTCGCCGCTGCCTCGCTCGGCTGGGTCTGTTGAATCGGGGCGCTGCCGAGACAGCGCGCGCCAGCGTAGAGTACCAGTTGCTGCCCCGGTGTGGCGGCCCGTTGCGGCTGCTCAAAGTGGAAGGTGACACCGCCGTCGGGGTGGTAGAAGAGGCGGCCACGCTGTGGGCGTTGGCGATAGCGCACCTGTGCCTCAAGCAGACTGCCCTCCGGTGGCGGCGGGGCGAGCCAGTGCACCGGGGCGCTGATCACCGCACGGCTAAAGAGCCACGGATGATCATCCCCTGGGACGACGATCAAGGCGTTGCGGCTCGCATCTTTCGCCGCTACGTACCACGGACCAGCTGCTTGTCCTGAGCGACCGCCGATTCTTAAGCCGCGGCGCTGTCCGAGCGTGTAAAAGGCCAACCCTTGGTGCTCACCGATCGATTCGCCCTCCGGGGTGAGGATCGGGCCGGGGGTTGGTGCGATGTAGCGCTGCATAAAGGTAGCGAAGTCGCGCTCGCCGATAAAGCAAATGCCGGTGCTATCGGGGCGCTCGGCGTTGCTTAGGCCGGCGGCGCGAGCGGTGTCGCGGATGGTCTCTTTGGTGTGCTCGCCGAGCGGAAAGAGGACGTGGCGTAAGGCCTCTGGCTCGATCGCAGCGAGAAAGTAGCTTTGATCCTTTTCAGGATCGAGGCCGCGCAGCAGCTGCGGTGGTTCGCCGTCGGGGGTGTCGGGGTCGCGGCGCAGACGGGCGTAGTGGCCGGTTGCCACCCACTCGGCACCGAGTTGCTCGCGGGCATGGCGCAAGAAAAGATCGAACTTGATGTAACGGTTGCAGAGAATATCGGGGTTGGGCGTGCGTCCGGCGCGCAGCTCATCTAAAGCGGCGGCGAAGACGCGTTCGCGATAGGCGGCGGCGAAGTTGACCCGATGCAGTTTGATGCCGAGTTGTTCGGCAACGGCTGCGGCCGCGGCGAAGTCTTCCGCGGCAGCGCAGTGGAGGAGGGTGTCGTCATCCTCCCAGTTTTTCATGAAGAGCCCCTCGACCCGGTAGCCGGCGCGCAGCAGCCACAGCGCAGCGACGGCTGAGTCGACGCCACCGGAGAGGCCGACAACGACGCGCGGACCGTCCGACGCGGTGGGCGCCGCAGGGGTGGGGGCGGCGTCCGTCCTTTTCGGTTGTTGTGGATATCGGTCAGTCATCCGACCATTATACCGCTGCAAGTGTCTTGCCGCGCGACTCGATCCGGCCCGATCGGTGCGGGTCTGCAGCGCGCGAAGGATCAGAGAAACGCATCGTTTCGCAAGTGTTGTCAAATGTTGCGCCGCGCCATAGAATGGCTCCCCACCTGAGTTGGGCCGGACGGACTGTTTTGGAGACAGAATCTATGCATCAGAAAGATCAAGCGGCGATTGAGCGTGAGTGGGCAGAGAGCCCGCGGTGGCAGGGGGTCAAGCGCGGTTACGGGGCCGAAGAGGTCGTGCGTCTGCGCGGGACGGTGCATGTCGAGCACACGCTGGCCCGTCTGGGCTCTGAGAAGCTGTGGCGGTATATGCATGAGATGCCGTACGTCAACGCCCTCGGCGCCCTGACCGGCAACCAAGCGCTGCAGCAAGTTAAGGCCGGCCTGAACGCGATCTACCTCTCGGGCTGGCAGGTGGCGGCCGATGCCAACCTCGGTTCCACGATGTATCCCGATCAGTCGCTCTACCCGGCCAACTCGGTCCCGGCGGTCGTCGAGCGGATCAACAACGCGCTGCTGCGCGCCGATGAGATCAACCACGCCGAAGGCAACCCGCCGTTCGACTTCATGAAGCCGATCGTGGCCGATGCCGAGGCCGGCTTCGGTGGTGTGCTCAACGCCTTCGAGCTGATGAAGGGGATGATCCGGGCCGGCGCTGCCGGGGTGCACTTCGAAGATCAGCTCGCCTCGGTCAAGAAGTGTGGCCACATGGGCGGTAAAGTGCTGCTGCCGACGCAAGAGGCGGTTCAGAAGTTGATCGCTGCGCGTCTGGCGGCCGACGTGCTTGACGTGCCGACGGTCTTGGTGGCGCGGACCGACGCCGAGGCGGCCGACCTGCTGACTTCCGATGTCGACGATAACGACAAGCCCTTTATCACCGGCGAGCGTACGGTCGAGGGCTTCTACCGCACCAAGCCGGGTGCTGAGCAGGCGATCAGCCGCGGTCTGGCTTATGCCCCATATGCCGACCTGATCTGGTGCGAGACCGGCACCCCGGATCTCGGCTTTGCGCGTGATTTTGCGCAGGCGATCCACGAGAAGTTCCCCGGTAAGCTGCTCGCCTACAACTGCTCGCCGTCGTTCAACTGGGCCGGCAAGCTCGACGAGGCGACCATCCGTAAGTTCCAGGATGAGCTCGGCGCGATGGGCTTCAAATTCCAGTTCATCACGCTGGCTGGTTTCCACTCCCTGAACTACTCGATGTTTGAGCTGGCCCGCGGCTACAAGGAGCGGCAGATGGCGGCTTACTCCGAGCTGCAGCAGGCCGAGTTCGCCGCCGAAAAGCACGGCTACACGGCGACTCGTCACCAGCGTGAGGTGGGTGCTGGCTACTTCGACCAGGTGACCAACGTGATCCAGGCGGGGCAGTCGTCGGTGACAGCGCTTAAAGGCTCGACCGAGGAGAGCCAGTTCTAAGCGCAAAGGCGTTGACCAGCCCCTTTGCGTTGGTTGATGTGGTGTACTGTTCTGCGCCCCGCCGGTGGTTGCCACCGCGCGGGGCGTAGCCATTTGTGAAACGGCAAAATCCAGTGATTGGCGAGGCCTGTTGCGAGCCGATAGAATGACCAGCATGAGTGAGGAGCAGTCGCACCAGGACGAACCGCAGGAGCCGGGCGTCGAGACGGCGCGCCCGCAGATGCGCTGTCCACCACTCTACCGTGTGGTGTTGCTCAACGACGACTATACGCCCATGGACTTTGTCGTCGAGGTGCTGCAGCGCTTCTTCGGCATGGGGCGAAGTCGCGCCACACAGGTGATGCTCCACGTGCATACGCGCGGCAAAGGGGTCTGTGGGGTCTATAGTCGTGATGTAGCGGAGAGTAAAGTGGTGCAGGTGAACGATTATGCCCGCGAGAACGGTCACCCCCTACTATGTACCATGGAAGAAGCTTAGAATGGGAGGCAGATAGAGATCACGCCGCCGATCCAGAGCGCCAGCCGCAACAGCGGCGGTCGCGGATCGAGGCCCCAGGCGAGGTGGTAGGGCATGTTGAGCAAAGAGCTGGAGTTTACCCTCAATCTGGCCTTTAAGGATGCGCGCGAGCGGCGCCACGAGTTCTTGACGGTCGAACATCTGCTGCTTGCGTTGACCGATAACCCGGCCGCCTCGCAGGTGCTAAAGTCGTGTGGCGCCGACCTGGATCGGTTGCGCCGCGAACTGCAGGCCTTTCTGGCTGAAACTACACCGCTGTTACCGGTTAACGATACCCGCGAGACGCAGCCGACGCTCGGTTTTCAGCGGGTGCTGCAGCGCGCCATCCTCCATGTGCAGTCTTCCGGGAAGCGTGAGGTGACGGGGGCGAATGTTCTCGTCGCCATCTTCAGTGAGCAAGAGTCGCAGGCGGTATACTTCTTGCACAAGCAGAACATCTCTCGGCTCGATGTGGTGAATTACATCTCGCATGGGATCTCCTCGGTTGGGGGGGAGGGGGATATGAGCAAGGAGGAGAGCGGTCCGCCGGAAGAGGAGGGGGCGGTTGAGCAGGCGCAGAGTGGCAGCTCGCCGCTGGAGCAGTACGCGACTAACCTTAACTCGCGCGCCCGCGCTGGGCAGATCGACCCGCTGATCGGGCGTCGTTACGAGATTGAGCGCACCGTGCAGGTGCTCTGTCGGCGGCGCAAGAACAATCCGCTCTTCGTCGGCGAGGCCGGTGTCGGCAAGACCGCGATTGCCGAGGGGCTGGCGAAGCATATCGTCGATGGTGAGGTCCCCGATGTGCTCAAGCAGAGTACGATCTATGCGCTCGATCTCGGCGCCTTGGTAGCAGGGACGAAGTATCGCGGCGATTTCGAAAAGCGCTTGAAGGGGCTGCTCCATCAGCTGAAGCGGGATCGTGGGTCGATCCTCTTCATCGATGAGATTCATACGATCATCGGCGCCGGTTCGGCCTCGGGCGGGGTCATGGACGCCTCAAATCTGATCAAGCCGATGCTCGCCTCGGGCGATCTGCGCTGTATCGGATCGACGACCTATCAGGAGTATCGTGGGATCTTCGAGAAGGACCGAGCGTTGGCTCGGCGCTTTCAGAAGATCGATGTCAGTGAGCCGTCGATTGAGGATACCGTGCAGATTCTCAAGGGGCTCAAGAGCCGGTTCGAGGAGCACCACAACGTCCGCTTTACCGAGCCGGCGCTGCAGGCGGCCGCGGAGCTTTCGGCGAAGTACATTAACGATCGGCGACTCCCGGATAAGGCGATTGATGTCATCGATGAGGCGGGAGCACGGCTGCGGCTGCGACCGCGCTCGAAGCGGCGCAAGACGGTCGGTCTGCCCGATATCGAGTCGATCGTCGCTAAGATTGCGCGGATCCCGCCGAAACGGGTCTCAGCGCAGGATATGAAGGTGCTGGAGGGTCTGGAGCGCGAACTCAAGGGACTCATCTTTGGGCAAGATGAAGCCATCGAGAGCCTGGCCTCGACGATCAAGATGTCGCGTGCTGGGCTGGGTACTCCCGATCGCCCCGTCGGCAGTTTTCTCTTCTCGGGGCCGACCGGCGTCGGTAAAACCGAGGTGACACGGCAGTTGGCCGAGTTGATGGGGGTGCCGCTGCTGCGCTTCGATATGTCGGAGTACATGGAGCGGCACACCGTCTCGCGGCTGATCGGGGCGCCGCCAGGCTACGTTGGTTACGATCAGGGCGGGCTGTTGACCGAGGAGGTGATGAAACATCCTCACTCGGTTGTCCTCCTGGATGAGATCGAAAAGGCGCACCCGGATGTCTTTAATCTGCTGCTGCAGGTGATGGATCACGGGACGCTGACCGATAACAATGGTCGGGAGGCCGATTTCCGCAACATCATCCTGGTGATGACGACGAACGCCGGGGCCGAGGAGTTGAGCAAGCGGGCGATCGGGTTTACCACAGAAGAAGAGCACGCTCAGGACAGCATGGAGGCGATTCGGCGCACCTTTTCTCCGGAGTTCCGCAACCGAATCGACGCTGTGGTGCAGTTCCAGCCGCTCGATCACGAGACGGTGCAGCGGGTGGTGGATAAGTTTATCCGCGAGCTCTCGGTGCAGTTGGCGGAGAAGCGGGTGACCCTGGTGGTTGATGGTGCGGCCCGGCGTTGGCTCGGTGAGAAGGGCTACGATCCGCGGATGGGTGCGCGGCCAATGGCCCGGGTCATTCAGCAGCATATTAAGAAGCCGCTGGCTGAGCAGTTGCTCTTCGGTGATCTAACCGACGGCGGTGAGGTCGAGGTGACGGTCGTCGACGGTGAGTTGGCGGTGCATGTGCGGGAGCGCGATACCGAGGGGGCCTAAGGCCGTGGAGATAAAAGCCGCTCTGGCCGACCCGGGGAGGAGGGGCGGCTGGCGCGGATCCGCAGAGGCGGCCTCGTGTAGCGGTCGTCGCCCTGCCTGGTCTTGGCGCGTGGGTTCAGCGTTCCCGGTAGACGATCCGGCCCTTGTTGAGGTCGTAGGGCGTCAGTTCGACGGTGACTTTGTCTCCGGTCAAGATGCGGATATAGTGCTTGCGCATTTTTCCGGAGATGTGAGCGGTGACAACGTGTCCATTCTCAAGCTCTACCCGAAACATCGTATTGGGTAACGTCTCGAGGATGACGCCTTGCATGCGGATGGAGTCTTCTTTGGCCATGCGCCTCTCTGGTCCGTTTCTCGGATCGATTCGATGGATTCGCTCGCTTGCTCGCATCTGATACCATGCGTAGCAGGCCCTTATAAGGTCGCAGACTATACAGGGGTCTGCGCGTGGCGACAAGGCGTATGTAGTGGCTCAACTCACTTAGAGGAGGGGGTGCGCTCGGAGGCCTCGGGGTCAAAGGGGCGCCGTGCTGTTTTAAGGTTATGTTGCCGCTACGTTGGTTGAACGCGAACCGCCCAGAGGAACCTTTCCCGCCGGCTGAGCAGGCGCTGGCGGAGCCGAACGGTCTGCTGGCCGTCGGCGGTGATCTCTCGCCTGCGCGTCTACTCTCCGCTTACCGCAGTGGAGTCTTTCCGTGGTACGGTGAGGGGCAGCCGATTCTGTGGTGGAGCCCCGATCCGCGCGGGCTCTTTTGTCCAGGCGATCTCTACCTCAGCCGTCGTCTCCTTCGTACGCTGCGGCAGCGGCGTTATGCGGTAACGCTCGATCAGGCGCCGGAGGCGGTGATCGCCGGTTGTGCCAGTCCTCGGATTGGGGATACCGGCACCTGGATTACGCGCGAGATGCAGGCCGCTTATTTGGCACTCTACGACTTAGGGCATGTCCATACGGTCGAGGTGTGGGACGATGAGGGTGGGCTGGTCGGTGGGCTTTACGGTGTAGCCCTGGATCGGGCCTTTTTTGGCGAGTCGATGTTCAGCAGCGCGCGCGATGCCTCGAAATTTGCTTTAGCTTGGTTGTTGCCGCAACTGTGGCGGTGGGGGTTCCACTTTTTCGATTGTCAGATGAGCAATCCGCACTTGGAGCGACTCGGGGTGCGGGAGGTGACGCGCGCGGAGTATCTTCGGTGTCTTGATGCGGCGCTGGTGGGGGATGACTCTTCTGGGGCTGGTGGTGCTTGTGAGTGGGGGTTAAGGTGGTGCTTTGATGCCGATTTCGATCCGTTGAGTGGTCGAGGTTGGTAGCTTCGCTGTCTGTTGTCTGTTGTCTGTTGTCTGTTGTCTGTTGTCTACGGCGGCTGATTTTTGCGATGGCCGTTGACCGGTGCCGCCGCAGCGCCATCCCCCCGCTGGCGAGGCGCTACGCGGCAGGTCCATCGCCGGGGGTCGACTGAGCGCACATCCGATGTGCGCCAGTCGACCGCGCGCATCCCTGCGCGCGCCCTACGGGCCTGATCCGGCGCTGGCCGGCCGCTAGACGCGAACCTCGCCAGGGGGGATGGGCTACGACGTCACCTCCCCGCCGGCACTCTTTGGGGGCTGGTTCCTGGGAGCGCTGGCGTCCCCGCCGGCACTCTTTGGGGGCTGGTTCCTGGGAGCGCTGGCGTCCCCGCTGGCACTCTTTGGGGGTTGGTTCCTGGGGGCGCTGGCGTCCCCGCTGGCACTCTTCGGGGACTGGTTCCCGGGAGCAAATGCGGCGCTGGTTTCTTTTGGATGGGCAGGAGAGGGCGCCTTGTAGGCCTTGGAAGGCTGGGGGGGGTGCGCGAAGCGACTCACCGTGCGGTTTTCGCGTCCATGCGGCGCAGCGAAGCACCGGAGTCAACCCGTAAGGGCGTTCGCTTGGAGCGAACGGGCGAGCGCGCACAAGGATGTGCGATCGCTCGCCTTCCGGTGCAAGCCCGCCGCATAGCGCACCGCACGGTGAGTGGCGAGCGTGCCCCCAAAAGCCATGGGTGTGCCCCCAGGTGAGTAACTACGGGCGGAGCACTGCGGCGCAATTTGATAGAATGCCTCATCCTCAATCGTCAGAACGACCAGGAGCAGTGAGCGAACGCAGTGAGCAGTGACGACCCGGATGCCAATGGTAAGGCGGTGGAGCGCCTGCTCGGTCACCAACTGTCGCGGCGTCTACGCGAAGCGGGCATGGTGCTGCTCACTGCCGTGGGGGCCTTCGTCCTCTTGGCGCTGTTGAGTTATAACCCCGAAGACCCGACTTGGCGTAGCAGCAGTGTCAGTGAACAGCACGTTGCCAATCTTGGCGGATTGGTCGGTGCGCTTCTTGCCGATGGCGTCTTTTTCTTGCTGGGACACCTGGCCTACCTGCTGCCGCTGCTGATCGGTGTAGCCGCCTATCGTCTCTACTATCACCATAGCCGAGGTACGCTCGAAGCGCGTTGGCTACTGACCCGCGTGGGCGGCGGCGTACTCGTGCTGCTCGCCGGAGCTGCTCTGGCTAGCCTGAACGCCACTGGGGCGGGGATGCCCGAGGGCGCGGGAGGGCTGGTCGGTGTTTTGGTTGGTGGTGCACTCTACGCCGTGCTGGGTTTTACCGGTGCCTGTTTGATTGCTAGTGCATTGTTGTTGGCCGGGGTCACCTTGTCGACCGGTTTGTCATGGTTAGCTGTGAGCGAGTGGGTCGGGGGGTGGACCTTAGCAGCGGTCGAGCGCCTGCGGACTCTGTTCTCGGGGCACGGGCAAGGACATCGTTTTGAGCGCCTTGCTGAGTACCGGTGGCAGTTGCAGCGGTGGGCTGCCGATCACCCATGGCTAGTGTACTGGCGCAACCGGTTCAGCAGTCCGGCAACCGATTTGCCACGAATCGGACCGCCGCATCCAGTGACAGCCGATCAGCGTGGTGGCATTCCAGAAGGCATTTTGGATCGAGTGACGCCCTCTGCAGCGGAGGCAGTAACCACTCCTTCTGAGGAGGTGAGTCGTCCGGCCGCGAGCCCGCCGCCGCGGGCGACGGCCCGTCGTGGCAGAGAGGATGAGGCGTCGCAGCACTCTTCACCTGAGGTGCAGCGCGTGCATGCGCCGGCGCCAGCGGCTCAGACTCAGGAAAAGAGGCGGGCGGAGCCTCGCCCTGTCGCTGTGACCGACCCGCTACCGCCGATCGACCTGCTTGATTCCCCGCCGGAGCGCAAGGGCGGTTATTCGCAAGAGACGCTCGATTCGATGTCGCGCCTGCTCGAAGAGAAACTCGCCGATTTTGGCGTCTCGGTCGAGGTCGAATCGGTGCAGCCTGGGCCGGTTATCACACGATTTGAGATCGTACCGGCGGCCGGGGTCAAGGTCAGCCGCATCACCAACCTTTCGAAAGATCTCGCACGTGCCATGTCGGTGATCGCGGTGCGCGTCATCGAAGTCATCCCGGGCAAATCGACCGTCGGTTTGGAGATCCCCAATGAACAGCGCCAACTCATTGGCCTCTCTGAGATCATCCGGTCCAAGGCGTACAGCGGTAGTGTGGCGCCTTTGACGGTTACCTTAGGGCACGATATCGGTGGTCAGCCGAAGGTCGCCGATCTGGCTAAGATGCCACACCTATTGGTCGCCGGGACGACGGGCTCAGGAAAGTCGGTCGGCATCAACGCCATGATCCTTTCGCTGCTCTATCGCAATAGTGCCGAGCAGGTGCGGATGATCATGGTCGATCCGAAGATGCTTGAGCTGTCGGTCTACGACGGCATCCCGCACTTGTTGGCCCCGGTCGTCACCGATATGAACGACGCGGCCAATGCGTTGCGCTGGTGTGTCGCCGAGATGGAGCGGCGTTACCGTTTGATGGCGGCAATGGGCGTGCGCAACATCACCGGTTTCAATCAGAAGGTGCGACGGGCGCGCGAGGCTGGTGAACCACTGCGCGATCCGCTCTTCGATGCCGGCGATCCGCAGCAGGCGACCCTGGAGGACGAGGTTCCGCAGGCTCCGGAGTTGGAGGAGTTGCCGCTGATTGTGGTCGTCGTCGATGAGTTGGCCGACATGATGATGATCGTCGGTAAGAAGGTCGAAGAGCTGATCGCGCGACTGGCGCAAAAGGCACGGGCGGCGGGGATTCATCTTATCCTGGCAACACAGCGGCCGTCGGTCGATGTCATCACCGGTTTGATAAAGGCCAATATCCCGACGCGGATCGCCTTTCAGGTCTCTTCGCGCGTCGATTCGCGCACGATTCTCGATCAACAGGGCGCCGAAGCCTTGCTCGGTCACGGTGATATGCTCTTTTTGCCCCCAGGCAGCGGGATGCCGCAGCGGGTCCATGGCGCTTTCGTCTCTGATGCCGAGGTGCATCGGGTCGTCGAGTACCTAAAACAGCTCGGTGAGCCGGATTACGTCGACGGTGTGTTGCAAGAGACTGCCGAGACGACCCCCATTCCGGGGATCCCGGGGGAAGGCAATGGTGGGGGCTCTTCGGGAGAGAGCGATCCGCTCTACGATCAGGCGGTGCAGATCGTCACCGAGAGCCGGCGTGCTTCGATCTCCGGTGTGCAGCGTCGGCTGAAGATTGGTTACAACCGGGCGGCGCGCTTGGTCGAAGAGATGGAGGCGGCGGGTGTAGTCGGGCCGCTGCAGTCGAATGGTGCGCGCGAGGTGATTGCGCCCCCGCCGCCGCCTGAGCCTTGAGCATTTGCGGAGAATCAATAATGAAAGACTACGCGCAACGATTGCGGATCGTTCTCCTGAGCGGGCTTCTTGTTGTCGGTGGCGGTGTGGTGATTACGGCCACAGCGGGGCAGCAGGCCGAGTTGGAGGCGTACTATGAGCGTGCCGAGACCCTGCAGGGACTCTTTGAGCAGTGGACGATTGATGAACGTGACCGCATCATCGACCAGGCCAGCGGAGAGTTTGTCATCGAACGTCCGGCGCGTTTTCGCTGGTCGTACGCCGAGCCCTTTGCCCAAGAGATCGTGGCTGATGGCGAGCGGTTATGGGTCTACGAGGTCGATCTCGATCAGGTGACAGTGCGCGATCAGCACGCCGCCCTTGGCAGTGCCCCGGCGCAGCTGCTCTCCGGTGACTATGCCGCGCTCACCGCGGCCTTTGAGATCATCGAAAAGGAGCAATTCGTCCGCTTGGTCCCGAAAGAGGCCGGTCAAGCTTTCGATGAGGCGCGTTTGGGTTTGCGCGATGGCCGCCCGTTTGCGTTGGAGATCGACGATGCGCTTGGTCAGACGACCCGCGTCGAACTGCTGGAGGTGCGCGTCAACGAGTCGGTCGATGAGGCAAAACTGCGCTTTGAACCGCCAGCTGGGGTAGATGTCTATAAGGCAGACTGAGAAAGGATCAGTGCTAACCAAAGGAGCCAACCCAACCGATGATCGATCCGAAGCACCTGCGTAACGAACCGGAAGCGGTTGCAGCCAATCTGGCCCGTCGCGGCTACGTCTTCGATGTTGCGGCCTATCGTGCACTTGAGGCGCAGCGCCGGGAGTTACAGAGTGTAACGCAGGCGCTACAGAACGAACGCAATCAGCGCTCGAAGGCGATCGGTGCTGCGAAGCAGCGCGGCGAGGCGATCGAGCCGTTGAAGGTGGAGGTCGCTGATCTCGGCGATCGCCTCGAACAGGCACAGCAGCGGCTGACCGAGGTGCAGCAGCGCCTTGAGGCATGGCAGCTCGAGCTGCCGAATCTGCTCGATGAGCGGGTGCCGGAGGGTAGTGATGAGGCGGATAACCTGGAGCTGCGGCAGTGGGGCGGTATTCCTGTCTTCGATTTTACTCCGCGCGATCACGTCGACCTCGGTGCGCAACTCGGCGGTATGGACTTCGAGGCCGCTGCCCGCATCACCGGCAGCCGCTTTGTCACCTTAAGCGGCGATCTCGCCCGTCTGCATCGGGCGTTGATCCAGTACATGCTCGATCTGCACATCAGTGAGCACGGCTATCGAGAAGTCTACGTCCCCTATCTAGTCAACGCCCAGGCGCTGATCGGAACCGGGCAGTTGCCGAAGTTTGCCGACGATCTTTTTTGCATCGACCACGACCCGGAGTGGTATCTAGCACCGACGGCCGAGGTGCCGGTGACCAATCTCGTGCAGGGGCAGATCATTGAAGAGCACGATATGCCGCTGCGCTTTGTCAGCCACACCCCCTGTTTTCGGGCGGAGGCGGGCAGCTACGGTAAAGATACCCGCGGTATGATTCGTCAGCACCAGTTCGAGAAGGTCGAGTTGGTGCAGGTGGTGCGGCCGCACGAGTCGTGGAATGCACTAGAGGCGCTGACTGGGCACGCCGAGGCGGTGTTGCGGCGACTCGGTTTGCCCTATCGAGTGGTCTCGCTCTGTAGTGGTGACATCGGCTTTGCCGCCGCCCGCACCTACGACATTGAGGTGTGGCTGCCGGCGCAGCAGCGCTACCGCGAGATCTCCTCGTGCTCGAACTTTACCGATTTCCAGGCGCGGCGGCTCAAGGCGCGTTGGCGCAATCCAGAGACCGGCAAACCGGAGCTGCTGCATACGCTCAACGGCTCTGGAGTGGCCGCCGGACGTTGTTTGGTGGCGATCCTCGAGAACTATCAGCAAGCCGATGGTCGGGTGGCGGTGCCCGAGGTGCTGGTGCCGTATATGGGCGGACGGCGCTGGCTGGGAGAAGGTGAGGGGTCTTGAACAGAGTGTTGACACCGGCTCCGCTTAACTAGAACAAGAGCGCTACGTGCCGCTACCGGATCTCGCTACCGGATCCCGCTACTGGATCTCGCCACCGGGGGCACGCTTGCCACTCACCGTGCGGTGCGCTATGCGGCGGGCTTGCACCGGAAGGCGAGCGATCGCACATCCATGTGCGCTCGCCCGTTCGCTCCAAGCGAACGCCCTTACGGGTTGACTCCGGTGCTTCGCTGCGCCGCATGGACGCGAAAACCGCACGGTGAGCCGCTTCGCATGCCCCTCCGGCGCTCTAAGCGCCAACGGATTGAAGGCCTCTCTCCTAGTCGCTAGCCAGCCCGAGCAGCTGCAGCAAGCTCAAAAAGAGATTGTAAATAGCAATATAGAGCGTCACGGTGGCCATGATGTAGTTGGTCTCACCGCCGTTGACCAGTTCGCTGGTCTGATAGAGGATCAAACCGCTCATCAGGACCATGAACATCACGCTGACGGCCAGCGAGAGGTTCGGCATCTGCAGGAAGTAGGCCGCAAGGGCTGCCAGGAAGGCGACCAGAATGCCGGCAAAGAGGAAGCCGCGCATGAAGCTGAAGTCACGCCGGCTGATCAGGGCGTAGGCCGAGAGGCCGATAAAGATCGCCGCTGTGCCGCCGAAGGCCGTCATTACCGTCTGGCCGCCGTTGGGCAGACCGAGGTAGAAATTGATAATCGGCCCGAGCGTGAAGCCCATGAAACCGGTTAGGGCGAAGACCGAGGCCAGTCCCCAGATGCTGTTGCGCAGATACTGGGTTAGGAAGAGCAGCCCGAAAAAGCCGCCGAGGACGATAAAGATGTTCAGACGTGGTGCATCGGAGAGGACCGCAAAGCCAGCGGTCAGGGCGCTAAACGCCAACGTCAGGGCGAGCAGGCCGTAGGTGTTGCGGATGAGGCGATTGGTTGCGAGCGCCTGCTGCCGGTCGGCTGTCGCAGTGCTGGCGGCTGTGGTGCTTCGCCCAGTCGGTCCAGTGGGGAAACGTTGAGACATCGATAGGACTCCATCTTTTGAACAGGGGTAAAAGTTCAGTTTACCTAAGTGGATGCGTGGGACAAGGCCTTAGCGCTGTACTCCTAACGGGGTTTCCGTGGGAAGAGGGGGCGCGGGTGGTTCTCCGGGTTGCTCGTGCGGCTGTGCTCCCCTTGCACATGCGGCAGATAAGGACTAGATTGTCGGCCCCGCTATTCTTGTCGTTGTCGGTGGGGCTGCTCGTCAGGAGGGAATGCGCTTGAACATCGTCTGTCTCGATCTGGAAGGCGTGCTGGTGCCGGAGATCTGGATCAATCTCGCCGATATTACCGGGGTCGACGCCTTTCGGGCGACGACGCGCGATATCGCCGACTATAACGAGTTGATGACGCTGAGGTTGGCCGATATGGAGCGGCACGGCTTGGGGTTGGCCGACATCCAAGCGGTGGTTGCCGGTCTTGAGCCGCTACCGGGGGCGCGCGAGTTTCTTGATGGATTGCGCGCCGACTATCAGGTGATCATCCTCTCGGATACCTTCTATGAGTTCGCCCGTCCGCTCATGGCCCAGCTCGGTTGGCCGACGCTCTTTTGCCACAGCCTCAAAGTGAGCGAACAGGGGCGCATCGACGATTTCATTATCCGCTTGGAAGACCACAAGTGCCAGGCCGTGCGCGCCCTGCAGGAGCTGAACTTCCGCGTGGTGGCAGCCGGTGACTCCTACAACGACACGCGCATGCTCGGCGCTGCCGATGCCGGGATCTTCTTCCAGCCACCGCCGGAGATTGCCGAGCAGTTCCCGCACTTCCCCGTTACCACAGCCTATACTGACCTGCGGGCAGCCATTGACGCTGCCTTTGCGGTCAAGTAAGAACACAGCTGTGACCATCTACTGCACAGGATCGGGTCTCCGCCCGAGTTAGCACGATCAGGGGCGCTGTCTGGGCGCACCGGGAAGGGCTTATATGCGAATTGGTATTGTTGCCGATACGCACGGTTTTCTCGATCCGCGCATTGCTGATCAACTGGCCGAATGCGATTTGGCGGTGCACGCTGGCGATATTGGCGGGGCCGAGGTGCTTTGTGCGATGCAACCGCGCGAAGAGGTCTACGCCGTGCGTGGCAATGTCGATGATCCGGAGACGTGGCCGGCGCACGAAGAGCACATGCTTGAGAACCTACCCGAGCGGTTGACCCTCGATCTGCCGGGCGGACAGTTGGCCGTCCTCCACGGTGAGAGCGTCGCCGCGGTGGCGCGTAACGAGCGGTTGCGCAGTGAAATACCCGAGGTCCGGGCGATCGTTTGTGGCCACACCCATGAGCTGAGTATCGACGATAGCGTGTTGCCGTGGGTGCTGAACCCTGGGGCGGCCGGGCGGGTGCGGGTCGGCACGGGGCCTTCGATGCTCATCCTCGAGTGTGCCGAGACGGCTTGGGAGGTGACTCCGTTGCACTTTCCACCGCGGCGTTATCGGGCAATCAGCGGCGGCAATAATGAGGCGTAATGGTGTCTCTAGTGTGCAGCAGGCTCGGTCTCCGCGATCGCGAGGGCGTGCTTGAATAGCACTCTTTGGCGTATGTTGCAGCTTGAGTACGATCCGCGGTTACCGGTTGTTGAGTCACGTCCCGAGCTGTTGGCGGCCATCCGTGCGCATCCGGTGGTGATCGTCTGCGGGGCGACCGGCTCCGGTAAGTCGACCCAGCTGCCGAAGATGGCCCTGGAGCTCGGGCGGGGTGTGCAGCGGCGCATCGGTCACACCCAGCCGCGGCGCATCGCCGCCCGGTCGCTGGCGGCCCGGCTCGCGGAGGAGACCGGCTGCGAACTCGGCGGAGGGGTCGGCTATAAGGTCCGTTTCACCGATCAGGTCAGCGCACAGACGCAGGTCAAGGTTCTGACCGACGGGATGTTGCTTGCCGAGATCCAATCCGATCCCCGGCTGGAGGCTTACGATACCCTCATCATCGATGAGGCGCATGAACGCAGCCTCAACATCGACTTCTTGCTCGGCTACCTAAAGCGGCTGCTGCCCGAGCGCCCTGATCTGAAGCTGATCGTCACCTCGGCGACCATCGATCCGCAGCGTTTCGCCGAGCACTTCGACGACGCCCCCGTCTTTGAGGTCTCGGGACGGACCTACCCAGTCGAGGTGCGCTACCGCCCCTTTGAAGAGCGTGACGGTGTGGAGTTGCCGCAGGCCGTCGTCGATGCCGTCCACGAACTCACGCGCGCCGGCCCCGGCGACGTCTTGGTCTTTCTCTCCGGTGAGCGCGAGATCCGTGAGTGTGCCGAGGCGCTGCGCCGGCAGCCGCCGGCGGCGACCGAGATCTTGCCGCTCTATGCCCGGCTATCGAGCGCTGAGCAGCAGCGCGTCTTTCGCCGCGGCGGTGGGCGCCGCGTGGTCCTGGCGACGAATGTCGCCGAGACCTCGCTAACAGTCCCCGGTATCCGCTACGTGGTCGATTCGGGACGGGCGCGGATCAGTCGCTACAGCCACCGCACCAAGGTCTCGCGGCTGCCGATCGAGCCGATCGCGCAGGCCTCGGCCGATCAGCGTGCTGGACGCTGCGGGCGCGAAGCACCGGGGATCTGCATCCGCCTCTACGCTGAGGAGGACTACGCCAGCCGGCCGCGCTTCACCGATCCGGAGATTCTGCGCACCAACCTCGCCGGAGTGATCCTGCAGATGAAGGCGCTCGGTCTCGGCGAGATCGAGCGCTTCCCCTTTATCGAGCCGCCTGAGCAGCGCTATATCAACGATGCACTGCGCCTGCTCTTTGAGCTGGAGGCGGTCGATGAGCAGCGTCGCCTCACTGCGCGCGGCCGGCACTTGGCGCGCATTCCGGCCGATCCGCGCATTGCCCGGATTTTACTCGCTGGGCGGGAGCACGGCGTCGAACGCGAGGTGTTGATCATCGCTGCGGCGCTGGCGATCCAAGATCCGCGTGAGCGGCCGCTGGAGGCCCAAGAGGCGGCCGATCGGGCGCATGGGCGCTGGTACGATGCGCAGAGCGACTTCGTAGCGCTGCTCAATCTTTGGCACGACTACCAACAACAGCGACAGGCGTGTACGCGGCGGCAACTGACACAATGGTGCCGCGAGCACTTTCTCGCCCCGCAACGACTGCGCGAGTGGGCCGAGGTGCGGCGCCAATTCGCCGAGATGCTGCAGGAGGCAGAACCGGGGCAGCGGCGCCGTCGCCGGCGTGCCGTAGCGGCATCAGCACCAGCGGCGGTGAAATCGCCATCGCCGTCGTCGAAGGGATCGACACCGGCGTCTGCGTCGACATCCACGGCTCCTGCAGCCTCTACAGCCTCCACAGAAGGGGCGATTGATGAGCGCTACGAGGCGATCCATCGTGCCCTGCTGACCGGTTTTGCCACCCAAGTGGCTCGCCACCACGAAGAGCGAACCTGGCTCGGGACGCGCGGCGTGAAACTGCAGATCTTCCCCGGCTCGGGGCTGGCGAACAAACGCCCGCGCTGGATCATGGCCGGTGAGCTGCTGGAGACGCGGCGGCTCTTCGCGCGTACCGTGGCCGCGGTACGGCCGGAGTGGATCGAGGCGGCCGCACTGCATTTGGTCTCGCGCAGCTACAGTGAGCCGCGCTGGCAGCGGCGCGCTGGGCGTGTGGTGGCCGAGGAGCAGGTCACCCTCTTTGGGCTGGTGCTCGTCAGCGGGCGGAAGGTCAACTACGCACGCATCGATCGCGAGCGCGCCCGCCAGATCTTTTTATACGACGGTCTAGTCGCCGGTGCGGTGCGCACCCGCGGCGACTTTCTGCGCCACAATCAGGCGCTGGCCGAAGAGATCGAACGCCTGGAGGCGAAGAGCCGGCGCCGCGACCTGCTCGCCGATGCCGAGCAGTGGGCCGCCTTCTACGCCGCTCGTATCCCTGAGAATATCTGCGATGCCGCGGCGTTTGAAAAGTGGCGGCGGCGTGCTGAGCGCAAGGAGCCACAGCTTCTCCACATGAGTCGCGCCGATCTGCTGCGTCAGGGGGCAGCGGCACCGCCCACCACCGCGGAGCACTTTCCCGATACGGTGCAGGTCGCCGGCATCGAGTTGCCGTTGGCCTACCACTTAGAGCCGGGGACGAGCGAAGATGGGGTGACGGCTATGGTGCCGATCGCAGCCCTGAACGCCTTGACCCCGGCGCCGTTCGAGTGGCTGGTTCCGGGGCTGCGTCACGAAAAGGTCACCGCCCTGATTCGTGGGCTGCCGAAGCGGCTGCGGCGCCACTTTGTACCCGCCCCGGAGTTTGCCCGCGCGGTGCTTGAGTCGATCCCCGCCGGTGAGGGCTCCTTGCTCGATGCCACGGCGCGCGAGCTGCAGCGGATGACCGGTGTTGAGTTGCCCGCTGGCGCGCTCGAGGCGGTCGAGTTGCCCGTGCACCTGCAGATGTCGTTTCGGGTGATCGACCGCAACGGCGAAGTTTTGGCCTGCGGGCGCGACCTTGCCGCACTCCAGCGCGAGTTCGGCGAGCAGGCCAGGACGGCACTCAGCCAGGCCGCAAATGGCAGCGAGCGTAAGACCGAGTGGCAGCGCAGCGGCATCAAAAGCTGGGACTTCGGCGCACTGCCGCACCACATTACTCTAGAGCAAGCCGGGGTGAAGGTGCACGCCTATCCGGCGCTGCGCGATGAGCGAGAGTCTGTCGCCCTAACCCTGTGTGACTCGGCCGAGGAGGCAGCGCGGGTCTGCCACGCTGGGGTGCGGCGCCTCTTCATGCTGGCGCTGCCGCAGCAGGTGCGTATGTTGCGTAAGCTCGATGAGTTGCGCGCACTGCGGCTGAAGTACCACGGCCTTGGCAGCGACGATGAGTTGCGCGATGCAGTGCTGCGAGCCGCCTTCGATCGCTGCTTTCTTGAGGGTGAGATGCCGCGCGAGCCCGAGCTCTTTACCGAACGGCTCGCTGCCGGTCGCGCTGAGCTCGTGCCGACGGCGCAGCGCCTCTGCCGCGATCTCGACGAAGTGCTCACTCGCTACCAGAGTGTACGCAAATCGCTCAAGCGGCTTCGTCAGCCGGCGCTGTTGGAGAGCCTGCAAGATATCGAGGCGCACTTAGGCACTCTGATCTACCCCGGCTTTATTGAGCAGACGCCGGCGGCTCAGCTCTCCGCCCTGCCGCGTTATTTAAAGGCGCTGGAGCAGCGCATCGATAAGCTACAGCGCACACCGAGTAAGGATCGCCTGCCGCTGCGCACCATCCGTCCCTGGCACGAGCGGGTCCATCAGCGCTTGGCGGCGCGCGCTGAGCGCGGCGTGCCCGACCCGCAGCTTGAGCAGTTGCGCTGGCTGCTGGAGGAGTACCGGGTCTCGCTCTTTGCGCAAGAGGTCGGGACGCGTGAGAAGGTCTCCGAGAAGCGGCTCGAGGCGCTGTGGCGAGCGTTGCCGTGAGTCGCCGTCTGCTCTGCCTAGCAGGGCCGGCAGCTTGGGGGCGGGCGGCGGCAGGTCGCCTGTTAGCGGGGGCGGCCACGGAGGCGCTGTGGCTCGGGCCGGCGGCGCCCGCCGGGGTTCAGGCCTACTCGCCGCAGCACTTTCGGCGGGTCCTCGGCACGACACAGGCATTGATCGTCTTCGATGCTCACGCGGGGCTGGACCCCGACGCTTTGGCCGCAGCGGTTGGCTCGTTGCGGGGCGGTGGGGTGCTGGTGCTGCTGACCCCAGAGTGGCAGACGTGGCAACAGCAGCCCGATGCGGTGTTGGAGCGATTGTTGCCGGCTGGGCGTTCGCTGAATGAGGCCGGCGGACGCTTCCTGCAGCGCTTTGTGACGGCGCTGCAGGCGGCGCCGTGGATCGAGTGCTACCGGCCGAACGATCCGCTGCCGCCCTTAACGATAGCGCCGGCGCCGGCTCTCGAGAGCGATGAGCGCGGCTGCTGCAGTAGCGATCAGCGCACGGCGGTCGCTGCGCTGGTGCGTGGGGCAACAGGTCATCGGCGGCGCCCGGTGGTGCTCAGCGCCGATCGCGGCCGGGGCAAATCGGCGGCCCTCGGCTTAGCGATCGGTGAGGTGCTCGGCGGTGGGCGGCGGCGCGCCGTCGTGGTGACGGCGCCGAGCCTGGAGGCGGCTGAAGCGGTGTTTTGCCACGCCCAGGCGCGTATCGGCGGTGAGCGGCACGGGCGTCGCATACTGCGCGCTGCCGACGGCAGTACAGTGCGCTATATCGAGCCGGCGGCCTTGCGCGATGCCTTAGAGCAGGGCGGTGGGCTTGATGGCGATCTGCTCGCTGATGGGGTTGGTCGTGGGGGTCGTGGGGGTGGCGATCGACGCCGTGACCATTACGGCGATGCGTGCGAGGGTGAACTCGCCCAACTGGACCAACCCGGCCAACTACCGGGCCAACAGGGCAGTCCGCAGAGCCTGAGTGAGGCGTTGCGCACCGCCTGGGTCGTGGTCGATGAAGCAGCCGGTCTCCCGGTGGCGCTGCTCAAAGCACTCCTGCGGCGGGCACCGCGGATTGCTTTCGCAACGACTGTGCACGGCTACGAAGGGACCGGGCGCGGTTTCGATGTCCGCTTTCGGGCCGATCTGACTGCGATGACTCCGCAGTGGCGCGAGATCAAACTGCAGACGCCGATTCGCTGGGCGGCTGGCGATCGTCTCGAGGCGTGGCTCAGCGAAGTGCTGCTGTTGGCTGCTGAACCGGCCTCACAGATCGTGCTTCCTTCGTCTCGCAACGCTGCAGCCATCGAAGAGCCCGCCGAAGAGCCCGCCGAAGAGCCCGCCGAAGAGCCCGCCGAAGTGTCTGTCCACGAAGTCGACGACGAAGCCGCTGTGCATATCGAGCGGTTTGAACGCGACCGCCTAGCCGCTGATGAACGACTCCTGAAACAGAGCCTTGGACTGTTGGTGGCGGCCCACTACCGGACCCGTCCGCTCGATCTGCGCCAGTGGCTCGATGCTCCAGGGATTCGTCTCTACGGCGCGTGTGTAGGGGCGAGCGTTGTCGGTATAGCCGTGGTGGCCGAGGAGGGTGGACTCGAACCAGCGCTTGCCGAGGCCGTCTGGGCAGGCCGCCGCCGTCTGCGCGGTCACCTGCTCGGGCAGATGCTAGCGACCCACGCTGCTATCGCCCGCGCGCCCTCGCTATTAGCGCTACGGGTCTTGCGTATCGCCGTGCATCCACAGGCGCAACGCCGGGGGGTTGGGCGTGCGTTGGTGGCACAAGTGCGGCGAGATGCCGTAGAGCAAGGGGTTGCGCTGTTCGGCACAAGTTTCGGCGCCACTTGCGAGCTGGTCCACTTCTGGCGCGCCTGCGGGCTAAGCAGTGTGGCAGTCGGGATGCGCCGGGAGCCAGCCAGCGGAGAGCACGCGGCACTCATGGCACAGGGCCTGGAGGCCCCGGGCGAGGCCGTGGTGGACGAGGCGGTGCAGCGGCTGCGTGCCGTTGCCGGCAGCTTGCTGAGCGAGCCGCTGGCTAGCCTCGACCCCGATGTGGCGTGGGAGATCTTGCGCGTTGCCGAACACGAGGCGCTTCAACCGCTGCGCTTGCCGGCATGGCAGCGTCGCGAGCTAGCCGGCTTCGCTTACGGTCAGCGGGGCTACGCGGCTAGCTTGCCACTACTGCGCGATGGTGGTTTGCGACTGCTATTCACGATCGCCCCCGAGGGGGGCTGCACTCGAGATGAGGCTGCCGCGTTGCTGGGTAAGGTCGCACAGCAGCGCAGCTGGGCCGAAACTGCCGCTCGATTAGGGGTCAGCGGAAGGCGCGCAGCGCTTACGCGCTTACGCGGGGTGATCGGTGCGCTATTGGAGCGAACCGTCTAGCGGACCGCTTCAGTGTCCTGCTAAGCGGGCAAGCTTCTCTCGGTGATCGAGTTCAGCATCACGCTCGGCATTTTTTTGCGGGTCGGGGCATTTTCCGGAGTGTGTGGTGGTTAACCGCGAGACGCACGACTCGTAGAGTTCCGGGTACTCATAGTGGCACTGAGCACAGTCGGGCATGTTCTGCGAAACCGGTTCGGGGCCCTCATTGAGGGCGATGCGGACCGTTGCATCGTTCTTGCATACATGCTCGTGATCGGTAACGGCGATCTTGCCGCTCTCTTCAGGGATGATGGTCTGGGTACAAAGATCGCAGATATTGCGAGCGCGGCGGCGGATGACCTCGATCATGTGCGGGTGGCGGGGAGCGAGGCGGTTGAAGCGCTCCCAGCCGTCGCGGTCGCTGGCTGCTGCTCGCGCTTTATCGGCGGTGATTTCGGTACGCACCGGCAGGTGGTGCCGCGGATCGCCCTCTTCCGCCTTCCGGGCGGCCTCACGCGCCTCGCGGCGGCGCCGTTCCGAGCGACCGGCGAGTTCGAATTTCTTGATCGCCTCGGCGAGGTGAATGTCCTTGCCTTCGACGACGTAGGGGCGCATCTCCCAATCGACGGGTGCATAGTACCCGGTGGGGTTGCCCTGCGCCGGAGTCCACAGGAGCGGGCGCCCCTCGAAGGCCGAGGCGGCCTTGGCTGCGCGACTCACGGCGTTTAGATTCAGGTTGACGTGGCTGCCATCAGCGGCCTCGGTCGCTCTGTTCGTCCCTTGTCGCTGCGCCGCGTTGCCGCGGTCTTTCCCTTTTTCCTTGCCTTCACCCTTGAACAGGTTAACGCGCGGCAGGGCGTAGATGATGTAGCGACCCTCGGCCTCACCCTCGCCATTGGGCTCAAGGAGCAAACTGGCGTGGTGGCCATCGCCGTCCCGAACATCGCGCTTGACGGTCATGCCTGGCAGACACTGCTCCAGACTCTGAGCAATCGCCGCCGAGACTTCGGGGAAGGGATCGCCGAGTTCGGCCAGTCTCTGCTTTTGGGCGTCCTGTGCGCGCTGTTCCCGATATCGCCGCCAAGCTGGCAAGATTTTGCTGGCGCTGGCGATAAAACACAGAGCGCCGAGGAGGAGAAACATCGGCGAAAGTGCGCTGAGGGCGTCGTGGACGGCGGCGGCAAACTCCGGTGCTGGGCGACTGATCAAGCCGGGCAGGGTGGCGATGGCGAAGAGACTGGCCGCCCCGCGCTGCCAATACTTGATATCGCGAGCGCTCTCTGCATCGAGCCGCTTACCGAGACGCTGTGCTCGAGCCTCGAAGGTCCCGGCTGCGATCATCAGCAGCAGCGAGAGTACAGTCGCTATGGCGCCGATCGTCGTTGTGACCATGGGACCCGATGATAGGCCCCTACGGTGGTTTCGGCAACTTTAATCTTTGACAGCCATCCTTGCCGCAACTTCGCCGCGATGCCCGGGTTGTTCCGCTTTTGCGGCATTGCTTCACCGGTTGTTTCAACGTGGGTGGCTTGCATCGAGCGGGTGATCGTGGCGAAGATAGGACGAGAAAAGGCAGAAAGTGGGAGGGTTTTCATGGCCAGCGAAGACGAAGGAGTCGATCCGGGAGCGAACAAAGAGGCCTTCAGCGGAGAGGAGGGGCAGCACGATCAGGTGCTTGAGCCGGCGGCGGTTGCAGCGCTGAGTGTGGCCGATCTGGTAGAGCGGATGCATATTGTGCGCGTTCGCTATACGCTTGCCGATACCTCGGCCTATGTGCGCTATCTGCCGCGCTTTAATCCCCACCCCGAGGATTTAACCGTCCATGTCGACCCCTTCGCCGAGCACCACGAGGGGGCCGAGGTGACCGGCGAGTTCCGCCTGCCTGAGCTTGTTAACGAACTGCTCTACGCTTATATCCGCGTCCATGTCTTCGCCAGTCGTGAGCAGCGGAACTACTTCGTTGCAGGCTTTGACGAGGCTCTGACGCAGCTCGATTTCGTCGGCGGTGGTTTCGGCTTCGATCGGCTGTGGATCACAGTCGGGACGACCAACATCGGGGTTCCGGTCTGTATCTACCTCGGGCAGCGCACCGCTGTGAACCGTCAACCGATGGTCTCGCTGGTCGATCACCGGAGCAATCCGCGTGGCGATCTGGTCTATCGCGCTGTCGGTGGCTACGACGATCACGTCGGCGAAGAGTACTTCTAGGGACGCTGCTAGCTACGCGCCTGGCGACACACCGAGCCGTACATCCAGCGCCGCATATAGCTGCGCACCTCGCCGCGTGCGGATGACCGGGCGGTAGCAACGGACCACAATCTTTAGGGGCTGGCTATTATGGGGATGCGAGCGAGCGTAGGACCGCTCAAAGGACTGAACATTCCGCTGACACTGACGGCGGTGTTGGTCGTTGGTGGCTTTCTGGCCTTTGGGGCGATCGACCCGGAGCGTGCCGAGGCGGTCTTCCAGGTCGCCATGGAGTGGGTCTTTGGGCACTTTAAGTGGTACTACATCGGGGTTGTCGCCTTTTTCCTCTTCTTTGCAATCTTCATCCTCTTCAGCCGCTTTGGCGATCTGAAGCTGGGTGACGACGACCGCCCGCCGGAGTTCTCCTACTTCGCTTGGTTCTCGATGCTCTTCGGGGCCGGTATGGGCATCGGTCTGCTCTTCTGGAGCATTGCCGAGCCGATCTACCACTTTCAGGGCAATCCCTTTGCCGTCGCCGACGAGGGGAAGCACGCCGCTGAGACGGCGATGCGTCTGACTTACTTCCACTGGGGGCTGCATCCGTGGGCGATCTACGCCATCGTTGCGCTCTCCTTGGCCTTCTTTTGTTACCGTAAAAAGCTGCCACTGGCCATTCGCTCGGCGCTCTATCCATTGATCGGGCAGCGCATCTACGGCCCGATCGGTCACGCCGCCGATGTGCTGGCAGTCTTTGGTACGGTCTTCGGTGTGGCGACGTCGCTCGGTCTTGGGGCGATCCAGATCAACACCGGTCTGCAGCAGCTGCTCGGGATTGAGGTCAGTCTGGCGAATCAGCTGATCATCATTGCGGTCGTGACGCTGATTGCGGTCGGCTCAGTGATCAGTGGGGTCGGCCGCGGGGTGAAGCTGCTCTCGCAGCTGAATCTGCTGCTCAGTGCAGTCATCTTGCTCTTCTTCCTCAGCTTTGGTCCAACCCTCTACCTGTTGACGAGCTTCGTGCAGGGGATTGGCGACTACCTACAGAACGTCGTCTATCTGAGTTTTTGGACCGATGCGACCGGCGCCCGTGAGGCCGATGAGTGGCAGTTGGGCTGGACGGCCTTCTACTGGGGCTGGTGGATCGCCTGGGCGCCCTTTGTTGGCATGTTCATCGCGCGCATCTCGCGCGGGCGCACCATCCGCGAGTTCGTCTTGGGGGTGTTATTGGTGCCGACCCTGCTGGCGATGCTGTGGTTGACGGTCTTCGGCGGCACCGGGCTCTATCAGGAACTCTTTGGCGCCGGCGGTCTGGTCGATGCGGTGGCTGAGGATGAGACGATCGCGCTCTACTATACGATTGAGGCGATTGCCCCCGGCGTGATTGCTGTGTTAGCGGCGGTGGTGGTCACCATCTTGATTGCGACCTACTTTGTGACCTCTTCCGATTCGGCGACCCTCGTCGTCACCATGCTCCTATCGGTCGGCAACACCGAGCCGCCGACCTTCCAGCGCGCCTTCTGGGGGATCGCCGAGGGCGCGGTGGCTGCGGTGTTGCTGATCGCCGGTGGTTTGGTGGCGCTGCAAGCCGCCTCGATCATCGCCGCGTTGCCCTTCTCACTGATCATGCTACTGATGTGCTACGCTTTGATCCGCGGGCTGCAAGAAGAGAAAAATCGCATGCAGATGACGTGGCAGGAGGGTGGCTGGCGTCCGCCCGGGGCGCCTCACCTGTGAGGCCTCCTCTGTGAGGGCAGCTGCGAGGTCAGGCGTGACTGCTGATCACTTAACGGCGCGCAACCGCACGCTGCGCAAACGCAATACGGTCAAGCAAAACTGAGGAGTGACAAGGATGGAGATCGATCCCTATCGTGGTGTGCAAGCCCCTTGGATCTTCATGGGCGTGGTATCGGGTCTTGGGCTCATCATCGCTAGTGTCGGCCTGTGGAATGAGGGCGGGGCGGCGGCTGGTTTTGGCGCCTTCCTGGCGATGGTCGGGATCCTCGGCGGTACCGCCTGGGGCTTGGAGAACCTGCGCAACGACAGGCAGGCGGAGGAGAGCGCTGAGTAGTCGTGCTCGCTGCTGTGTGGTAGCGACCGCGAGTGCATCGTTTTTCGTCCGTCGACTGATTAGCGGTCGGGTGGTTGCGGGGCGTTGTGTACTTGCAGCCACCCGACCCGGCTAGTTCGGCTTGCGCGCGCGCGCTAGGATGTAGTCGAGTCCGGCGTAGGCGGTCTCCGGGCTGATGCGCAAACTGAGGCGGGCGGCGAGTCGAGCTGCAGGATGGAGGCGGGCGAGGGCTTGCGGGTTGGCGGCGAGCCATTTGTGCAACGGGGCGTAGACCTCGTCGCGAATCGATTCGACCCTGGGTTTGGCGAAGCCACAGGCATCAAGCATCTCGCGATAGATCGTCCGCGGATAGGCATTCTCTGGCGCCATTGCGAACTTGCGTGCCGCCCAGCTCCAGGTGATGCGCTGTTTAAGGCGGACGGCCGCCTGCGGTGCTGGGGGTAGCGGTACGATGTCGGCGGTGGCCAGTCGACCGCCGGGGCGCAGTACGCGATACGCCTCGCGGAAGAAATCTTCGCGCGAGCGGAAGTGAAAGGCGCACTCAAGTGCCACGATGCAATCGACAGAGGCATCCGGCAGCGGGATCTCGGTCGCCGAGCCTTCGCGCAGATCGATGCGTTTACTCAGTCCCTGCTCAGCGACGCGTTCTCGCCCGAGCTCGACCTGTAGCGGCGTGATGTTCAGGCCGGTGATGTGGCGCGGACGGTGGCTCTCGATCCATAACAGATCCTGGTCGGCAAAGCCGAAACCGACGTCGAGCACGCTGTCTTCCGGTCCCATCCCAACGGCATCGGCGAGGAGCAGCGCGAGGGCGTCACTCGCCTCGTCGATGTTGTCTGCCTCCGCCCAGTAGCCAAGGTTGAGATAGAGGCCGTTACTGGTTGCGCTGCGCGTGGAGAGTAGCTCGTAGAGTTCGGTGACGGCTGGGCGCTGCAGAGGGTTGAGGAGCCAACTTAGGTGCTTGCGGGTGGTGGCCATGCGCTAGGTTCCCGATGATCTTACGCCGATCCAGGGCGTAGTCCTGGTGCTCAGTTCTGCTGCCGCGGTTCTGCTGCGTAGTCCTGGTGTAGTGGCCCTGGCGTCGTAGTCGCACTGCTGCAGCCCGACTGCGTAGTTCCACGTTGGGTAACCGCCTAGCATGCCTTAGCCGGAGCCGGTCAGCAACCGGTTGCGCGACAGCTCTGGTGTCGGCTCGGGTTGCGCCCGTTGCCCGTTGCCCGTTGCCCGTTGCCCGTTGCCCGTTGCCCGTGAGTCGGGATCGGTCACGTCAACAGCTGGTTGCGCGCCTCCAGCGCTTCCCAGCGCGCATACGTTTCGGTGAGTTGGGCCTCAAGCGTGGCGAGTTCCTGTTGCAGTGCCCGAATCCGCGCCTCATCGGCCTGCTGATAGAGGGCTGGGTCGGCGAGCTGTTCGTGGAGTGTTGCCTGTTTCTGCTCAAGCGCTTCGATGTGCTCCGGAAGCTCGGCGAGCTCTTGCTCTTCGTAGCGGCTGAGACGTTTCGGTGGTGCCGTCCGCTTGGCGGCGCTGGCCGTGGCACCACGTGGTCCAGCCTCGTCTCTCGCTCTCCTCTCTTCGACGTTGTTGGCGCTGCTAGTGCCACTGCTGACGTCGCCAACGTGGGTGGTATCGGAGGTGGGGGCTCTACGGCCGCTTGTCGAGTCGGTGCGGGCTGGATCCTGGCTTGGCCCTCGATCTCGATCTTGACTGCGTTCTGGCTTGGGGGTACAGGCACTGCGCCCGGTGAGTGGGGGCGGTTGGGGGCGCTGCCGGATCCAGTCGCTGTAACCGCCGGCGTACTCACGAAAGCGGCCCTCGCCCTCGTAAGCGAGTGACTGCGTGGCGACTGCATCGAGAAAGGCGCGATCGTGGCTGACGATGAGCACGGTGCCGGTAAACTCGAGCAGGCGCTCTTCGAGCAGTTCAAGTGTTTCGGCATCCAGATCGTTCGTCGGTTCATCGAGCACGAGCAGATTGGCCGGCTGACTAAAGAGGCGGGCGAGCAGCAGCCGATTGCGTTCACCGCCGGAGAGGGCGCGGACCGGCTGACGAGCCCGCTGCGCTGGAAAGAGAAAATCTTGCAGATAGCTTAAGACGTGGCGACGCTGACCGTGGATATCGAGATGCTCTTGGCCACCGCCGACGTTATCTTGCACGCTGGCCGCCTCATCGAGTACCGCCCGCTGCTGATCGAAGTAGGCGATCTCCAGGCGGGTGCCGCGCTGGATCGTCCCGGCGGTCGGTTCTAGCTCACCGAGTAGCAGGCGCAGCAGGGTCGTCTTGCCGCAGCCGTTGGGGCCGATGAGGCCGACCTTATCGCCGCGCAGGATCGTGGTATCGAGCCGATCGATGATCAGCCGTTCGGCGTTGGTCCCATCATCACCGCTAGTATGGGGGGCGGCGTTAGGGCTGGCAGCGGCGCCGACCTTGGCACTGGCACTGGCACTGGCATCGGCCGCGGCGCCGTAGGCAAAGGAGACTTGAGAGGCCTCGACGACGATCTTTCCTGAGCGCTCCGCCTCCTGAACCCGAAAGCGGGCGGTGCCAAGGCGCTCGCGCCGTGCGGCACGTTCGGCGCGCAGTTGCTGGAGCTGACGGACGCGGCCCTGATTGCGCGTGCGCCGCGCCTTGATCCCTTGGCGAATCCACACCTCTTCGCGGGCGAGCCGTTTGTCGAATTCGGCTCGTTGCTGCTCTTCGGTCTCCAGCCGCTCCTCACGGCGGCGCAGATAGTTTTGATAGTCGCCGGGGTAGCTGTACGTCACACCGCGGTCGATCTCGATGATGCGGGTGGCAAGCCGCTGCAGAAAGGCCCGGTCGTGGGTGATAAAGAGCAGCGCCCCGGACCAGTCGCTGAGAAAGGTCTCAAGCCAGGTGATGGAGTCGATATCAAGATGGTTGGTCGGCTCATCGAGGAGCAAGAGATCGGGATCGGTGACCAGGGCGCGCCCGAGCAGCACCCGGCGTTGTTGGCCGCCGGAGAGCTCCGCCATGGCGGCGTCAGGGTCGAGCTGCAGGCGCGTGACAATCGACTCAATGCGCTGATTGAGGGCCCAGCCGCCCTCGGCCTCAAGGGTGTCCTGGCACGCCTGCAGTGCATCCAGGCACTCGCTCTCCCCGGCGGCGACCGCTTCCGCTAGCCGGTGGTAGCGCTCAAGCGTGGCACCGAGTGTGCCGAGGCCAGCGGCGATGTGCTGATAGACGCTGCCGTCTTGCTTCTCGGGCAGTCGTTGTGAGAGCTGAGCGATGCGTGTGGCCGAGTCGTAGGCGATCTCGCCCTCGTCCGGCTCGAGATCGCCGGCAATGAGGCGCAGCAGGGTCGACTTGCCGGCGCCGTTGCGCCCAACCAGGCAGACCCGCTCGTGCGGATCGACACTCAAATCGACCCGTTCGAGCAGGGGCGGGTGGTGACCGAGGGCCAACTGGACGTTGCGCAGTTCAAGCAGGGGCAAGGGGGCGAATCCTCTCTATCGGGCAGGCGGGCATGATAGCGTAGAGCTAGAGTCGGCTGAAACCGCCGCTGCTTCGGCTCTTTCCGGGACGACCTACAGACGATCAATACACTGTAAGAAGGGGGAAGCATCGTGGAGAGTGTTCGCACCCGCACTGGCGTGACCGTGGAGGTCATGGATCTGCACTTCCAGGGCCGCTCGCGCTTGATTGCCAGCTACCTGATTCGGCATGAAACCGGGGCCATCATTATCGAGAGCGGTCCCGGTTCGACCTTCGGTGGGTTGGAGCTCGAACTGCATCGGCGCGGATTGACCCCAGCCGATGTGACGCACGTCTTGCTGAGCCATATTCACCTCGATCACGCTGGCGCTGCTGGGCACTTGGCCAGCTTTGGCGCGCAGATCTGCGTCCACCCGCAGGGGGCAGCTCACTTAGCCGCCCCGGAGAAGTTGTTAGCGAGTGCCGCGCGCATCTACGGCGAGGAGAATATGGACCCGTTGTGGGGCGACTTTCGCCCGGTGCCGGTCGAGCAGATCACCACCTTGGGGGATGGCGCCGAGATCGCCGTCGGCGGCGTCTGTCTCGAAGCGCTCGATACCCCGGGACACGCCGAGCACCACTTGACCTACCGGCTCGACGATATCTGCTTTACCGGCGATATCGGCGGGGTGCGCCTACAAGGGTCGAGTTGCGTCATCCCGCCGATGCCGCCGCCGGAGTTCGTCCCGGAGCGCTGGCTGCAGAGTCTCGATTACATCGCCGCGCAGCGGCCAGAGTACCTGGCGCCGACCCACTTCGGCATCTTTCTCGATCCGCAGGAGCACCTTGAGGCGCTGCGCCGTGGTCTAGAGGCCGCGCGGCAGTGGGCGGAGCAGGAGGTGCCAGAGGCCGACTCGGCGGAGACGTTGCAGCGCCGCTACACCGAGTGGCTTTACGGCTATGCACTGGAACAGGGGCTCGACCCGGCCGATTGGGCGGGGCATGAGGCGATCAATCCGGCGTGGATGTCGGCGCTGGGGCTGCGCCGCTACGTGCTCAAAAGTGGCAAGAGCAAACGAGAATGATTATCGACTTTTTCCCAGGAGGGTGTTAGGCTTCTGCGTGCGTGGTCAGCGGTGCAGCCTAAACGTGCAGCCGAAGACTACGCAGTAATGGATCGTGCTCCTTCAATGTTGTGGAGTCGGGTTGGGCGCTGTTCGACTCGATCTACGCTTTCCTGGCCACTGGCTTGGTTGCGCCGATGACCACGCACCGCGCGGGGTCGTCGGCGTTTTTTTGCGTGCAGCAGTGGCGCGTTGAGTATACGGTTCGGAGGGGGCTGGGTCAGCGTAGGGAGCGCGCGCGTGTGCTGCTCGCTTCCTGCTGGGCCCACTCAAGCAGTGCGCCCAAGGCGTGGCGCTGAATCGGCTTGGTGAGGTAGGTATCGGCACCCGCCTGCGCGCACGCTTGACGGGCATCTTCGGTGGCGTGTGCTGAGAGCATCGCGATCAGGGTCGGCGGCTCTGTGCTGGCCGCCTCTTCAGCGCGCACGGCACTGATCGTCTCCGGGCCGTTGAGAATCGGCATCTGGTAGTCGAGCAATAGGAGATCGGGGCGCCGCTGCTGCCAAGCCTTTAGGGCCGCCTGGCCATCCTCGGTCATGGTCACGGTGGCGCCGCACTTCTCGAGCAACGCGCGGATGAGCAGGGCGTTGGTCGGTTCGTCTTCGGCGACGAGGACGTGCAGTCCCGCTCCCGGCAGGGCCGCGGATGTCGGTGCGGAGGCGTGCTGCTGATGGGGTTCTGGTGCCGAAGCGGGCGCCGGGGCGTCTGGGGTGAAGGAGGGCGCAGCGGCGCTGCTCGCGACAGCAGGCAAGAGAGCGGTGAAGTAGAAGGTCGACCCAACCCCGGGGGTGCTCTGCAGCCATAGCTCACCGCCCATCAGATGGGCCAGCTCACGGCAGATCGCCAGCCCGAGCCCGGAGCCGTGCTCCTTTTGGGCGTTGAGCGAGCCGCGTTGGAAAGGCTCGAAGATGTTCGCCTGCAAGGTTGCAGGAATCCCCGCTCCGGTATCCTCGACGGCAACGATCAGCCGTTGCTCATCGTACGGGGCCAGCGTGACACTGACTGATCCGTGGGCGGTAAACTTGATGGCGTTGATGACCAAATTGAAGAGCACCTGACCGAAGCGAATGGGATCGCCGACGACTCGTTCCGGAACGCGCTCATCGATCGTCCAGCGCAAGGCGAGTGCCTTGTTGGCCGCCTGTGTCTCGAGCAGCGCCATCTGCTCTTTCAGGAAGGGGTGGAGCTCGATCACCTCGCGGCTGAGCTCGACGCGGCCACTCTCAAGCTTGGAGAGATCGAGTAGGGAGTCGATGAGTCCAAGCAGGTGGTGGCCGGCCGAGCGCGATAGCTTCAGGTAGTGGCGTTGGGCACTATCGAGCGAGGAGTCGAGCAGCAACTCGTTGAAACCGAGAATGGCGTTGAGCGGGGTGCGTAAGTCGTGGCTGACGGCGTTCAGGAAGTCGTTTTTGGCGCGGCAGGCCGCTTCAAGTTTTAGGTTCGACTCGGTAAGTCGCCGCAGCAGGCTGACTCGTTCGCTGATATCCCGCGTAATGCCCATCACCCCCTGCGGGTAGCCGTGCTCATCACAGATAATCCGGCCGTTGATCTCGGTCCAGAGTCGAGAGCCGTCGCGGCGAACCATCTCGAGCTCACGGCGGAAGGTCACCGGCCCTTCGCCGCGCTCGACCGCAGCTAGGCTCTCCGTAAGGAGGTGCTGAGCGATCCGAGCCGATTCGTCAGTTAGGAATGGATGGGCAGATCGGCCGATGACCTCCTCGGGCCGGTAGCCGAAGAGTTTCTCCAGGGAAGGGGAGACGTAGGTGTGGTTCAGATCGAGGTCGAACTCCCAGATAACGTCGTTCACGTTGTCAGCGAGCAGGCGGTACTTCTCTTCCCTTCGTGCCAGCTCGCGGCGCGCCTCAATGCGGTGGATGGTGTTGCCGATGATCTCGCCGATCACCCGCAGCATGGAGATCTGCTGCTCCGACCAGGTTTGGCGCTGGTGAACCTGGTCGAGACCGATAAAGCCGGTCGGTACGCCGTGCTCATTGGTGATCGGCAGGCAGATGAGCGACCGGATCTCTTGTGCTAAGAACTCCTTCCGCTCTTCGACGGCCGCGGCAGGTAGCTGGGCGACGTCGCGGATGTGGACGTGCTGACCTTGGAGGACCCGCTGAGTGAACCACGGCATAGTGGCGATGCTCATGTTTTGAGTTCGCGGGCGTTGCGAGGTCACGCCCGCGGCACACCACTCGTGGGTATTGTGCATCGTCTGCTGGTCGGGCGAGAAGAGAAAGAGGTAGCTGCGATCGGCGCTGAACAGTCGGCCGATCTTGGCCAAGGTCTCGTCGATCGCCGAATCTAGCCTGTTCTCGTCGGCGCGCACAAAATCGGCTGAGATCTCAGCGATCACCCGCTGAAGGTTCAGGTTGAACTGGATCCGCTCTTCGGCCTCTTTGCGCTGATTGATGACCTCGGTGTAGACGATGATGCCGCCGATCGTGCCGTCTTCGAGGCGCCACGGGCGACACTCCCACTGCGTCCAATACCTCCTGCCGTCGGCGCGCAGGTAGAGATCGTCCTCGCCGCTGAGGATCTCACCCTGGAGCACGCGCTGATGGACCCGGCGCCACTTTTCGGGTAGATCGGGGAAGATGGCGTAGTGGTGTTTGCCGATAATCGCGCGCTCTTCGAGCTCGAAGTCGTCGAGATACTTCTGGCTAACATAGATGTACCGCAGCTGCGTATCGTGGACCGCAACGGCGCTGCGATTGTGCTCGATGATGTAGTGCATCAGGCGGTGCGAGTGGTTGAGCTCGCGCTCTAGGCGCTTGCGCTCGCTGATATCTTGGAAGGCCACGACGACGCCGGAGCGGTTGCCGGCCTCATCGTGCAGCGGCGCGGCTTGGAGAAGGACATCGAGGGTGCTGCCATCGCGCCGCCAAAAGAGGTCTTCGTGCCCCTGTACCGCGTCTCCGGTCTGCAGCGTATAGCTGACAGCGCACTCTGCGTGCGGGTGTGGTCGCTGATCGGCCTTTGAGTGGTGCAACACCTCGTGTGCGGGGCGACCGAGCAGGGTCGTTTCATCCGGGTAACCGAGCAGTTGACAGGCGGTCGGGTTGAGGAAGGTGAAGCAGCCGTCGCGATCGAGGCCGAAGACGCCCTCTGCCAGGTGAGCCAGCAACTGCTGTTGAAAGGTCGCTTCGTGCACGCGGACTGGCCCTCAGACGGCCCTCGTCGACACATCGCCACCCCGCACCGCCCATCGGCGAGCGCACGTGCCCATGAAGTGGCGGTGCAGAGACCGGCACCGCCCGGCGGCTGGGTGGGGAGGCAAACTCCTTATTCGTCCCCTTCCGTTCCATCGGTTCCAACGCTGCTCAACCGCTGGGCGGTGTGACGCCCCGACCGCTTGGGTGCGGCCGGGCGTCCCGGGTTTACTCTACTTGTTGGCCCGCTCCTCGATCAGCGTATCGACCACCCCAGGATCGGCCAGCGTGCTGGTATCTCCCAAGGTATCGAGCTCGTTCGCCGCGACCTTGCGCAGGATACGGCGCATGATCTTGCCCGAGCGCGTCTTCGGCAGGCCGGGGGCGAACTGAATGATATCGGGCTTGGCAATCGGGCCGATCTCGCTGACGCAGATCTTTACCAGCTCCTTTTTCAGCTCGTCACTCGGCTCTTCGCCGGCCATCAGGGTGACGTAGGCGTAGATGCCTTGACCCTTGACGTCGTGCGGGTAACCGACCACGGCCGCCTCGCTGACCTTGTCGTGGAGCACCAGCGCGCTCTCGACCTCGGCCGTACCCATGCGGTGCCCCGAGACGTTGATGACATCGTCGACCCGGCCGGTGATCCAGTAGTAGCCGTCTTCGTCGCGGCGGGCCCCGTCGCCAGTGAAATACTTGCCGGGGTAGGCGGCCAGGTAGGTGGTAATAAACCTTTCATGGTCGCCGTAGATGGTGCGCATCATGCTCGGCCAGGCGCGGTTGATGACCAGGTTGCCCTGGCCGGCGCCCTCGATGACGTTGCCCTTGTCGTCGACCAACTGTGGCTCAACACCAAAGAAGGGTAGGGTGGCCGAGCCGGGCTTAAGATCGATGGCACCGGGCAGCGGCGCGATGAGGATCGAGCCGGTCTCGGTCTGCCACCACGTATCGACGATCGGGCAGCGATCCTCGCCGACGACGTGGTAGTACCACTCCCACGCCTCGGGGTTGATCGGCTCGCCGACCGAGCCGAGGATGCGCAGGCTCTTGCGTGAGGTCTTCTTGACGAAGTCGTTGCCTTGCCCCATCAGCGCCCGGACCGCCGTCGGTGCGGTGTAGAAGATCGAGACGTTGTGCTTATCGACCACTTGCCAGAAGCGGCTGGCGTCGGGGTAGGTCGGTACGCCTTCGAACATCAGGGTCGTGGCGCCGTTCGCCAGCGGCCCGTAGACGATGTAGGAGTGGCCGGTGACCCAGCCGACGTCGGCGGTACACCAGTAAACCTCGCCCTCTTGGTAGTCGAAGATGTACTTATGGGTCATGGCAGTGCCGAGCAGATAGCCGCCGGTGCAGTGCTGCACCCCCTTCGGCTTGCCGGTCGAACCCGAGGTGTAGAGGATAAAGAGCGGGTCTTCGGCGTCCATGTGCTCCGGCGGGCAGTCGGTCGAGGCCTCGGCGCACGCCTCGTGGTACCAGACGTCGCGACCATCGTGCCAGGCGATCTCGCCACCGGTGCGGCGCACCACAAAGACCGTCTTGACGTTCGGGCAGCTCTCCAGCGCCTTATCGGTGTTGCCCTTCAGCGGTACCGGGCGGCCGCCGCGCAGCCCCTCATCCGAGGTGATCACGACCTCGGCATCGGCGTCGGTGATGCGATCACGCAGCGCCTCGGGGGAGAAGCCACCGAAGACGATCGAGTGGACGGCGCCGATGCGCGTGCAGGCGAGCATGGCGACGGCGGCCTCGGGGATCATCGGCAGATAGATGCAGACCCGGTCACCCTTTTTGACGCCACGCGCCTTCATGGCGTTGGCGAAGCGGCAGACGCGCTCGTGCAGATCCCGGTAAGTGATGTGGGCGTCGTCGCTCGGGTCGTCACCCTCCCAGATGATCGCCGTCTGATCGCCGCGGGTTTCAAGGTGGCGGTCGATGCAGTTGTAGGCAACATTCAGGGTGCCGCCGGTGAAAAAGCGCACATCGCCCTTATCCAGATCCCACTGGCAGGTGGTCTCCCACTTTTTGAACCAGTCGAGGAACTGCTCTGCCTGCTCTGACCAGAAGCCCTCGGGATCGCTCAGCGAGCGCTCGTACATTTGCTGATACTGCTCGAAGGTAAGGTGGGCGTCCCGCTTGATCGACTCGGGGACTGGGTAGACCTTCGTCTCGGACATCTTCTCTCTCCTCCCGAATGAGATGATGGGGGCCGGCGTTCCGCCGCTGCTCTGCTTCGTCTAGCGAGGCGGTTTCAGGCGGCGCGGCGGCGCCAACGGTAACACGTCTGGATGTTGCCCATTATAGTAACCGTTATGGTTCCCATGCGTGTTGCGGTCTATCTTCGCTGGGCCCGTTGCCCAAGGTCAACATAGGCGCATCGGCGAGGGCCTGGAGCCCCCAGGCAATGAGTCCGGCGCTGGTGGCTGTACGGGTCAGTGTGACCGGCGGGTCGAGGCCGAGGAGTTGCAGGGCTTGCACCATGGCCGGGACGGGGTGCTGAGGGTCGATCGGCGGGGCGTGGGTCTGTTTTGAGAGTTTTTTGCCAGCCGCGTTGAGGGCCAGGGGCAGGTGATGGTAGCGCGGCTGCGGCAGGTCGAGCAGCCGCTGCAGGTGGATCTGCGGCGGAGTACAGGCAAGCAGGTCGCGACCGCGAATGATGTGGCTAAAGCCGGCTTCGGCGTCGTCGACGACGCAGGCTAGGTGGTAGGCGAAGAGGCCGTCGGAGCGGCGGACGATAAAATCCCCGATCTCCTCATTAAGGCGGCACTCAATCCGCCCTGCCGCGCCGTCGTTCAGAGTGATTGCGCTGCCAACGGTGGAGACCCGCAAGGCGCGACCTTGACGTCCGGGAGGCAGGCCGTTGCGGCAGGTACCGGGGTAGATCAAGCCGGCACCGCCGCTACGCTGCGCCGCTCGCGCGACCTCCTTGCGGGTGCAGGCGCACGGGTAGAGCGCACCCCGCGCCTCAAGGGTCGCGAGCGCTGCCTGGTAGGCAGCGGCGCGGTCGCTTTGGTAGACCACCGGGCCGTCCCAGTGCAGACCGATCTGCTCCAAGGCGCGCAAGATCGACTCTGCGGCGCCGGGGACGCAGCGCGGCGTATCGAGATCGTCGATGCGCACGTGCCATTCTCCCCCGGCGCGCTTGATGATCAGGTAGCTGCCGAGGGCGGCGACCAGAGAGCCCAGATGCAGCGCACCCGTCGGGCTCGGGGCAAAGCGGGTCGCGAGGGTCACGGCGAAGAGGGCAGGGGCACGGTGTCTAGCCGCGACTCAGGGCCGCTACTCAGGCAGCTCAGGCGCGGTGGACGTGGCCGCGCCGTGATGCTCGATCTCGACATCGGTCCAGATGCCGCCGCGGACGTTGAAGCGGGCGCGCAGCTTCATATAGCGTGGGGCGGTTGCGGCGACCAGATCGTCGAGGATGTGGTTGGTAATCGCCTCATGAAAGGCGCCCTCATCGCGAAACGACCAGATGTAGAGCTTCAGGGCCTTGAGTTCGACACAGCGCTGATCGGGGATGTATTCCAAGTGCAGGGTCGCGAAGTCGGGTTGCCCGGTCAGCGGACAGAGGCAGGTGAACTCCGGGATTTCCATGCGGATGGTGTAGTGACGCTCTGGATAAGGGTTGGGGAAGGTCTCTAAACTACGCGACGGTTGGCTCGGCATGGCTTTCCAATAGCTCAATCAGGCTGGATAATAGGAGACTGATCATTCTACCGCCCCGACGCCTCCTCCGAAAGGTTGCCACAGGCCATTAGCCCCATCAGTCCCAGTAGCCCCAATGAGAGCCCCATTAGCCTCAATCAGTCCACATCCATGCAGCTAAAACGCATCAAGCTTGCCGGATTCAAGTCGTTCGTCGATCCGACGGCCATTCCGTTGCCGGGACGGATGAACGGCGTCGTCGGCCCGAATGGATGCGGAAAATCCAATGTCATCGACGCCGTGCGCTGGGTGATGGGGGAGAGCTCGGCTAAACATCTACGTGGCGGTTCGATGAGCGATGTCATCTTCAGCGGCTCGGGGGCGCGAGCCCCGGTCGGCCAGGCCAGTGTCGAACTGCTCTTCGATAACAGTGCCGGTGCCTTAGGAGGACGCTACGCCGCCTATAGCGAGATCGCCATTAAGCGCCAGGTCAACCGTGAGGGGCAGTCGCACTACAGTTTGAACGGCACGCGCTGTCGGCGCCGCGATATCAGCGATCTCTTCCTGGGGACAGGGGTGCGGCCGCGCGGCTATACCATCATTGAGCAGGGGATGATCTCGCGCGTGATCGAGTCGCGGCCCGAGGAGCTGCGCCTCTACCTCGAGGAGGCCGCCGGGATCTCGATCTACAAAGAGCGCCGGCGCGAGACCGAGCGGCGCATCCGCGATACGCGCGAGAATCTTGAGCGCCTCGACGATCTGCGCGACGAGGTCTATCGCCAGCTCGAAAAAGTGCGCAAGCAGGCCAAGGTCGCCGAGCAGTACCGGCGCTATCGGGCCAGCGAACGCCACCGCCGAGGTGAGCTCGCCCTGCTGCGGGTGCGCGATCTCGACTTTCGCATCGCCGCCCTCGAACACACCGTACGCACCCACGATAATGCCCGCCAAGCCGCCCTGAGCGAGCAACGTCACGCCGAGAGCGAGAGTGTCGCCCGGCGTGAGCGGCTGCAGGCGCACAACGAGCGTCTACAGAGCGTGCAGGAGCACTTCTACGCGGCGGGCAACGAGCTCAGCGCGCTGGAAGAGCGCATCCACAGTGCCGGGGAGCTGCGCCAGCGTCGCCAGCAGGAGCTCGCCGAGGCGCGGCAGGCGCTCGCTGAACTCGAACAGACCCGCAGCAGTGATCAGCAGCGCCATGTCGAATTGACCGAACAGCAGGCAGCGCTAGCGCCGGAGTGCGCAGCCGCCGAGCAAGATGAACAGGCAGCCGAGAGGCAGCAGCAGGAGGCTCGGGCAGCACTCGATGCCTGGCGCGATCGCGCTGAGCGCACGCGCAGCGAGCAGCAGGCGGCAGCACAGCGCGCTGAGCTTGAGCAGACGCGTCAGGACGCCGCCGAGCGGCGCAGCGGTGAGCTCGATGAACGGTTAAGGCAGCTTGCCGAGGAGCTTGAAAGCCTTGATGAGACCACTGTGGCCGAAGAGCTTGAGCGCCAAAAAGAGGCGCTTGAGGCCGCCGAGGTCACCCTTGAGACGCAGCGTGAGCAACGGGAAGATGCCGCAGCCGAGCTCACGGCGGCGCTCGCCGCACGTGATCACGCCGCCGGTGAGTTGGAGCAGGCGCGTGAGGGCTTGAGCGCCCTACGCGCCCGTCTGACCTCGCTGGAGACCTTGCAGGAGGCCGCTCTAGGGCGCGATCGCAGCGAGCGCAGCCGCTGGCTGGAGCAGCAAGGGTGGGAGGAGTGCCCGCGGCTGGCCGAATGTCTTGAGGTCACCCCGCGCTGGTCGCGGGCGCTCGCCGCGGTGCTCGGTGAGGCCCTGCAGGGCCTCTGTCTGGACGATGTGGAGCGCCCGGAGAGGCTGGAGGCTCCGGAGTGGCTGCAGGCGTGGCCGCAGGAGTTGGTGCCCGGGACGACGCTGACGCTCTTTACCCGCTTATCCGCTGAGCAGCCATCTGAGCCGCTACGCGAGTCGTCGATCGATCTACCCCCTCAGTGCCTGTCTCCGCACTCTCCGCATCCGCACTCTCCGGACTCACCGGACTCACCGTCTAAGCCCTCATCTGAGAGTGGTGTCACCGCCGAGCGTCTTGCCGCCCACGTCCATATCACCACCGGCTATGCGCCGGGGCTGGCCGAGTGGCTTGCCGGGATCTACTGTGTCGAGTCGCTGAGCGCGGCGCGCGCGCTGCGCCCCCATCTGCGCAGCGGGGAGAGCGTGGTGACTGCCGATGGGGTCTGGTTCGGACGCGATTGGTTGCGCCTACCTGGGAGTGACGAGGCGGCCGATGGGCTGTTAGAGCGCGAGCGCGAGATCGCCGAGTTGCGCGGGCAATTCACTGCTGCCGAGGGGCAGGTCGAAGAGGCGGCAGAGCGCGTCGAGAGCGCGCGCGAGGCGGTGATTGCGGCAGAGCAGGCGCGCGATGCCATCAGTGCTGAATTAACGCTCAGTGAGCGTCGCCAGGCTGACCTAGAGGCGCGGCTTGAGCATCAGCGCGAGCGCTTAGAGCAGCTGCAAGCGCGCCGCCACGCCTTACTCAGCGAGCAGCAGCGGCTAGCGCAGCAGCGCAGCGCGGCCGCGGCCGAGTGCGAGGCTGCAGCGCGTGCCGCGCAGGAGGCGGCTGCCGCGGCAGCCACTTGCGCTGAGCGTGATGCGGCGCTTGAGCAGGAGCGCGAGTCGCTGCGTGCGCAACTCGAGGCGAGTGCCGAGGCGTTGCGTGTAGCGCGCGAGCGGCGCTATACCTTGTCGCTTGAGCAGCAGCAGGCGGAGACGGCGCTGCGTGCGGTAGCCGATCAGCTTGAGCGTTCGGCGGCCCAGTGCGCGCGCTATCGTGAGCGTTGTCAGGCGCTGGAGGAGGCGTTGGCGGTCGCCGATGAGCCGATCGAGACGCTGCAGCGGCAGCGCGAGCAGCTGCTGGTACAACGCGGCGAATACGAGCGCGAATTACAGCGCGTACGCCAGGCCAGCGCTGAACTCGAGCAGCAGCTACAAGCTCAGGAGCAATTGCGCTTTGAGGCCGAGCAACGCGCTGAGCAGGCGCGCGAGGCGAGCGCCGCCGTGCAGCTCGAGCTCGGTGAGTTGCGCGCCCACCGTAGCCATCAGCAGCAGGCCTTAGACGAACTCGGTGAGGAGACGGCGAGTGTAGCGGCTCGCCTCGATGGTGATCCAGCCGAGCGCCCGCCGGAGGCACGTCAGTTGCCGACGTGCGCCCCCGCTGTCGATCAGGCCGCAGCCGGCAGCGAGAGCGGTTTAGGCACGACTATCGCTGCTTGGACGCGCGCGCTGGAAGGTCTCAGCGCACAGATCGAACGGCTCGGTTCAGTGAACCTGGCGGCCATCGACGAGTGTGCGCAGCTTGAGGAGCGGTGCGGCTACCTCGATCAGCAGCACGCCGATCTGAGCGAAGCGCTTGAGACCTTAGAGGGGGCGATTCGGCGGATCGATCGAGCGACCCGGGCGCGCTTTCGCGAGACCTATGAGCGTGTAAACGAAGAGCTCGGCCGTCTCTTTCCTCGTCTCTTCGGCGGCGGACGGGCCTATCTGGAGTTGACCGATGACGACTTGTTGGCCAGCGGGGTCGCGGTGTTAGCTCAGCCACCGGGTAAACGCATCGCGAATATCCACATGCTCTCCGGGGGTGAGAAGGCGCTCACCGCGGTCGCCCTCGTCTTCGCTATCTTTAACCTGAATCCGGCCCCCTTCTGTATGCTGGATGAGGTCGATGCGCCGCTCGATGAGGCCAACGTCGGGCGCTTTTGTGACCTAGTGGCCGAAATGTCGGAACGGGTGCAATTTATCCTCATCACGCACAACCGTACGACGATGGAGCGGGTCTCGCACTTGCTTGGGGTGACAATGAATGAACCTGGGGTCTCACGACTGGTGGCGGTCGACGTCGATGAGGCGGTGGATTTGGCACAAGCGGGGTGATGGCAATTGCGGCCGCAGCCATGGCCATGGGTTCGGCAGGCTTAGTACCCTATGCCGATGGCTGACAGTTCCGTGGCCCAGAGGTGGGCCAGAAGGGATCGGGGAATTGCCTAGAGATTACCGAAAAGTTGCCTAGGTGTTGGCCAGGAGGGGCCTCGCGGAGAACCACCTCGCGCGGGGACGTGCTGAAGCGACCGCACGTTGGAGGCCGCCTCACCGCGGCTGCATCGCTGCATTCTGAAGGGGGAGCGACGCCATGGAGCCATTGCGCTGGATCATACTCGGCGTGGGCCTGCTCGTGCTCTTAGCGATCTATCTGCTCGGGCGCCGGCGCGAACGACGCAGACAGGAGCGTGAGGCGGCCTCGTCGACCGGGGGGAGCGCTGCCGCCGCGAGCGTTGTCGGTGCCGCAGCGGAGCGGGCGCGGGGCGATGGCGGCGGAACGCAGACAGCATCGAGAAGGCTGGTCGACGACGAAGAGCTGAGCGACTGGGGGGAGCGCAGCGCCGCTTACGATGCGCCCTTTATCGATGAAGAGGCGCTGCAGGGGATCGACGAGCTGTTGCGCCGCGATGAGCAAGCGCGCGGTGATCCGCACCTTGAGCTGGATGCGGAGGCAGGCGGGCGGCCAGCGACTGCCGATGCGAAGGGTGACGGTGTGCCGATGACCAAGTCGAACTATCCGGAGTCCACGGGCGGAGCCACCGCTTTACCGACCGATTCCTCCAGTGATCCAGCTGCTAAGTCGGCTGCTCATGCGTACGACTCGGCAGCGGAGGAGTGGGAGCAGGCGCAGCCGTGGTGGCGGCTGGGACGGCGCAAGTCGGCGGCGCGCGCCGATGCGGCCGATGCCACCGGAGAAGAGGGGGCGGAGCGCAGTGGCGCACAAGGCGATGAGGCCGGCGCACCTTGGCCAGGGCGGCAGAGCGCCCGCGAGGCGGCCGCTGCCGCCTTGAACATCGGCGAAGTCGATGCGTTGGCTGGGCAAGCCGGTCAAGACGACCGTGGCGAGCGTGACGATTTTGATGGCTACGCCGAGCGCGCAGAGCGCGCAGGGCTCGCTGGGCGTGCCGATCACGCCGATTACGCCGATTACGAGACCCCCGTTGCGCCCGCAAAGCCGCACAGTCAGGAGGCTCAGGCCGATCGCCCCGGTTCCGGCCACGATCCGCTAAGCGGCGACGGCTACGCGGCCGCATCGGCCAGTGCTGCTGCGTCGGCTGGCGCCGCGGCATCACCCGGGGCGTCCGGGGCGTCCGCTAGCGACGCCCCGCCGCGGCGCACCGAACCGAAGCCGCTTAAACTCTCACCAGCATCGCAGGTCGAGATGAACGCCTATCGTAGCGGCGATGTGCCGCAGGCGGAGAAGATCGTTGCGCTCTACGTCGCCGCCCGCGAAGGGGAGCGTTTCGACGGACCGGCGGTTGCCGAGGCCCTGGAGGCGGTGCGCATGGTCCCTGGCGAGCACCGCATTTGGCATCGGCGCGGGACGAGCGAACTCGGCCGAGTGACCCTCTTTAGTGTGGCGAGCATGGTCGAGCCGGGCTATCTCGACCCCGAGGAGAGTCTGCCCCGACTGCAGACCCCGGGCCTGGCCTTCTTTATGCAGTTGCCGCTGCCGGTCGATGGTGAAGAGACCCTCGATGCCATGATGGCGAGCGCCTACCACGTCTCGCGCCACCTCGATGGGCTGCTGCTCGATCGGACCCGTTCGACGCTGACGCGCCAAGTCGCCGAACATCTGCGCGAGCAGTTGCGCGAACACCGGCGACAGTTGCATATCGCGACACACAAGAAGGGGTGAGGGCAGCGAGCTTGCAAAAAAACGACCCAACATCGACCCCCGGGATCGCCTCCGACGGGGCTGCCAAGGAGCTCGCCCAGGGAGGTGCCCCGGGAGATGCCCCGGGAGATGCCAAGAGACGCATCGATGAGCTGCGGGCGACCATCGCCGAGCACGACCACCGTTACCACGTCCTCGATCAGCCGGCGATCGCCGATGCCGAGTACGACGCCCTCTTTGCCGAACTGCAGGCCCTCGAGTCGCGCCTCCCTGAGTATCGACAGGCCGACTCGCCGACGCAACGCATCGCCGGCGGGCCGCGCGAGGGCTTTGCCACCCTTGTCCACGACACCCCGATGCTCTCACTCGAGAACGCCTTCAGCGAAGAGGCGCTGATTGAGAGTGACCGGCGGATTCGCGAACGCCTCGAGCAGGCCGCGGTGGTCTACGTCGGTGAGCCGAAACTCGATGGCCTCTCGGTGAGTTTGACCTACGAGGACGGTGTGCTGGTGCGTGCCGGTACCCGTGGCGATGGGCGCGAGGGCGAAGAGATCACCGCCAACGTGCGTACCCTCAAGAGCGTACCGCTACGGCTGCGCGACCCGCGCCGTGCGGGCCGACCGAATCACGGGGAGAGCCCCGAGGCGCGTCATGGGGGGCAGCAGGAGCCCCCGGAGTGTTCCGATCAAGACGACCGCCACGCTCTGCCAGGCGCTCTACCGGGCGCTCTACCAGGCGAGCGCGGGGCGCGGCCCTTCCCACGGCGCTGCGAAGTGCGCGGTGAGGTGGTCATCGGTAAGCGTGATTTCGCCCGCCTGAACGAGGCGCGGCTGGCCGCCGGCGAGCGCCCCTTCGCCAATCCGCGCAACGCCGCTGCCGGCTCGCTGCGTCAGCTCGACCCGCAAGTGACGGCACAGCGACCGCTGCGCTTTTTCGCCTTCGGTCTCGGCGAGCCGCAGGCGGCCGGTTTTACTACCCACCTTGAGGTGCTGGAGTCTCTGCGAGCGTGGGGCTTTCGGGTCAGTGAGCCGCATCAGCGCCTCTCCGGAGCGGCCGAGTGCCACGCCTACTACGAGCGTCTGACGGCGCGGCGTGATGCCCTCGATTTCGAGATCGACGGCGTTGTCATTAAGATCGACGACTTGGCTGCGCGCGAGCGCCTCGGGGCCACGGCGCGCTCACCGCGCTGGGCGATCGCCTATAAGATGCCGGCGCGTGAGGCGACCACCCAGGTGCGCGAGATCGTCCCCTCGGTCGGACGCACCGGCAAGATCACCCCGCTGGCTCGTCTCGAGCCGGTCGAGATCGGCGGCGTGACGGTTGCCCGCGCCAGCCTGCACAACGCCGATGAGCTGGCCCGCAAGGATGTGCGCGAGGGTGATACCGTGATGGTGCGCCGGGCCGGCGATGTGATCCCGGAGATCACCCAGGTGGTTTTAGAGCGTCGCCCCGCGACGGCCGAGCCGTGGCACTTTGAGCAGCGGGTGCCGCACTGCCCTGAGTGCGGTGCGCAGGTGGTGCGGCTCGACGGCGAGGCGGCGCATCGTTGTATTGGCGGGCTGCACTGTCCCGCCCAGCGCGAGGGTGCGCTGCAGCACTTTGCCGGGCGGCGGGCGCTCGATATCGACGGTCTCGGCGAGAAGTTGATCGCGCAGCTGGTCGCGACCGGGCTCGTCACCGATGTCGCTGATCTCTTTGCCCTCGAACACGCTCAGTTGCTGGGGCTGGAGCGGATGGGGGAGAAGTCGGCGGCGAACTTGCTCGCAGCGCTTGAGCAGGCGAAGCAGACGAGCCTGCCCCGGTTGATCTACGCGCTCGGTATTCAGCACGTCGGTGAAGTGATCGCGCAGCGGCTCGCCGCCGGGGCAGAGCGGCTGCGCAGCGATCTGCACCACGCCCCCCTGGAGTCGCTTCAGGAGGCGGCCGGCCTTTCGTTCGACTCCCCGCTCGCGAGTCGGGCCCTGCTGCGGCTTATGGCGGCGCCGGCGGCTGAACTTGAGGCGCTGGAGGATGTCGGACCGGTGGTGGCCCAGGCCGTGGTCGGCTTCTTCGCCGATTGTGATAATCGTCGGGTCATCGAGCGTTTGGTCGCCGCCGGGGTCCGCTGGCCGGAGCCGCAGGCCGAGGCGCGAGCCGCGCCGCTCGCCGGTAAGCGCGTGGTCTTGACCGGTACCTTAGAGCAGTTCAGCCGTGAGCAGGCGCAGGCGCGCATCGAGGCCGCCGGGGGACGGGTGATCGGGAGCGTTTCGAGTAAGACTGACTATGTCATCGCCGGTACGCAAACGGGGCGTAAGCTGGAGCAGGCCCGTGCCTTGGGCATCCCGGTGCTCAATGAGGCGCAGTTTCAGCGTCTACTCGACCCGAACTCATCTGTTGACGGTCCTGATGAGAGCCAACCGGTGGGTGATGCGTAGCGGTTGCCGAATCCCGCCTTTCGTCCGATCAGTAGCAGGAATCAATCCATGAACGGAGCAGTGGTGCGAGCCTTCCGCCGCTACGCGGTCTGGTTGCTCGCGGTGGGGGTGCTGGGTGTTGCGCTGGCACTCTATCTCAATCCAGAGTCGGAGAGCGGCCCTTCGCGGGAGCGCGGTGCGCCCGCGGTGGCGGTCGAAGTCGGCACCATTGAGCGGCGCGACTTGGTCGATATCCGCCGCCTTGACGGCAGCCTGGAGGCGCGTGTGCGCTACGACGTCGCCGCTAAAGTCGGCGGTGAGCTCCGGTCACTTCCGGTGCGCATCGGCGATGTCGTCGAGCGCGGTGCGTTGCTGGCCCGTCTCGATCGACGGGAGATCGAGCAAGAGGTCGCTCAGGCTGATGCGGAGCTGGCGGTGGCGCGTGCCGATTTGGCCGAGGCGCAAGCCGTCCTTGAGCGCTCGCGCCGCGATTTGGCGCGGGTCGAGGAGCTGCGCGAGCGGCAGATCGCAACCCGGGCCGAGCTGGAGGCTGCCGAAGCCCAAGTCACGATCGATGAGAGCCGTGAGCAGCTGGCCCACGCCCGCATCGCACAGCGGCAGGCGGCCCTCAGTGCTGCCAATATTCGTCTGGCCTTTACCGAGGTGCGCGCCGACTGGGAGGCCGACGAAGGGGAGGCACGGGTCGTCGCCGAGCGCTTTGTCGACCCCGGGGCTACGGTCAGTGCCAATGAGCCGCTGCTCTCGCTGCTCGATCTCTCCGAGTTGCGCGCCGTGGTTCACGTCCCGGAGCGCGACTACGGCCGTCTGGCAGCGGGGCAGCGCGCCCAACTGCAAGTGGCTGCCCACCCGGAGCGCCACTTCGAAGCTGAGATCGAGCGCATTGCCCCGTTGTTCCGGGCCGGCACACGACAGGCACGGGTCGAGCTGCAGGTGCCCAACCCCGAAGGCGTGCTGCGACCGGGGATGTTCGCCCGTATCGCGGTCACCGTGGGGCGGGCCGAGGACGTGGTCACGGTGCCGGATGCAGCACTGAGTCGGCGCGGTGGCGAGACGGTGATCTTCTTAATCGAGGAGGGGGACTCTGCGAACGAGACCGCTGCCGATACCACCGATGCCGATGACGGCGATGACGCCGCTGAGACAGCCCCACCGCGGGCGCGCCGGGTCGCGGTAACGACCGGTCTGCGCGCCGATGGACGTACGGCGGTTGTTCCACACGACGAGTCGATCGAGCTGCGGGGGCGGGTGGTGACTGTTGGGCAGCACTTGATCGGTGATGAGGCGAAGGTCGAGATCGTCGGCGACCTCATGGAGGCGCTGTGAAACTCGCGGCCTTCTGCGCCCGACGACCGGTCTTCACCGTCATGGTGACGCTGATCGCGGTCGTGCTCGGGCTGAACTCGCTCGATCGTCTGCCGATCGATCTGTTGCCGCAGATCGACTATCCGACCGTGCGCATCACCACAGCCTACGAGGGGGCCGGCCCGCAGGAGGTCGAGTCGCAGGTCGTCGAGCGGATCGAGAATGCCCTTGCCCCGATCGCCGGGGTCGAGCGCATCGAGTCGATCTCGGCCGAGGGGCAGGGCGATGTCACGCTCTCCTTCGCCTGGGGGACCGATCTGGAGGCGGCGGCAAACGACATCCGCGAGCGCATCGACCGGGTCATGCCGAGCCTGCCCGATGGGGTCGAGCGTCCACGCTTGCGCTTTATCGATATGTCCGATCGGCCGGTTATGGTCTTGGGGCTGGCCTCCGATCTCGATCCGATCGAGCTGCGCACCTTAGCCGAGGACCGCATCCAGGATCGCCTCGAGCGCATCCCCGGGGTCGGTGCGGTCGATATCTGGGGCGGTTTGGCCCGCGAGATCGAGATCGCCGTCGACCGTGGGCGGCTGCATGCGGCCGGTTTGGCGCTCGAAGATGTCCGCGACGCCTTGCGCGATGCCGATTTCGAGGTCGCCGCCGGCAGCCGCGAGGACGATCGCTACGAGCGCGGACTGCGGGTGCCGGGGCGTCTGAGCGATCTCGATGCACTGCCGCAGCTCGTCGTCGGCCGCGGCGACGATGGGGCACGGGTCCGTCTCGGCGATGTCGCCGAGGTGCGCGATACCTACGCCCGCGAGACGCGTCGGATCCGGGTCGACGGTGATCCGGGGGTGCGGCTCGGGGTGCGAGCCCGCACCGACGCCAACACCGTCGCGACGGCGCAGGCGCTGCGTGCCGAGATCGAGCGCATTCGCACCGAGTTGCCGCAAGTCGGTCTGGTGGTGGTGCGGGATACCGCCGTCTACATCGAGCGATCGATGCACAACCTCGGGCGCATGATCCTCTTCGGCGGGGTCTTGGCGCTGCTGGTGATGCTGGTCTTTATGCGCGATCTGCGCGCCGCGGCCGTGGCGGCGGTGGCGATCCCGGTCTCCCTGATCACGACCTTTGCGCTGATCTACTTTGCCGGATTTACCCTGAACCTGATGACGCTCGGCGGGATGGCGCTCGGTGTCGGGTTGATGGTCGATAACGCCATCGTCGTGCTCGAGTCGGTATTGGCGCGCCGCGAACGTGGGATGCCCGCTTACCGGGCGGCGGTCGAGGGGACCTTAGAGGTGGCGCCGGCGGTGACGGCGAGCACCCTGACGACACTGGCGATCTTCTTGCCGCTGCTCTTCCTGGAGGGGTTGGCCGGGGCGCTCTTTGCGCAGCTGGCGTGGGTGGTCGGCTTTGCCCTGGTTGCCTCGCTGCTGGTCGCCTTTACTGTGGTGCCGATGCTCGCCGCCCGCCTGCCGCAGAGTGGGCGGCGGCCGCAGCCGCGCTGGTATCGCGGCCTGGAGCGTGGTTATCGGCGGCTGCTGGCCGGAGCGATGAGTCAGCGCGGGGCGACCCTAGTGCTCGCCGCGGCGTTGGTCTTCTTGGCCGTAGCGCTCTTTCCGCGTCTCGGGACGGAGATGATGCCGGCGACCGATGAGGGCGATATCCGCGTCTCCTTCGAGTGGGAGCCGGGGGTCAGCCTGGAGTTTATGGACGCCCGCATGCGTCTTCTCGAGCAGCAGGTGGCGGCGAAAGTCCCGGAGGCGCGGCACTGGGATTCGAGCACCGGGACAGGCGGGTTCTGGGTCGGTGGCGGCAATACCAGCCGCATCGATTTGACCTTGGCGCCGCTCGCCGAGCGCGATCGCAGCAGTGCCGATGTCGCCCGGGCGCTGCGCGAGGCCTTCGTCGGCAACGTCCCGGGGGCCGAAGTGCGGGTGCGCGATATCGGCATGCGGATGATGCGCGGCGCCGGTGGCGCCGGCGGTGAAGAGCTGAGCATCTCGGTCTTTGGCCATCAGCGGGAGATGATCGATCAGATCGCTGAGCGCGTCGAAGAAGCGATCGGCGGTGTCGACGGCATCACCGACACCTCTTTCAGCGTCGATGACTCGGCCCCCGAAGAGCAGCTGCTGATCGACCGGGTGCGGGCCGCCGACCTGAACGTCTCAGTGACCCGCATCGCCGATACCATTGAGGCCGCTGTCGCCGGAGCGCGGGCCGGTCTCTATCGCGAAGCCGGTGAGGAGGTCGATATCCGGGTGCGCCTGGCCGGCGCCCACACCATCGAACTCGAAGAGCTGCTCGACTTGACGGTGCCGAGTCGCGATGGCGAGTTGATCAGTCTGCGCAACGTCGTGACGGTCAGCAGTGGCGAGTCGCCGCTGACTATCGAGCGCCGCGATCGGCAGCGGGTGACTACGGTTACGGCGAATATCGCCGATCGCGATCTCGGTTCGGTGGTCGTCGATGTGCGTGAGGCGCTGAGTGGTCTGGCGCTGCCGCGTGGCTACGGCTGGTGGATCGGCGGTGAGTACGAGGAGCAGGCCGAGGCGCTGCGACAGTTGACCATCACCCTGCTGCTCGCGGTCTTGCTCGTCTACATGGTCATGGCCTCGCTCTATGAGTCGCTGCGCAACCCCTTAGTCGTCATGTTCACGGTCCCCTTCGCCGGCGTCGGTGCCGTCTTTATGCTCTGGTTGACCGGGACGACGCTCAATGCGCAGTCGTTTATCGGCATCATCCTGCTCGCCGGGCTGGTGGTGAACAACGGCATCTTGTTGGTCGATCGCGCCAATCGCAGCCTACGCGCCGGCGCCCCGCCCCGGCAGGCGGTGCTGATTGCCGGACGACGTCGATTGCGCCCGGTGCTGATGACCTCGATGACGACCGGGCTGGCCCTGACCCCCTTAGCCTTAGGGATCGGTGAGGGGGCTGAGGCGCAGGCCCCGATGGCGCGCGCTGTGCTCGGCGGCCTGCTGAGCGGGACGCTGATTACCCTGGTGGTGATCCCGCTGGTCTTTACGCTCTTCCATAGCCGCTTAAAATCCCGCGTCTATACGCGCTCGCACGCCCGTCCCCGGGCGGCGCTACCGTCTCTAAGGGGGGTTAACAGGTGACGATGGTGCGGAGCCAACCAGTCGCTGTGGTGCTTGCTGCCGCCTTACTGTTCGTCGGCAGTGGCGTCGTTGGCGTTGACGGCCTTAAAGGCGTTGCGACGGCCGCGCCCTTGGCTGCTGGGGCTGCTGGGGCTGCTGGGGCTACCGCCCAGGCCCCGGTGCAGGCTACAGCGGGACAGACGGCCACTGCGGGGCAGGCCGCTGCGGGACAGGCTGCGAGGCCGGCCGCGGGACGGGCCGCGGGGCAGGGTGCAGCTGCAGCGGCGACCGCGGTTGAGCCGCTTGAGCTGAGCTTGGAGGCGGCGGTGCTCTCCGCCCTCGAGCACAACCCGGCACTGCGAGCCGAGCGGCTCGGTCCGGTGGTAGCCGGCACCTTCGAAGAGATCGAACGTGGCGCCTTTGCCACTCAGCTCTTTGCCGAGGGGCGGTATGGGCGTGCCCGAGAGGAGCGGGTCGATGCGTGGAGGGGCGAGCGCTTCGACTTTGAGCGCGATCAGGCGACCTTCGCCGCCGGCGTGCAGCGTCGTCTACCGCTCGGGTTAGATTGGGAATTGGCGGCGACGCAGCGCTTTGAAGAGACCCAGCGCGGCGATCGTCCCGGAGCACAGGCCGCTGGCGGCGGCAGCGAGGAGCTGCACACGACGCGCATTGGGCTGACGCTAACGCAGCAGCTGCTGCGCGGGCGCGGGCGTGAGGTGAATCTGGTCGATGTCCGCCGCGCCGAGCTCGGCGTGCTCGAGTCAGAGCACGAGCTGCGTGGCTTTGTCGCGAGCCTGATCGCCGATGTCGAGACGGCCTATTGGGACTTTGTGCAGGCCGATCGGGCGATTGCGATCTACGAAGAGTCGCTGAGTCTCGCCGAGGAGGAGATCCGCCGGGCCCGCGAACGCATCCGCCTCGGCGATCTCGCGGCGACCGAGTTACCTGCCCTCGAGGCCGAGCGCGCCCTGCGGGAACAGGATCTGATCGATGCGCGCAGTCGACGGGAGCGGCAGCGCTTAGAGTTGCTGCGCCTGAGCGGAACCCCGGAGCAGATTGAAGACGATGTCCCGATTCGTGCCGTCAGTCGGCTGCAGCGCACCCCGGTCGAGCTTTCACCGGTCGGCGAGCACCTGGCACTGGCGCTGCAGCAGCGCCCGGAGATCGAGCAGGCGCGGTTGCAGATGGAGCGTGATCAGCTCCAAGTGACGCGGACCCGCAACGGCCTGTTGCCGCGCTTGGAGCTCTTTGTCAGTCTCGGGCGCAGCGGCTACGCTGACTCCTTCAGTCAGGCCCCGCGCGAGCTCGACGGGCCGAGCTACGACGCCGAACTCGGCGTTCGCCTGGAGCGTCCCTTGACCAACCGCGTGCCCCGCGCCGAGCACGAACAGGCCCGGCTGCAGCGAGATCAGGCCGAGCTGAGTCTGCACAACCTCGCTCGCCTGGTGCGCCACGACGTCCAGAGTGCCCACATTGAGCTGCGGCGGGCACAGGCGCAGATTGCGGCCAGTGCCGCGACCCGAGAGGCGCAAGAGGAGCGGGTGCGCGCCGAGGAGGAGCGCTTTCGCGCCGGCCAGGCGACCGCCTTCGCCGTGGTGCAGGCGCAGCGCGATCTGCTCGAGAGCCAAATCAACGAGGAGGCGGTATGGGTCGATTATCGTAAAGCGCTGATCGAGCTCTATCGCTTAGACGGTACCCTGTTGGCACGCCGCGGCATCGATGCGTTCGCTGCCGAGGCCAATCTGGGCGGCGAGTTTTGATAGAATTGCTCGGCCACCGGGGTTGCTGCTGATGGAATGCCGTAGACGGGGTGCCGTTGATGGCTTGCTCTTGATGGGTCGCCCTTGATGGGCTGCCGTCGATGGGCTGCTGCCAAGCGGGACGTGGTACGCAGTACGCTACGCGGTGGCGCGATCGATTCCAGCTCGATGGGGCCAGACTGATGACAGGGCGCAACCTCTATACCATTCTCTACATCGCGGCTGCGGCGATCTGTGTGGGGATCAGCGTCTATCTCTCCTATTTCGGCTACTACAGCCATCTGCAGGAGTTGACGCTCTTCTTCGCCGTTTTGCTCGGTATCCTGCTCTTTGCTACCGATTTGATGTTTCGCCACTACCGCTTGGAGGGACGCGGGCCGTGGGTGCCGCTCGCCTTTTTTCTGGTAGTGGTCGTCTTTAGCTGGGCGAGCAACTACAATTTCCTCTACACCAGCTTTATGGAGCGCGACGTCGCCGAGCGGACGGTTGTCGAGCAGTTTCGGCTCTTTCGCGACGATTTGACGCAGACGCGACGTGCCCTCGCTGAGCATCCGGTCGTCGCTGAGGTGCAGGAGGAGCGCCGCACCCTGGAGCGCGAGTTGCACAACATCCAGCAGCAGCTGACCGACCCGGTGCGCCCGGGGTGCGGACAGCGCTGTCGGAGCCATGTGGCCGAGATCGAAGCCCTGCTCGGCGAGCGGGTGAGCGACTTGGCCGTGCCGGCGGTCGGTGCCAGTGCTGAGGAGAACGAGGCGTGGTTTGAGCGCTATCGCGAGATCGTGCGCGAGGCCTTCGTGGTCGGTATCGATCCGACCTATCACGAAGTCCGCGCCTTAGCCGAGCAGATCGAGGCCCTGCTCGCTGAGCACGCCGATCCGCTCGCCGCGCTGCGACGTGAATATGAAGAGCGGCGGCGGGCGGTCGTCGAGACGCGCGACTTTGCGATCATCGCCGAGCTGCGCAACCAGTCGACGGAGATCGAGCGCCAGGCCAACGTGCTGCTGCCGGAGTCGTTGCGGGTTGAGCATGCGCGGATTCACTCCGATCTCGATCAACTCGGTGAGATCCCCTTGAGCATTCGCGATGGCTTTATCGAGCGGGCGAATCCGGGGGTGACGGCAGTGACGACACTACTTGCGCTCTTTGTCGACTTTGTACCGGTGCTCTTTGCTTGGCTGATCTTCCGTCCGGAGCCGCGGCGAACACCGGGGCGGCCTGGGTCGCGCCTGAGCTGGCGTGGCCGTGGGCGGGTGGCAACGCCGTAACCTGTCGCTGGATACCGTAATCTGTAGGGGGTGAATTCGTGGCGAGAGCGGACGCGATCTGGAAGCGATTGCGCAAATCGCGTGACAATCCCGATTGGGAGGATTCCTCCGAGCGTGGCGAACGTTCGCGCTGGGCGGAGGATACGATCGAGGGCGAATTGGCCGAGGTCGATGAGGCTGGGCGCGGGTATCGGCGGGACGGCTTCGATGAGAGCCAGATCATCGATGTCGACGATCTTGATGAGATCGACCGTGGTGATGAGGCTGGACGGGAGCGACGGCGAGGGTACGGCGCGCACGCCGATCGCGCCGGGGCCGATGCTGCGGCCCACGGCGGGGCTCACAGCGCGGCCTACAGCGGAGCTCCAGGGGGCTCGGGACGAGCGCAGGCCCAAGCGCATGCGCAAACTGCCGAGCCGGCCGAAGAGGTAACGGTCGAGGAGTGGGTGCGCGAGCAGCGCCGCCGCTTCCCGGGTCAGACCGAGAACTATCTGCTCTCGTTCGGTTTTCCCGGCTCGGGTAAGACGACCTTCCAATCTTTCCTAGTCTACTACCTGACCCATATTGGACCGTTTGACGCCCACCCGCGGATCGCCCCGCTCGGGAGCCCGCAGGGCTGGGACCCGATGGTCACCTTCAATGAGTGGATTCGCCTCTGGCACCAGGGCAAGTTCCCGCCGGCGAACCCGGTCGATGAGAGCGATATCCGCGAGCTCGCCTTCGATATCAAGCCGCTGCAGGGGCGCGAACTCCCTCTCGAGCTGAGCCTGATCGAGGTCTCTGGTGAGTTTATGGCGCGGGTGATCGCCGAGCGTGATCACGACCCCGATCTGGTCGAAGCGGTCGCGGCTCTCTTCGATAACGATCAGATCAATCTCGTCTTGATGTTCATTCTCGATCCCGATCACGGCGATGAGAACGACGTCCTCTTCCAGAATCTGGTCACTTTCCTCGATGTCTACTTCCCTGAGGCGCGCCATCGCATGTCGCTCGGCATCATGATCTCGAAGCCGGAGTCGTCGCTGCAGCGGCTGCAGGCCCGCCACCCCGAGTACGGCCACCATACCGAGCTGCGCGGTCAACTCTGCGAAGACTACGTGCGCCTGATGGCGCCGCGCACCCATCGCATTCTCGACTCGTGGCCGAAGCCGCAGCAGGTGCAGCTGATGACCCTGCACCTCGGTGAGCTCGGCTCGCAGGATGGCGAGCCGCGGGTGCATCGGGTCGACTACACTGACATCGAGGCGATCTTCGGCTGGCTCTATACGCGCTTTACCGGCGCTCGCCTCGGGCCTGGGCTGCTGCAGCAGTTGATCGACTGGTTGCGGCGATGAGCACCGCCCACGAAGCCATCGTCGGACTGGGCCTTTTCGGCACCCAGCGTGGTCTCAGTGCGCGCGGCGGCGGGGCGTTGCAAGGGCTTGAGGCGACCCCGCAGGCGCTCGAGTTTCGCGGCCGCGGCGGCGATACCAGCGCGCTGCCGCGCACCGGCGAGGAGGTCGTCTTTCGGCGGGTGGTGCGGGTTCACGGCGGTCTCTACCACGAAGAGGAGCTCGACATCATCGGCGTGTTGGCCTCAGCGCGCGATGTCAGCCGCCGAGCCGGCTTTCGGGGTGCTTGTGTGGCGGTGCGGCACGCCCGCTTCGATGCCTACAGTGCGGCCCTGGAGGAGGCGCGTCGGCTGCTCGATCAGCGTCCGGAGGCGGCCCTCGCAGAGCTGCAGAGTCTGCAGAGCGCGGCCCACGGTGCTCCCGGGCAAGGTGCCCACGATAAGGGGGCACAGGGTGCAGGCGACTTAGAATTGCTCGGCGGGCTGAAGGACGCCGTGCGGCTGCATCTGGAGATCGGCGTCGAGTCGCCGGATGAGCGCATCGAGGAGGGGCTGCGGCAAGTGGCGTGGCTCGATGCCCACCACGGCGCCACCATCTTGCTCTTCTACGCCCCGCGGCCCGACTCCCGGCCGATCGACTGGGCGCTGATTCGTGAGTGCCGCGAGCGCAAGCAGGCTGAGATTGAGCACATCGAGGCGGAGTTTCACCACGTCTACGAGCTGCGTCTGCGCGAGCTGGAGCGCGAGTATGCGCAGCAGCAGACGGCCCAGAGCGAGGGCGCAACGACGCCGGTGGACTCAGCTACCGATGCTGCTGAAGCTGTTGATACCGACTTGCTTACCGAACTCGAGCACGATCTGGTGCAGTGGATTAAACGAGTACGGCAAGCGCAGCAGGCGGTTCGATGCGCTGCGCAGCAGACCGCGCCTGGGAAGACGGAGCAGTCGGCCTCTCAGAAAGGTGAGGCGGATCAAGCAAGCGACGTGGGCTAAGGGGAACTAAGGGGAACCTATGAAAAAGGCCGTGGTGGGGGTCGGCGTAGCGTTGCTGTTCGGTCTCTTGCTGCTGACGCTGGTGGGCGGCTATGGGGTCGGCGGCGGGCTTGAGCAGCGTCTCAGTTCAGCGGTGGCCGAGTTTGATGCCGAGAGCGACCAAGTCACTGTCGAGGTGGTGGAGTTTGACCGTGGGCATTGGTCATCCCAAGCGCAGCTGCGGATCGCGCTCTCCGGCGAGGTGGCGGCGGAGTACCGGCGCGAGGTCGGCGCCCCCTTCGCCTTCGAGGTGCCGCTGACCATCGAACACGGCCCCCTGCTGTGGGAAGCGACCGGGCCGCGTTTTGCCTGGGCGCGCGCCTCCGGCGATGTGCGCTTGACTCCGGGGACGGTCGCTGGCGTTGAGCAGGCGAGCGGGGAGGTGATGCAGTGGCGGGTGCCCCTCGATGGCTCGCCAGCTGAGCTAGAACTGCGATTCGGTCTCGGCGGTCAGCTCGACGGCCGCCTCACGCTGCGCGATTTTTCGGGTACGGTGGTTGAGGCCGACGGCGAGCGCTTGGCGTTGACCCTGGCCGATGTCGAGCTGCGGCACCGCTCGGAGGCGGCCGGTGAGCGCTTTTTCACCACGGTGCGGGGCGCGGAGCTCGGCTATGCGTTGGGTGCTGCGGGGGGGGAGAGGCAGGGAGCCAGTGATCGCGGGCAGCTGCGTGACTTTGTGCTCAGTATCACTGGTGAAGCCCATCCCTCGGGGCTGTGGCCCGGCGGGCTGGAGCTGAGCGCAGCCGAGTGGTCGCTACATAGCGGTGGGCTCGGTCATGACGGTGCGCGTGGCGGTCTGCCGGCGCTCGGCTGGCAGGGAGAGGAGGTTGCGCTGCGCTATAGCCTGGAGCTGGCGCAGGAGCGGGCGACCCTCGGCGTCGCTGCGGACTCAGGGCCGCTGCGCTGGTGGCTCGATCGAGAGGAAGTGCGGCTGGCCGCAGCACAGCTGCGTGCGACCTTAAGCGAGGTCACGGCAGAGAGCCTGCTGTCGGCGAATCGCTTGCTGCAGGAGTCCGACGGGCTTACGGCCTATCAGCGTGATCGTCTGGCGCAGGCGGCCATTTCCGAGTTTATCAATGGCGGCCCACGGCTGCAGGTCGATACGCTGCGCTTGGTCGGTGAGCACGGTGCCGGGGAGTTGAGCGGTCGGCTCCAATTGACCGAGCGCTCGAATCGGGTGCTCAATCCCTGGGCGATTCTGGAGGGGGCCGATCTCGATGTGACGCTTCGGATTGATGAGCGTCAGCTCTTCGCGCTGCTCGGGGCTATGGGTGCAGCCGTTGAAGATACGACCGGGCTCGGGGGCGAGTCTGGGGTCGAATTAGGGATTGGGCAACCCGACCAACCTGGGGCCGAGCTTGGAATTGAGGCCGATGAGGCCAGAACTCAACCTGTAGCCAGGCCCGGCGGGCAGTGGCAGCAGATCATTGAGGAGGCCGTTGCAGCAGGCTACATTGAGCGCCAGGACGGTGTCTTGAGTTCGCGTCTGCGGTTTTCCGATGCGCGCTTGCGGATCAACGACCAACCGGCTGAAGAGCTAGTCTTGGCGCTGTGGGCGGCCTTCCTCTAGGCCTCTCTCTAGGGGGTAAGGGCTCGATTCTCGAAAGGCTCGCCTCAAAGACCGAGCCGCCCCTCCCACTGCAGCGGTAGGGCGTGCTTTTCGCCGCCCCCCGGGAGCTCTAGCGCTGCATCAAGGGCGAACGGGACGTTGCCACCACGGCGCAGATTGCTGAAGAGGGCGGCAAATTCAGAAAAATCGATATCGACGCTGAGGTCTTGGCTCTTGCGATCGCCGCCTGAGAGCCTGAGTCCCTCCAGGGTGTTGCCGCTCGCAACGCTTCGCCCATCGAGGGCGAGTGCGTAGCGCAGCTGCTCGATATCGATCGGGAAGTCGTTCGGGTTTTCGATCTCAAGCGCCATCTGCACCTTCGCGCTGCGCAGGCTCATCTCCTCAATGCGCAGATTCTCGACGCGCAGCCGCGGCATGCTCGGCAGACGCAAATCGCCGCTGTGGTCGTACGGCACCGAGAAGAGCCCAAAGTCGAGTTCGCCACGGAGCCGGTAGGCAGTCTGCTCCTGCCGCAGGAGAGTCCCGAGGTTGGCCCCTAGATCGGCGAGATCGCTAAAATCGAGCTGCAAGGGCAGCCTGATATCGGCGCTGTCGCGCCGCGGCAGACGCACGCGCTGATCGCTCGCCCCACGGATCAGTCCCCGGTCATTCAAGTCGAGCTGGTAACTGAGTCCTGCCAGCGACAGCCCGAGCGCGTTCGGGTTGTGAGCTGTCAGATTGAGATCGAGATCGAGCCCTTGGGACGAGAACCCTGTAACCTCGAATCCTTTGACGGAGACTTCAGGCTCTTGCACCCGATCCTGTAGTGCGGCACAGGCGGAGAGCAGCAGCAGCGCCACGACGACGAGACTCAGCGCTCCGGCTCTGCCGCCGCCGATCTCGTTCCACCGTCCCCACAATCTGCGGTGCTGCATGCAATAGGCCGAGAGCTTTTTTAACTCGTTGATTATAAGGGAATGTGGCGGAAGGGGAGGGATTCGAACCCCCGGTGGGCAGGGCCCACAGCTGATTTCGAGTCAGCCGCCTTCGACCTCTCGGCCACCCTTCCTAGACCGGCCATTTAGCCAGAATCGCCGCGTGCTTGCAAGTATCACTGCGGTTGTTGCGGCGGCGGATCGACAAAGGTGACCGAGCGGTAGCGTGCCACCTGCAGGGTCGGCGACCAGTGATTGGGCGGTAAACTCGCCTTCGCCTTTAAATGCGTCACAAAATCGAGCGGATCGGGCAGGCTCTCCCAAACCGCCGGGAGGAATGTTGCCCGCCGCAGGCCATCGCGCAGAATCAGGCCGTCCTCGCCGGGGCGCAGTGCGTTGAGCAGTTCCTGCTGGCTGTTGACCAGTAAGGGCTCCGGCTCGCTGAGTACCGCGACCTTGATGGCCAGGGTATCGAGTTCGGCGCGCTGAACCGGCGGAAAGCGCGGGTCGGCCAGGGCGGCCTCAAGTGCCGCGCTCAGTGCGCTCTCAATCAGTGGCTGTTTAGCGAGAAGGGTGCCCATGCAGCCGCGCAGTTCGTTCTCTTCGCCGGTCTGTCTCTGCTGCGCCGTCTGCCTCGGCGGCTGTGCCCGTCGTCCTTGCTCTTGCTGCTCTTGCTGCCCTAGCGCTGCATCGCGAGTCCCTTCCGTCGTTGCTTCCGGGATGCGGTGCAGCGAAACGAAGGCCGCTGCCGGGCGCATCAGCGCATCCGGTAGCTTGCTGGCGGGCGGCAGATCGCCGCCGGTCGTGAGGCGGTAGGCGATCGCTTGGCGCGCGAGCTTAGCGAGCAGCCGACCGTGTGCGTTGTCGATATCGAGCACTGCGGTGTTGCCGCGATGCTTACCTTCTGACTCCCCAGATTCTCCGGCTGGCCAGCCAGTCGAAGGGGGGTGAGCGGAAGACTTAGTGGAAGACATAACTGCCATACCCAACCACGGAGCTGCGATCACCCGTGACATCGGCAGAGCTGCAGCGCGTCACAGTAGTGGCCTGTAAACCTTGCTGTTGAGCGAACCAAAGCAGCCCGCGCACGGGACCCGCTCCACAGGCCCCTTCCCCGTCAATGCGTTGATAATCAAGTCGTTCGATGGCTGTCGTCGTCTCCTGATCGAGGCGTTGGGCGGTCTCACTATCGTGGAAGTGGCTTAGATCGGAGCTGACTACGATCAGCGTCTCATCGTCCCAGAACTGCTCGATCAGTCGGCCGCACGACGGTGCATCACTGCGGCCGACAGCTACCGGCAGTACATCAAAGTGACTCAATACGACCTGCAAAAAGGGCAGGTGGACCTCAATGCTGTGCTCTCGGGCATGCGGGTGGTCGTCGGCGCGAACATCAGGGTGGGTCAGAGCCTCGGTCCGCAGCGCCTTGCTGACGGTGACTTCGCCGAGCGGGGTCACAAAGGCGGCAACGGTCGGGACGGCCAGTCCGGCCAAATCGCAGAAGTGGGCGGGTCCGAGCAGCACGACGTGGCGAAAGCGGTGACGAAAGGGGTAGACCTGTGCATAGCCAAGCGCCGCAGCGCTGCCTGAGAAGGGGTAGCCGGCGTGGGGGAGGATCATGGCACGAGGCGGTTTCTCCGGGCAGGGGCTGGCATCTAGGCCCTCTCTGAGCAGCGCCGTAACGGAGCGCTCAAGCTCGCTCGCCTCACTCGGATAGAAACGTCCGGCTACTGCAGGCGGTCTGATTGGAACCGGCTCTTGCATGGCCCTCACTCTCCTGGCCGGGATGGTTGCCGCGGCCTCTACGTGCCTCCCTCCAAGATGGCCATTAACCTTCTCGAAGGAGGAGTCAGCCTCTGTGCGCTGCTACGAGCACTCTAAAACCAGAGCACTCGACCGGCCTTGCTCACACAAAGTCCAGTATGCCTTACTTATGGATTCTACCCTACAATCAACCTACTTGGTTAGGCTAGAGTTTTCTGTCAACTGGTGTCCTCTCCAGCGAGGCGGTTAGTGATGCGCGAGCGTGATCCGCACGATCCGGCAACGGTTGCCACACGCTACTGGCAGCGCCTAGACGATGGCCGCCTGGAGTGTCAGCTCTGTCCGCGCTGTTGCCGTCTGCGCGAGGGACAGCGCGGGCTCTGTTTTGTGCGCGCTGCCCGAAGCGGTGAGCGAGGCGGTGAGGTGGTGCTGACGACCTACGGGCGCAGCAGCGGGCTCTACCTCGATCCGATCGAGAAGAAACCGCTCAATCACTTCCTGCCCGGTACGGCGGTGCTCTCGCTCGGGACTGCCGGCTGCAATCTCTTTTGCAAGTTCTGCCAAAACTGGGAACTCTCCAAATCGCGCGAGTTGGCGCGCCTCGCCGAGCCGGCCGAGCCGGAGCAGATTGCCGAGGCGGCGGTGCGCTATGGGGCGCACAGCGTTGCCTATACTTACAACGATCCGGTCATCTTCCATGAGTACGCCATCGATACCGCCGCGGCGTGTCGGGCGCGGGGCATTGACTCGGTGGCGGTGACTGCCGGTTATATCTGTGAAGAGCCGCGGCGCGAGTTCTTTGCCGCGATGGATGCGGCCAATATCGATCTTAAAGCCTTCAGCGAGCGCTTCTACCGGCACTTAACCGGTGCCCAACTGGCTCCGGTGCTTGAGACCCTTGAGTACGTTTACTACGAGACCGATGTTTGGTTGGAGTTGACAACGTTGCTCGTCCCCGGCGAGAACGATAGCGATCGTGAAATCGCTGGGATGGCGCGCTGGGTGGCCGAACACCTCGGTCCGCAGGTGCCGATGCACTTCACCGCCTTTCACCCGGCCTTCAAGATGGTTCAGGCGCGGGCCACCCCCATCGAGACGCTGCGGCGTGCCCGGCAGATTGCCATGGCAGAAGGCGTTCGTTACGTCTACATTGGCAACGTGCACGATCGTGCCGCTTCGAGCACCTATTGCCACCACTGCGGGGCACTGCTGATCGAGCGGATCGGCTACACTCTGGGGGCGTGGCAACTCGATTCGGCAGGGCGCTGCGCGCAGTGCGCGACACCGTGTGCCGGAGTCTTCGCGGCACGGGGGCCGCACGTGTTGTGCCAGAATGGTGAACAGATCGATGTGCAAAACCCGTCAGGGTTTACGCCTAGGGAGTGGTAGTCAGTGGGACATAGGCGACGACGTCAGAGAGGCATCAGGCAAGATGCGCGGTCGAAAGACATTTCATGCGCGTTCATCTGCGCCTGTGGTTTCTCTCTTTTGGCCCCGCTTTTGGCCTCGCTTTTGGTCCCCCGTGAGGCGCTTGCCGCGGCTGCGTACCCCATTGAGTTGCCGAGGCTCTACATTGAGGCCCCGCTTGGGCGATCGGCTGGCGAAGCGCTCCCGCCCGCTACCGAAGCGGTGACCGATCGCCCAGGGGTGGGCGTGAGCCGGATCGACCGTGAAACGATAGATAGACTCCGACCTGAGCGTGTTGAGGAGCTGGCCTTTATGGCCCCCGGGGTCCATCCCGGTAACATGCACGGTGGTCTGGAGACCGCTCTGCGGGTGCGCGGCTTCGATTTGAGCCGGCCGCGCTGGAACGGGCAGCCCGATATCCACCGGCTCTTCGTGCGCGATCTCTACACCGTCGAACGGGTGGAACTGCTCAGCGGGCCGGATGCCGTCACCGAAGGGGTCACGTCGCCGGGCGGGGCGTTGCGCTACACCGGTAAGCGGCCACACTACACCCCGCACCACGAGATCGGGGTCGAGGTCGGTGAGCCGGCGCATCGGCGGCTGCTCTTCGATAGCACCGACGCCCTGCCGGGGAGTGAGCGGCTGGCCTACCGGTTCACCTTGGCGGCACAGGATGGCGAGACCGACCCCGGCGATCGTTCTGCCCGTCGCTACCACGCCTTGGCAGGTCTGGCCTGGCACTACCATCGCGACGGCGAGTTGCGCTTAGAGCACGAGCGGCAGCGCAACCAGCAGCCTTTCAACATGGGCACGGTTATAACCCCCGATGGTCCGGTCTACGATGTCGTCTATCAGGGGGCGGAGCAGGAGAGCGTACGCGACTATCGCCGCTTGGCAGCCTATTGGGCACACCGCCTGAGCCCGACTCTGCAGCTCTCAGCGCAGTGGGCACGAGCTCGAGTCGAGCGCGATGAGACCTTAATCGGTTTTTTCACCGGGGGGCAACTGCCGGTCACCGACGATCTCGGCGGCTACTACGCTGAGCTCGACGACGACTATAGGCAGGAGGATGCCCGTCTCGGGCTTGATTACGAGCGGCCGTTGTGGGGGGTTGAGCAGCAGCTGGCGGTCGGTCTCGATTACCACCGCTCGGAGATCGACTTTCGCCGCTGGCAGAGTTTCCGCGCCTACACCGTTGCGCTCGATCGCCCGCGCCTCGATGAGGTCGATGTCGAAGAGCTCACCCTCTTTGGTCAGTATCGCCCAGAAGAGAGTGAGCGCACGGGGGCCTACTGGGCGCAGCGTTGGGGAGAGTCTGAGCGCTGGCAGATCGGCTACGGCGTGCGCTACACCCGCTACGAGGTGCGTGCAGCGGCCGGAACGCCTGATGAGCCGCTGGAACTGCAGCGGATGGTCGACGACGACCACATCACTTGGCACATCGGGGCGCTCATCGGCAGTACGCAGGCCCATTTTTTCGCCAACACCGGTACCGGTATGGAGTTGACCGGGCGCTACGATGTCGATGGCGAGGCGCTGCCGCCGATCCGTTCGCAGGTCTACGAGGCTGGCTATCAGGTGCGCCTCGACTCTGCGGCTGCTGAGCAACGTGTGCGGCTTACGCTCTTTCGTACCGAGCAGGAAGATATCCAGGGGCCGGCAGGGGGCGATCCGCTAGCCTTTACTATCACCGGTGACCGGCGTACCAGTGGTGTCGAGGTACTCTATAGTCTTGATTTCGGCAACTGGCAGGGAGAGTTGACGCTGGCTGAGCAGCGCGGCTACGACCAGCGCCTGCAGGCCGACGGGGTCGCTCAGCGAGTCGGCTCGACCGATCTGCCCGAGCGACAAATCGGCGGCATGGTGAGCTACAACTTGCAGCGGTATTTGGCGCAGCCGCTGCAGCTGTGGTGGGCTAGTGAATACGTCGATCAGCGTTTGGTGGGGCACGATGGTGAGGGGGGCGAGGTATGGGTCGAGAGCTATTGGCGGCACGACATCGGGGCGAGCTACCGGTGGCCGCAGCAAGGGCCGCGGCTCGATCTGCGGGTGCGCAATGTCACCGACCTGAGCTATTTGGCGGGGATGCGGGTGCAGGGCGACCGGCGCAGCGCTAAGCTCGCCTTGACGCACGCCTTCTAGGGTGGCTCAGGCTTGGCCCGCGTGGTCCCCGGTTTTTCTAGGGGCTTATTGTGGGCGCTGGTGGGGCGACTTGATGAGTGTGGCGGCGTCGCCCCTATTGACTGCGGCTCCAAAGGGGGTAACCACGGAGACCTGAACCCAGATGCCGCGCGACTCTGTAAAGCAGAGGCGGCCGTCCTCATAGGTCATCTTCCAGTAAGAGATGACCGTGCTCGGTGCGCTCGGCGCGGTGAAGCCGACTTCGACGGTGACGGTTTGACCAGGGTAAGTGGTGGGAATGGGAACTCGCGGCTGCTCCGGGATCAGCGATTGGGCAACCGGCACCTCGCGTCCGGCGTCGATGGCGACGAACTGAACCTGTCTGTCCTGGCAAGCCAGGAAGCGGTCCTCCCAGACCTGTTCGCCGACGTTCTGTATCGTCCACGCCTTACGAAAGCTCTGCCCGGCGAGCACCTGACTGCCGTCCGGGTAGTTGTCATCGCGAATGAAGGCGCTGCCGTCGGTGCCGGAGTTCACTTGTGCAGGATCGGCAGACTCTCCGGTCTCGTACGCGGCGCCCGGCTCCTCCCTGAAGAGAAGCTGCAGTAGGCCTAGTGGGTGGACCTCAAGCACCCGGGCGATGCGAATGAGCGTGCCCACGCTCGGATGGTGGCCCGGTTTCCAGATTCCGTAGAGGGCCTGCCGGCTCATACCGGCGCGCCGGGCGAGCTCTGAGAGCGCCAGCCCCTGCTGCCGCGCTAAGCGCCGGATGTAGAGTTCCAAGTCTTTTTGCATGGCCCATTCCTCCGGCCCCCCATCCGAGATCATGAAGAATTTCGTGAAGTTGTCAAGCGATATGGACAGGCGGCACAACCAGGCAGGCGGTAAGGGCGCTATAATCGACCCCAGCGTTGCACGTTGCTCAGCGGGGCTCGGCAGAGCTTGAGACAGGGCAGTACAGGTCGCGGACGAGGGCATTCGGTACCGGTCTGTTGTGTTCGCGACGGGGGGCTGTACTGCCCTGTCTCAAGCTCTGCCGGGGGTGGTAAATTGCCGCACCTCGGGGTGCGCGGTTCGCAGCATGCCTGTAGCATACGGGCTCGGCTCGTGGCCGTCTGGACTCTAGTTCTGCTCCGGAGGTGGCATGTTCCTAAAGCGCGACCCGCGCTTCGTCAGCCGTTTAACGCGCGATACGCTGGCTCTGATCATGGCCGGGGGGCGGGGTGGGCGCCTCTCAAGCCTGACCGACTGGCGCACGAAGCCGGCGATCCCCTTCGGGGGGAAGTTTCGCCTGATCGACTTCCCGCTGTCGAACTGCATCAACGCCGGGATTCGCCGCGTCGGCATCTTGACTCAATATAAGTCGCACTCGCTGATTCAGCATGTACAACGCGGCTGGGGCTTCCTACGTGGCGAGTTCGGCGAGTTCGTCGAGTTGATTCCAGCCCAGCAGCGGATGGACAAACCGCTCTGGTACGCCGGTACGGCCGATGCCGTCTACCAGAACATCGACATTATCAAGGCGCACGAGCCGAGCTATGTGCTGATCTTGGCCGGTGATCACGTCTATAAGATGGACTACGGCGCGATGATCGCCCGCCACGTCGAGTCTGACGCCGACGTCACAGTTGGGTGTGTGCAGGTCGATCTGGAGCAGGCGAAGGCCTTCGGGGTGATGAGCGTCGAGGAGAGTGGGCGGGTCACGGCGCTGACCGAAAAGCCCGCCGAACCGGAGCCGATGCCCGGCAGTCCCAATCAGGCGTTGGTCTCGATGGGGATCTACGTCTTCAATCGCGAGTATCTCTTTCGGATCCTACGCGATGATGCGGAAAACTTCTCGAGTTCGCGCGATTTCGGTCGCGATGTGCTGCCTTCGGCCATCGCTCGCCATCGTGTCCACGCCCATCCCTTCAGCGATCCGGTAACCGGGAAGCAGGCCTACTGGCGCGACGTCGGTACGGTCGATGCCTTCTATCACGCCAATCAGGAGCTGGTGCAAGAGGAGCCGGAGCTCGATCTGCACGACGATGAGTGGCCGATCTGGACCTATCAGGCGCAGCTACCGCCGGCGAAGTTTATCCACGATCAGGAGGGGAAGCGCGGCATGGCGATCGATTCGATCGTCTCCGGGGGGAATATCATTGCCGGTGCCGAGGTGCGTCGCTCGCTGCTCTTTTCGCAGGTCGTCGTGCGGCCCGGGGCGGTTGTCGAAAATTCGGTGATCCTGCCGCAGGTCAAGATCGAGGCCGGGGCGCGTATCCGCAGGGCGATCATCGACGAAGGGTGTCGCATCCCCGAGGGGATGGTCATCGGCGAGGATGGGCAGCGCGATCGCGAGCGCTTCCACGTTAGCCCCGGCGGGGTGGTCTTGGTGACGGCCGAGATGCTGGGCCAGGAGGTCGCGCACGTCCGTTAGCGCCGCGACCCTCTCTGTTAGGGTGCAGCAGTTAGAGCGGTTAGAGTGCCGCGCGCAGCGACTCGGCAACCTGGGCGATCCGCTCCTGCCCCATTCCCGGCCACATCGGCAGACTAAGAACCTCGCTGCACGCCTGCTCGGCAATCGGGCAACTCGCCTGTAGTGCAGCGTAGACCGGTTGCCGGTGGACCGGCACGCTGTAGTAAATCATCGAGCCGATCCCTTGTGATTGCAGGGCTTGCTGTACGGCATCGCGGGCGCCGTTGCCGATACGCACCGTGTACTGGTGGTAGATGTGCTCGCCGTGCGCGGCGACCGGCGGGCACGTCACTGCCGGGCAGTCGCCGAGCAGCTGATCGTAAGTCGCCGCGATCGCCTGGCGCTCGCGATTCCACCCGGCAACGTGCGGTAATTTGACCTGAAGCAGCGCGGCCTGCATCGCATCGAGCCGTGAGTTGTAGCCGATCATGCTGTGGTGATCGCGCCGATTCGAACCGTGGAGGCGCAGCAGTCGGCACTTTTCGGCGAGCGCATCATCGTCGGTGGTGATCATTCCGCCGTCGCCGAAGCCGCCGAGGTTCTTGGTCGGATAGAACGAGTGCGCTCCAGCATCGCCCAAGGCTCCGAGGTAGCGCTCGCCCTGTCGGGCGCCAAAGGCCTGTGCGACATCCTCAATCACGACAAGCTGGCGTTGCTCGGCGAGTGCTCGGACCGCCTCCATATCGACCCCTTGCCCGAAGATATGCACCGGCAACAAGCCCTTAGTGCGTGGCGTACAGGCCGCCTCTAGGGTTGCAGCGGTGACGTTGAAGGTCTCCGGGTCGATGTCGGCAAAGCGCGGGGTCGCACCGACGAGGCTGATCGCCTCGGCGGAGGCAAAGAAGGTAAAGGGCGAGGTGACGACCTCGTCGCCCGGGCCAACGCCAGCGGCGGCGAGGGCAATGATCAGGGCATCGGTGCCGCTGTTTACGCCGATGGCGTGACGGCAGCCAAGATGCTCGGCGACTGCCTGCTCGAAGCGCTCCACTGTCGGGCCGAGTACATAGGCCCCGGAGGCGAGCAGTTGTGTGGCGGCTGCCTCCAGCTCTTCCCGAAGGGCGTCGTATTGCGGTCGCGGATTATAGATCGGGATCTGCACGCCAGCGCTCCTATGTGGGGTCGTCGTTGCGGCGTAACTGTTGCAGTTGTTGTCCGGCCTGCATCAGCACGTCGATAACGGCAGCACCGCAGCGCCCATCGCTGCGACACGTCTCGCGCCGCTCTACGCAGGCCAGAAAGTGCTCCATCTCCAGCCTTAGCGGCTGATCGTGGCCTCGCTGAATGACTTCGCTGCCGCGGTCGCTCGGGTTGAGGTCGCCGTCGACGCCTTTGCGGTGCAACGTCACCACCTGCTCAATCTCGTCGTACTCCAGCATGCCGTCGCTGCCGACGATCATCAGCCCGCGATCGCGATTCGGCCACAGCCATGAACAGTGCAGATGCGTCTGTACACCGCCGGCGTAGGTGATATGGAGATGGACGTCGTCTTCTATGGCCGGCTGCAGGAGGCACTGCCCGTGCGCCGTTAAGCGTTCGATGGAACGCTCGCCAAGCAACAGCCGCTGCACAGCAATATCGTGTGAGCCGAGGCACCAGAGGACGTTTTCGTGGTCACGAACGCGGCCGAGGCCACGGCGGCGTTGATGGATGCTGTGGAGTTCGCCGATCTGACCAGCGGCCAATGCGTCGCGCAGCCAGACGATAGCCGGTTGAAAGAGCAGCAGGTGACCAACCATGAGCAGACGCTGACGCGCCTCAGCCAAGGCAACGAGCTCCCAGGCGGCGTCGGCTTGCAGCGTCAGCGGCTTCTCGACGAAGACGTCCTTATCGGCCGCAAGGGCGTCGTAGGCGATGGCGTAGTGGGTGGCGACTGGAGTGGCGATCACCACGGCGTCAATGGCCGGGTCATCAAGTGCGGCCTGATACTCCGCGTGAGCCGCAACGCCAGGCGCCTCGGCCAGCATTGCGTCGCGGTGTTCGCGACAAGGGTCGACAATCGCCCGCAGCGCGCCGAGCTGCTGCAGATTGCGAGCGAGGTTGCGGCCCCAGCCGCCGGTGCCGATCACGGCCACTCGGGGGGTGTCGTGCGATGCGTCAGCTGTCGTTGCCATGGTGTTTGCGCAAAAGTGAAAGACGCGACAATGTAGCAGAAGGGCGCCGCGCGTTGAAGCGGGGCCGTGAGGTGGCAACCTTATTGGGTTGTTATTGGGTTGCGGCAATGAAAGCGACGGCGCTGAGAAGGGCCGTGGCCTCGATCAACTCGACACTCGCCCCCGCAGTGTCGCCGGTCGTGCCGCCGATGCGGCGGACCATGGCGTGCTGCGCGATCACCAAGGTCAGCAGAGCCACCAAGAGTGCAACGATGCCGGCCCAACCGGTCAGCACGGCCACGGCCCCGCTGAGCAGTGCCGCACTGCTCAGTGTGGGCAACGGTGGCGCGTAGAGTGAGAGCACCTCGCCAAGGCCGCCGGGGCGAACGTAAGGGGTCGTTAGCAGCAGCGCCGTCAGGCCGGCTCGGGCAACGACCGGGGCCAGCAGCAAGAGCAGCCAAGCCCCGGCCTCGAGCAGCGCGAGCACGGCTGCGCACTTGAGCAGCAGCAGCAAGATCAAAGCGGTGACACCGGCCGGGCCACAGGTCGGGTCTTTCATCAGTGCCAGGGTCTGGGTGCGGCTGCCGATGCCGCCGACCCAGGCATCGGCCGAGTCGGCCAGCCCATCTAAGTGAAGGGCGCCGGTGATCAGCACCCAGGCGATCACAATCAAGAGCGCCTGGAGCGGAGTCGGCAAAAACATCGTAAGCAGTGCTACGAGCACCAGCAGCAGGCCGATGACCGCGCCGACAAAGGGGTAGGCGACCAGCGAGGCGCCGCTTTCGCGCTCGTTCGCCGGGGTAATCTCAGGCGCTGGCAGCCGGGTTAAGAAGGCCAGCGCGATCCAGAATGGGCGTACCCAGTTCACCGTTCACCTCGAGTCGCAGCACTGCGATTGTGGAAATAGAGTGTGGGCTCGGCGCCCGGTTCCAGACGCAGTCGCGTCAGTGAAGCGTACGGCACATAGAGGCGATTGAAGCCCTGCAGCGGCAGGCCGAGAAGATGAGAGATCAGGACGCGGATGAGGCCGCCGTGGCCGACGATCAGCAGGTGCTCACCGCGGTAGCGCTCGGTGAGTGCCGCCCAAGCGCTTGTGACCCGATCGCAGAAGGCGACCATCGGTTCGGCGTTCGGCGGCGTATGGCGCAGCGGATCGGTCCAAAACCGGGCTTGTCCCTCCGGGTCTTGAATGGCCAACTCGGCCGGAGAGAGCCCCTCCCAGTCGCCAAAACCGATCTCACGAAAGCCAGGCTCGCAGTGGAGCGGCAGCCGATGGGTGGCGGCGAACTGCTCGGCAAAGGCTCGGCAGCGCTGCAGCGGCGAGCTGACCACCCCGGTGAGCAGCTCGGGCTCGAGGACAGCGGCGTGCATCTGCTGCCAGCCCGCCTCGCTCAGTGGGTCGTCCTGTGCACCGCGGTAGCGGCGGCCACCGACCGGCTCGCCGTGGCGCAGCAGATCGATCCACAGTTCATCTCCCTGTAGCGGCGGGCGTTCGGCATCACTCACGTGCGCGCTCCTTGATCATTGCTGTTGCATTATTATCGGCGGTTGTCGCTGTTAGGGGAGTTGTGAGTCGGGGCGGTTTGACGCTCCGCGCCGTTACCGTCACCGCCGGCCTGATCGCCGGCTTGATGGACCCCGGCTTGCGCGAAGGTCGCCATGTCGCGGTGGATGGCGCAAGCGAGGCGCAGCAAGGGGAGGGCGGCAGCGGCACCGCTGCCCTCGCCAAGCCGCATGCCGAGATCGAGCAGCGGCCGCCCGCCGAGTGCGGCGAGTATGCGATCGTGGCCAGGCTCGGCGGAGCGATGCCCGTAGAGCATCACCGCGCGGGTGCCGGGGCGCAGGCGTTCGGCGAGCAACGCGGCGGCGGCGCTGATAAAGCCATCAAGCACCACCGCGATACCGAGTTGGGCACAGCGCAGATAGCTGCCGGCCATTGCCGCGATCTCCAAGCCGCCGACCCGGCGTCCGGCCTCCCATGGGTTGCGCAGGGCTGCAGGGTTGCCGAGGTCGTCGCGGTGGAAAGCGAGCGCGGCAGCGATGGTTGCCGTCTTGTGGCGCAGCCCCGCCGGGTCGTGACCGGTGCCGGGGCCGACCAGGGCGCTGGCTGGCTTCTCCAGCAGCGCGGCGCTCAGGGCGGCCGCTGCCGAAGTGTTGCCAATCCCCATCTCGCCGGCGATCCAGACCTGCACCCCTTCTGCCGCGGCAAGATCGACCGCCTCGCGGCCGCAGTTCAGAGCGGCGGCGAACTGCTCAGCGCTCATCGCCGGGGCGCGGCGCATATTGGCCGTCCCAGGGGCGATGCGGGCGTCGTGGATCGGCCCGGGGAGCGCGCCGGGCCAGCGCGTGCCGACATCAACGACGCGCAGCGGGGCGCCGAGGCTCTTGGCGAGGACAGAGATGGCGGCCCCACCTTGGATAAAGTTCAGCAGCATCTGCTGAGTGACGATGCTGTCGACTGCCGAGACCCCCTCGGCGGTGATCCCGTGATCGGCAGCAAAGAGGCAAAAGTGGGCGGCGTCGGCGGCGGGATACTCCGTGTGTTGAATCGCTGCCAAGTGGGCCGCGATCTGCTCTAGCGCACCGAGCGAGCCGGGTGGCTTGGTTAGCTCGCGCTGCCGGGCGAGGGCCTGCTCAAGGTGGGCGGGGCTCGGTTGACGAAGTGGTTCGCTCTCAATCCAGGCTGCTGCGCTCACGAGTAAGGGGCTCCTGAGTGGTTCTTAAGCGCTTCTTAAGCGGGCTTCAAGTTGAGCGGGTCTCAAGTAAGCTCTTATTCTTAAACGGTTCCAAATTGACGCCGTTGGGGAGGGCGGGGG
>NZ_NRRN01000002.1 GCF_016583625.1 Halorhodospira abdelmalekii | reverse complement strand
CCGCCGCGCGCAGTTGCTACGACCTCTAGGCTGCCGCTCTCCGAACAGCTTAACAGGAACCCCGGATGGGCGCTGCCACATCACGTACCATCTGCCCCCCCCCAATCTGGGGCCTTCGTTTACGGCATACCTAACCGCCACTCACCGCGAAAGGCTGACTACCATCAGGCGGAGAGCTTTGGGAGCTTGCTATGCACTGTGATAACTTCGGGCAGGGTCGACGACCACAGGGCGATGGATGGGTCATTTTTAGTCGCTCGACGGACAACGAGCCACCTTCTCATCCACCTCCTCCTAAAGGGCAGCCCCAGCGCATGCCGTTAAAGAAACCAAACGATGAATAACCCCGAGCAAGTGTTAACCATCACCCCAGCCCGTTTATCCGGAGCCGTTCGCCTCTCTGGCGCCAAAAACGCCGCACTGCGCCACCTTGCTGCCAGTCTACTAACCGATCAACCGCTGGTGTTACACAACTACCCTGCCGGACTCCTGGATGCCCAGATCCATGTCGAGATGCTGGAAGAGCTGGGCAAACATACGGTTCTGCACGGCCATGACTGCATTGCGATTACTGAGGCGACCACACCCGGCTCGCGCCTGGACTGGAGCGGACGATCTATCCGCAACACCCTCCTGATCCTAGGTGCATTGGTAGCCCGCACCGGTGACGGAGCCGTCCCCCTACCCGGCGGCTGCAAACTGCACGAGCGCCGCTACGATCAGCACGTCATGCTGCTGGAGTGCTTGGGGGCTGAGGTCTGGGAGGAGCAAGGGATGCTCTGCGCATCGGCTCCTCGCGGTCTGACTGGTGCTGACATCCACCTGCGCATTCGCTCCACCGGCGCAACCGAAAATGCACTATTGGCGGGAAGTTTGGCGCGTGGGGTGACGCGCATCTGGAACCCGCACGTTCGACCGGAGATCCTCGATCTCATCGCCCTGCTGCGCAAGATGGGGGCGGAAATTCAGGTCTTCGGCCAGGAGCATATCGCGATCACCGGAAGCGAGGCCCTTTACGGGGCTGAGCACCCGGTCATTGCGGATAACATGGAGGCCATTACGTGGCTGGTCGGGGCAGCCATCACTGGTGGCGACATCGAGATAGAAGGCTTCCCGACCGAGGACCTGGACGTAGTCCTCGCCCACCTCAAGGCGGCCGGCGCGCGGCTCTATCACGGCGAAACAGCGGTCATTGTTCGCGGTGGGCCGTGCTACCCGCTGGAGATCAGTACCGGCCCCCATCCGGGCATCAACTCCGATGTGCAGCCGATTCTTGCCGCCTGGGCCGCCCACGCCCGTGGCGAGTCACGCATCGTCGATTTGCGCTTTCCTGGCCGCTACGCCTACGCCGAGGAGCTAGCACGGATGGGGCTGCAACACGAGATCAAGGGCGATATGCTCTGCATCCATGGGCAGGGTGGCGGACTGAATGGCGCCGAGGTGCGCGCGCTGGATCTGCGCGCCGGCGCTGCCCAGGTGCTATGCGGGCTGACTGCCGAGGGCGAGACGGTGATCCACGACGCCTGGCAAATCTTTCGCGGGTATGACCGTTTTCTGGAAAAACTTACGGCACTGGGCGCCTCTAGCCTGCTACAATCGCCCGGTGAGTAACGGCCTGTTCGCTCAACCGCCCAACTTCCATTCCGCACAGAGACAATAATCGACGAAGAGCACACACTTCCACCGACAGCAGAGACCATGCCAAATCCAGCTCCGCGTGCCCACAGACTGCTCCGCGTCACTCTGCCCAAGCTCGGCAAGGATGCCCGCTGTTCGCTGACGCCTTATTACCGCAGTCGGCCAGAGACTTGGCGCCGTCAACTCGGTTCGATTGATGCGCGGATCGCCGTCTCACTTCACTACAAGTACACCTACATCCGCATCCCGAAGGCCGCAAACAGTACCGTAGCCGCCACACTAGATCACCACTTTCCCGCACCGCCGATTCCGCGCATCAGCGGCAAAGAGCGCGGACGTGGCAAAAGGAGCTACGACCGGCTCTCCTCCCTCAGTAGAGCAGAGGCGGAGCAAGTGCTTGCTGAACACTTTACCTTCACGGTCGTCCGCAACCCCTACCACCGGGTGCTCTCCGCCTTTCTGCAAAAATTCATCGCCGAGGGCAGCAGCCGCGAGCGGTGGCTAAATCGCTTTGCTGCGGAGATTCGCACCTATGGTGGTGGTGAGCTCACCTTCCCGGCCTTTTGCCGCTGGCTGGATCGGGTGGGGCTGCGCCAAAATATCCACTGGCTGCCTCAGACCGCCATCCTCAGCGTTACCGGCCTGGAACGCCTGGACGATATGGGGCATGTCGAGACACTTGAGGAGGATTTGCGGCGCATCGTGGAACGCATCGGCGCCACCCCGGAAGGCTTGGAGGTCCAACGCTCCGGTCCGGCAGCGACCCGCGCCGGGCAGAAGGCGCAGCAGTACTATACCGATGAGTGCATGGCGATTGTGCGCCGCCTCTACGCCGACGATTTCCGCCACCTTGGCTATCGCGATGATACACTCGCCTAGCCAATCGGGCCGACCCAGCCCCCGTAACGAGCGCGACCGACCCGATGTTCACGGTCATTATCCCGGTTCATAACAAGCGCCCGCACCTCGTCCGTTGCCTTGAGTCGCTGCGGGCGCAGACCGAGGTACCGTGGGAGGCGATCGCCGTCGATGACGCCTCGGACGACGGCAGCATCGAGATTCTTCAAGATTACAGCAGACAGCTGCCGCTGCGCCTATTCAGCCGCTCAACCCCCGGCCCCGGAGGATACGCGGCTCGCAACCTTGCAATCGCTCACGCACGCGGAGAGTGGCTGACCTTTCTCGATGCAGACGACGCCTGGGAGCCTGGCTATCTGGCCGAGATTGCCCGGCTACAACACCTCTTTCCACAGGCCGCGGTACTCGGTACCGGCTACCGTCTCATCGACTCGGATCACGAACAGATCAACCGCTTTACCCGCAACGTCAGCCGACAAGAAGAGGCCCCCGCAGCCCGCTTAATCGACGTACCGACCTTCCTGGAGAGCTATATCTACGCTGGGGGCTGCTTTCAGACCTCAGCGACGGCCGTTCGCCGCGACATCCTTCTCCAAGCTGGAGGCTTCCCAGAGGGAAGGGCCAGACAAGGGGGCGATGTCGATACGTGGCTGCGCTGCATGTTGCTCGCCCGCTGCGGGGCGTGGTCGCCGTCGATCCGCGTTCGCTACCATCGCGATGCAACCAATCGGGTGACCGCTGACCCGGCCAATCTCCACGACCCTCACCCGGTCGCCGTCACCGTGACCCAGTGGCTCACCCGCCTGGAAGACTCCAGCGAACGCGATCTGCTGCGACGCTTTGGCGCGAAAAAGGGCCTCAAACGGATGCGCGATGCCGCACGAGCCGGCATCATGAACCGGCGCATCCTGAGCACTCTCACCCTGGCCGGTACTCGTGGTTGGCTGCAACTCGTGTTACTGCTCCCGACGTTCCTGTGGCACTCGGCTTTAGGAGCCAACCGGAGGGCCACCCAACACACCACAGCAACTGCGACCCCGAAGAGCAGCCCGAAAGAGCAATCCGAAGAAATGCCCCGACGAGATGACTAAGACGCCTCCCCACCCGTTGATGATCCATATCGGATTGCCCAAAGCCGCCTCAACCCACCTGCAGGCTAACGTCTTCCCTGCACTGCTCACCGATTGCGAGGCCAACGTGGGCAGTGGCTCCGCAACCAGCATCAGCAGTGAGGCCTATCACAAGCAAAAAGATGCGCTGGAGATTCTGGCGGCACTCGCGGCCAACCCGGACCAAGGAAGACAGCACCGCATTATCTCCAACGAAATGCTCTCTTCGGCCATCAGCCCTGATCGCCCTGGCGACGGCGTACAACCTTTCAATCGATTTCTCGAAATCGCAACTCGACTCTCCCCGCTGCCAAAAATTCTCTTCATTGTCCGCGAACACAAAGGCTGGCTGTGGTCGGCTTATATCCAGCGTTATAAGCGCGGCAAGACCCGCCTCTCCTTCGAGCAGTTCGTCACTCGCTTTGGCTTGGAAGATCTCAGCTGGGCAGACCGCATCGATCGCCTTCGTCAGCACTTTCCCGAGGTGCTGATCCTTGAGCAGTCGGCCTTCCGCCGCACCCCGGCAGAGACGCTGCAAGGCATCGCCGACTTTGCAGAGCTGCCACTGAACTCGACACAACTGGAAACGATGCTGACCACGAGCGGGCGCAGCAACACCAGCCCACAGACCCGGCTAGCACTTCGCACCCACCGCTTCTTGGCTGCCAATCGGCCACTGTGGCAGACAATCAAGATCTTCTCCCTGGGGCGTATTCAGCACCGCGAACAACTGACCGCACCGCTCAATCGCCTCGGCGGCGAACGACTCTCGCCTCCGGAACTGCCCCCCGCACTACAGAGCGCGCTGGCCGACGACTGGGCAGCCACTTGCGAGCGTTTGTCTGCCAACACTGGGTGAGCTGTTTCTCCCGCTGCCGTCGCGGCCATGTGCATCGCCTCCCCACCCCCTAAGCCGCAAGCGGCTATAGGCGGAGCACTGCGGCGCGATTGGGTAGGGCAACCTAGCACCAGTCGCTGAAGGGCCGTATACTTGCCGCCTCAATGCCCCAACCGAACCACTACCGGTAAGATATCTCATGGGCAACCACCCTGCAGCCCCCTCGACTACACATTTCCCGTCATTGCGCCTGCAAATCGCCGATCACCTCGGTTTGACTGCCCTGCTGCTCTTCGCCTTTACCGGTCTGTGGCTCAGCGCGTTCTACAAACTCAGCCTGCTATTGCTATTGATCGCCAGCCTGATAGCCATAGACGAACTCTGGCCCGATTTGCGCCGCAGCCTCATCTTCTGGGCCGCCATCGCCTTCATGGCCTACGCCGGGATCCGCTGGGGGGTTGGCAACTTCGAACAACTCTTCGCTGCCGACCCGGACTCCCCTCCACGAACTTCGCACTGGCTCCGCACCTCGCCGCTCTTTATGCTGCTCGCTGCGATCTGGGTCCGCGGTGATCCGCAGCGCCTCGGCTGGCTGCTTGCAGCCGCCCTCGCCGGTGCCCTCCTCTGGCTGCTGCTGCTGATCGATTGGGAGAGCCTGCGCGCCATGGTCAGCAGCGCCAACTGGAACATGGCACGCCACGGCATCCACGAGGGCAGCATCAACCGTACGCCGGCGCTGATGCTTCTCTTGGCGCTCGGACTGCTGACCGTTGCCCTGGGCTGGGCTCTGGAACTGCGCAACCGGCTGCTGCAGATCGGTCTCGGCCTCAGCGCCCTGCTCGTGGCCACAAGCTTGCTGGCACTGATCAGCATCATGGGCACGCGCGGTGTCTATGTCGCCGCCATGGCCACCTTGCCACTGGCGGTCGGTGGTCTACTGTGGATCTCCACCCGCCATATCGTTCCCAGTCGCGTTTTGCGGCTAAGCGGCTTGGCGGTTCTGGCCACCGCCGCGATGATCGCCTTCGCCGTAACACTCACCCTCTCCGACCGCGGCATGGAGCGAGCCCACTCGATCCTTGAGCACGGCGAATCTTTGATTGAGCAGCGTGAGGCGCTGCTGCAGGGACAGATCGGTGAGTTGGACGACCGCGGAGAGCCGCGCTACCGCATCACCGCTCACGCCTTGGCAAAGATCGGGGAACGCCCCCTATGGGGGTGGGGGGCCGGCTTCGGCGATGAACTCCTCCGAGACATCGGCCGCCGCGGCTATGGCGATTTCCATAATTGGTACATCGAGAGCGTGGTCGCCTTCGGTCTAGTCGGCGCCCTGCTCTACTGGAGCGGCCTGTTGACCGTGCTTTGGAACGGCGTACAAGGCTGGCGGCGGTGGTGCTGGCAACCGCAGCACGGCGCCACCTTCATGCCCTACGTCGGCCTCTTTACCCTCTGCCTAGTGGTTGGCTTCGGCCTCACGCAACTCTTCTCGACCTGGATCACCTCGTCACAAGGCCGCTTTGTGGTGCTATTCACGGGGACGTTGCTGCTGGTACCCTACGTGCGTTCGTGGCTGCAACCATGCGATAGAGAGCCTTGAGAAACCTCCGTTGCAGCTTACAAGTCCAACGCACTGGCGGGCTACGCGCCGGGTTTTTCGAGGCGGCGCCCGATGGAGAGAGCAAACCAGTTCAAACCCCGCGAATAACCTCACCCATTTGCTCTAACTCGCACATTATGGCAGTGCGTGGGTCACCCTCCCAACGCTCCAAACAGGCCTTAAACCACACCGAGTGGACCAGATCGACGGTGATTGGCACCCACCGCAACCCCAATAACCGGGTGATTGCCAACCGATGTGTACCCTCGCGGCATTTGATCAGCTGGCCGTAGCGATCAATGCGCACCGTGATTTCATGCTTCATCGGCCCGCCTATCTCGGCTTGCGACTGATACCCCTCGCTGCGGATACGCTCGATTAGCGTTAATAGACTGCGAAAGTAGTCATCGATCTCCGCTCGTGTATAGAGCCGCGGCGAAGCGGTGCGACCGTTGCGGGCGAGCTCTTCGAGCATTGCGTGATAGTGTGAATTCTCCGTAATCGGCCGCCCCTCTAGCAATTCGCGCATTTGCTGCTCACGCGGCAGGGGTCGATCGACCCCACCTAAATCCCACCCTCCACCGCAGACCCACCACGGCCACCGCTTCAAATACCACGGCCACTGCTTCGCGCTCTTGCGGTAACGAATAGAAAAGGGATCGACGCTCAACAAGACCGCGCCACGCCTTCGCATCAAGCGCCAGCGGACGAGCGCATCGCGACGGGGACGGCGACCGGGACCGGGACCAGGACCAGGACCAGGACCAGGACCAGGACCAGGACCAGCGCGGGGAGCACTGTGCTCGCTCGAAGTCAAACCCCTATGAGTGGTCTCGGCCTCAACGTGCGCATCGAACTGCTTGTGGCTGTCGGATTTCACAGGTGTCTCATTCCCTATCGCATGGCACAGGCAACGCCAGAGGGGCTCTCAAAAGGCCGCTGGGTCTGCCATCAGGGTCAATCGCTTGGTCAGCCGAAAGCGGGCTCAACTCCTGTGCCTGACCGGCGAATCGACAGACGAATCGGTGCAGCCAGCAGTTCGGATGATCGTATCGCCTGCTCACCCCCCAGCCCTGCCTTGCCAAAGACTGCGGAATCGACCAGCATGGCAGACTCTACCGGCATCAAGACTTCCAATCAGGCCCCAGAATAGATTCATGGTAAACCACAGCGACTACCTCATCATCGGCGCCGGCATCGTCGGCTTGACCCTCGCACGCGAGCTCTTACAGCGCGACCCGGGTGCACAGCTGACGGTGATCGACAAGGAGCCTGCTGCGGGCCGGCACGCCAGCACCCGCAACAGCGGGGTTCTGCACAGCGGCATCTACTATACGGCCGACAGCTTCAAAGCGCGCTTTACCCGCGACGGCAATCAGGCGTGGCAAGCCTACTGCGAGGAGCGAGGGCTGGCACTGGAGCGCTGCGGCAAGCTCGTGGTCACGCGCAACGAGCAGGAAGAGGAGTCGCTGCAGGTACTTGAGCAGCGTGCAGCGGCCAACGGGGTCACCGTGGAACGTCTTAATGCACAACAGGCCCGCGCGCTTGAGCCTCGCGCGCGCACTTGCGACCAGGCGCTCTTTATCCCCTCTACGGCGACGATCGACCCACAGGAGCTGATCAACACCCTAGAAGAGGAGCTGCGCGCCGCCGGTACCCGCCTGCTCTACGGCCACCCTTACCGACAGCGGCTTACGCGGCAGTCCGGCGCCCAGACCATTGAGGCCGGCACCACTCGCCTGAGTGCCGGAAAGATCATTAACTGCGCCGGGCTCTACGCCGACCGCATCGCCCACGACTTCGGCTTCGGAATGCCGTACAGCGTACTCCCGTTCAAAGGGCTCTATCTCTACGCCAGCGCTAACGCCCCTGCTCCGCGCGCGCACATCTACCCGGTACCAGACTTAGCCACCCCCTTCCTCGGCGTCCACGTGACACGCACTATCGACGGCCGCGCCAAGATCGGCCCGACCGCCACCCCCGCGCTCTGGCGTGAGCACTACGGCGGACTCCGCGGCTTTCGTTTCGATGAGTTGCGCGAAGTCCTCGGGCACGAACTCTACATGCTCGCCACCAACCGCAATCAGTCGCGCACGCTCGCCCGCCAAGAGTTAAAAAAGCGGCGCCGAGAGGAGATGATCAGTGCTGCAGCACAGCTCATCGACGACGCCGCGTCGCTCGGCTTCCATCACTGGGGCGCCCCCGGCATCCGTGCCCAGCTGATCGATCGGCGCAGCCGCTCGCTGGTGATGGACTTCGTCGTCGAGGGGGACGCCCACAGCTTGCATATCCTCAACGCCGTCTCGCCGGCCCTGACCTGTGCCCTCCCCTTCGCCCGCTACCTAGCGACCGAACACCTCGGCCTGTCGGAGCCGCGGCCTATCGAAGCCCGCTGAGCAGCGCGTACAAGCCAGTATAAAGGGGCTTTAGAGGAGGCCTCCCAGCAGGTGTTGTCGTCGCAGGTTGCGGGCGGAGAGAGCTTTAAGGGGCACGTTTAGTGATCGTGCTCAGCCGCGTCGGCCTCCGCCTTAGAGGCGTGCACCGTCCCAGGGGCGTGCTCCGGCGGGCAGTAAGTGGTGTAGAGCTTGAGCATGCCGGAGCCGGTATTGATGAAGTTATGGTGGACCCCCGAGGGCACGATGCTCATATCGCCCTCCTGAACGGAGTACGCCTCACCGCCGATCTCCGCCCGCCCCGATCCGGCAACGAAGAACAGCAGCTGGTCGTGGCCCTCGTGGGTCTCCGCGCCGATATCCGCCCCCTCCGGGATCGCCATCAAGACGACCTGGGTCTCCTGCCCGGTCCACACCACCCGGCGAAACTGCTCGTTCTTGCGCGCCATCTCGGCAATCGGCAGCGTCAGCTTGTTCTCTTCGCTCATTGATACCCTCCTAATCCACTGAAGTAATAGAACTGTATGTACAGCGTCCGCACCGCCCCGGGGCGGTCACCTACGGGTCGCATTGTACCCGCCTACAAGCGCCCGGGCACAACAGGATGCATCTAATCGGCTGGAGCGGATAGAATCTCGGCTGGGACGAACGGATAGAATCTAGCCACCGCCGCTGTTGGAGACTTGCAAATGGATGCTTTGTCGCCCACCGCCAACAGGGATCGGGGTCGATCGGCCGTGATCTCTCCTCAGGCGTTTCACGCGGCCCTGGCCGCTGCCGGGGTCGATTTTTTCACCGGCGTGCCCGACTCACTCCTGAAGAGCTTCAACGCCTACACGGAGGCCACACTCCCTGCCGAGCGTCACATCACTGCGGCCAACGAGGGGACGGCGGTGGGGCTGGCCGCGGGCTTTCATCTGGCAAGCGGCGGTGTCCCGCTGGTCTACCTGCAAAACTCCGGCATCGGCAACGCCGTCAACCCGCTGCTATCACTGGCCGACCCGGAGGTCTACGGCATCCCGTTGGTACTGCTGATCGGCTGGCGCGGCGAACCGGGCGTTCGCGACGAGCCGCAGCACGTCAAACAGGGGCGCATCTCGCCGGATCTGCTTCAGGCAATGGAGATCCCGCACCGCGTGCTCGACGGCGACCCGGCGGCAGCCACTGCAAATGCCCACTGGGCGGTCGCTACCGCACGCCAGCGCAGCGGCCCGGTGGCACTGTTGGTGCGCAAGGGCGCCTTCGGGCCGGCTGAACAGCATCGCGCTGAAGTACCAACACCGAGCGCACTGATCCGCGAGACCGCCATCGCTCAGATCGCCGCCGCGCTCCCAGAGCGTGCCACCGTAGTCGCGACCACCGGTCATATCGCCCGCGAGCTCTACGAGGAGCGTGGCCGCACCGGGCAATCGCGCGCGGCCGACTTCTTAACGGTCGGCTCGATGGGCCACGCCTCGCAGATCGCACTCGGGATTGCCCTAGCCCGCCCGACCGAACCGGTGGTCTGCTTAGACGGCGATGGCGCTGCGATCATGCACATGGGCGGACTGGCAACGATTGGTGCGACCGTAGCCCCACGCAACTACCTGCACGTGGTGCTCAATAACGGTGTCCACGACTCCGTCGGTGCCCAGCCCACGGCCGGCTTCGATATCGATCTGCCCACGATCGCTCGGGCCTGCGGCTACCGCGCCGTGCGTGGGCCGCTGACCGAGGCGGCAGCCATCCCCGCAGCCGTCAGCGAATTGCTCGCCACCACCGGGCCGGCCTTTTTAGAGCTCCACGTCCGCCCAGGCGCCCGCGCCGATCTGGGCCGACCGGTCGAGACCCCGGCGGAGAATAAGCGGCTCTTCACCGAGCGGCTGCAGCAGCGGAGCGAATCGTGACCCTTCGGGACGAGACGAGCCAAGGCCCGGCCGACACACGGCACCAAAGCCGGAACCAAGACCAGGACCAGAGCCGGAGCCGGAGCCAGAAACAGGAACAGGAACAGGAACAGGACGGCGACCAACCCCCGTGCTGGAGCCACCACAACCCGGTCCGCATCCGCTTTGGCCGCGGCGTGCGCGGCAAGCTCAGTGCTGAACTGGCCGATCGGCGCTGCCTGATCGTAACCACCGCCCGTGGGCGACAGCAGCTTGAGAGCGACCCGGCACTGCGCGCACTCAGCAGATCCCCCGCCGTGCGCTGGGTCGATACCGTGCAGCCCAACCCTGAGCGCACCGCCTTGCAGGCGGCAATCGAGACGCTACGACACGAAACCTTCGAGGCCGTGATCGCCTTCGGCGGCGGCAGCGCCCTGGATAGCGCCAAGGTTCTTAACGTCGCGCTCGCCGACGGCGCTGTGACCCATAACCTGAGCGAGCTTCTCGCCGATCCGCGCTGCCATCGCGACGCCCGACCGCGGCCCCTCTACGCCATCCCCACAACCGCCGGCACTGGCAGCGAGGTCACCCCCTTCGCCACGGTCTGGGATCGTGCCGACGGCCAGAAGCATTCGCTCGCTGGCGCCGCCGTCTACCCCTACGCGGCCGTGATCGACCCGGCACTCACGGACGGCCTACCGCGCGAGATCACCCGCGCAACGGGGCTCGATGCCATCAACCAAGCGGCCGAATCGGTGTGGAACCGCAACGCCACTCCTATCACGCTGCAGCTTGCCGCGCGCGCCCTGCGCCTCGGGTTTGAGACCCTGCCAGAGCTCGTCGCCAGCGACCTCGGCACTCAGCAAGACCCACACCGCTGCGTGCACCTGCGCGATCGCCTCGCCGAGGCCAGCCTATTGGCCGGACTCTGCATCAGCCAGACCCGCACCGCCCTGTGCCACTCCATCTCCTACCCCATCACTGCGCACTTTGGCGTCCCTCACGGACTGGCCTGTGCATTCACTGCACCGGCCGTGCTGCGGTACAACGCGACAGTTGATGATGGGCGGCTTCGGCAAGTCGCTTGCGATCTCTTCGGTCGCCGCACCACCGCGGGGGAGTTCGTCGAGAGCTTCACTCGCTTGCACCAATCCTTGGATGTCGGCCCTTTGACTCGACAGGCCATTCCCAGCGAGCAGGCACTGCTAGACCTGATCCCGCAGATGTACACCCCCGGACGCGCGGATAACAACCTCCGCGAAGTCGACGCTGACGCGCTCGAGCAGATCTTACGGCAAGCCTGGAGCGACGCAGCGGGATGATCGACAGGGTATCGGGCAAAAGCTATCGCCTACTGCACTACCTCAATCGCCCGCACAGTATCATCGAGCGCGCTGCACTGGCGCTGATCGGCTTTACCGGCTGCTTGGCCATCACCGCTAGCCCCACCCTGGCCCGTCAACTTGCAGGCGAATTCTGGCAAGACGACTTCAAAGAGAGCCTGCGCCGTGCTCACTGGTACGCAACCCGCGGCTGGCCGCGCATCGGGCGCGTCGACAGCGACCCCTTTTTCTGTGTCAGTGACGGCCTCTCGCTTACAGAAAGCAAAGCGCTGCTCCGCTGGGTCGACCAACGCGCCCGTCGCTCGCGCAGGCTGCCCGAGACCGAGGCACGGTGTGCGCGCCTCTGCACACTCGCACAGTGTGTGCACCGGGCCACTCTGGCCGGTCATGTTGACTGTGCACAAGAGCGGCTGGTCGAGTTTTGGGACGATACGGACGACTTGCTAGCACGATTAAGCGCTTGGCGCGAGCGTCTTGGGGAACGCTGCGGGCCGCCCGGTTCACGGCCACCTGGCCCACCTCGCACAGGCGACTTTGCACGCGACGATGCCGAGGCTGCTCTTCACGACGTCGCGCACCTGCTACCGTTGGAGCGGTGGCGCTGGATGGCGCTTACCGGCACCTTTTTAGGCCTCTACCGGGAGGGCGATTTCCTCCCCCACGATTTCGACATCGATCTGGGCCTGCTGGCTTGTGAAGTCGATCTCGCGGCGTTGCGCCAGAGGCTCGAGCGCTCGCCACGTTTCGTCTCCGTGCGCAGCGATGAGCAGTACCGACTCCACAGAACCTCGGCGGGGCTCGGTATCGAGCGCCTGCCCGTGCTCATTAAGGCCGTCCACCGCACCGGTATCGCCGTCGATTTCTCTCTCTTGCACCAAGAAGAGGGAGTCTGGTGGCACGGCTCCACACTGCATCGCTGGGAGCACGCGCCCATGGAACGAATCGAGTACGAGCTACGCGGGGTGAAGATCCTCGGACCTCGCGCTGGCGATCGCTACCTAAGCGAGGCGTACGGTGACTGGCGCACACCGCGCCACTCGTTTAACTGCACCAGCGACAGCCACAATCTAGTGGTGGTGCGCAATCTACTGAGCGTCTCTCTCTCTCTCAAACGCCTAGCCTGGCACCTGTCACAAGACGACGCTGAGGGGTATGATGCACTCTTAGAACAGCTGCTTCGGCAAGGACTCCTATACAGCACTTACGGTGCTTACAGCACTTATAAAGCTCAGCAAAACGCTCCTATTCAGGTGAATCGAAACTGGCTCGACGATTGAGTCTTCGATCCACTCGGCCCGTTCAACCCAATTGACCCAATTGAGCCAATTGATCCACTCGATCCACATGACCCACTCGCCCAGGAACGGTTCAGCGTCTTGCTTGCCTCAAGCCTCTCACATCTGAAAAGCCTTGCGCGACTCTACCTAACCTTTAACAGCCTGGCCGTGCTGCTGCCCTTCCTGCTCGGGCGCACCGGTGATCGACTCGGGCTCCCCCGGGTAGCCGCCCTCGGCTACCGCACCGCCCACCGTCTAACCGCGCATCGGGCCCACTCGGGCTCAAGAAGCGTCTTCAAATACAAAGCGCTGGTTGAATTCTACGCTACCCGCTTAGAGTGGCGCCTGAACGGCAGCGCGCGCCCCTCTCCCGACCCCCTCTTTCTCTGCACGATCCACCCCATTGGCAAGAGCCCCCGATCCGATCACGGCACGACGCTTCACCCAACGACCCCCAGCTCCAGCATCAAACCGGCGGGACGTTTTGACGCCGACTTTACCCACTTAGGGCTTCGGTTAGAGGGGTTTGTCGGTCGGCGCACGACCGCAGCGCGCCACCTCGAGTTGTGGCTCGACGAAGAGCGCATTAGAACACTCCCTCTGCATCGCCGTAGACTGCTGCCGCCCTTCTTTTACTACCATCTCAGCCGCGAGGTTTTAGCATCTCTACCCTATTCCGCCCGCCTGTCGGTGCGCACTGCAGAGGGGCAGACCTTAGGCTTCGAGCAGACCACAGCGGCCGAAATCACGATTCCGCATGGGGACGGCTCGCTCTTTGAACACCTGCGGGCCGGTGGCAGCATCGATAAAAAGGGATTCTTAGCGCCCACCCCGACCATGGCCGACCGCCGTCAAACGCGCTGCCTTGCGACCTACGCTCAAGCGCGGCACTACTTCATGCAGAGGCTCAACACGCCCCTGCTGCTGATGTACGGCACCCTCCTCGGCCAAGTCCGCGAAGGCGACTTCATCCCCGGCGACGACGACTTCGATGTCGGCTACCTATCGCAGCAGCGCAGCGCCGCCGCCGTGAAACAGGAGACGATGCAGATAGTGGTCGAGTTGGTGCTCGCTGGCTTCACTTGCAGCTTCAACCGCAACGGCCGTCTCTTTCGTCTGCGCTGTCAAGAGGATCCGCCCGATGTGCAACTTGATGTGCATCCAATCTGGTACGCAGAGGGCGCGCTCTGGACCCCTCCGCAAACCTCTCTGCCGCTGACACCAGACGATTGCCTGCCGACACAAACTGTGCGGCTGCGCGGAGAGCCGGTTGAGATCCCCCGCCACCCCGAGAAGATTCTGACCGGCTGCTACGGCGAGGGGTGGCGTGTACCCGATCCGAGCTACTCCGCTGCCTCCCATACAGTATCGAGGCGTATCCGGCGAAAAATCGATGCGACCTGCATCACGCCAGCGGACTATAAAAGGATGCAAGCGCTGATTGACTCGCAGCGCGAGGCGCACCCCCAGACGGGACGACTGATCGCAGTCGGGCTCCATCCGCTCTATCCTTTGTCAACCTACGAGGCCCACTGTGAGTGGTAAACATCCAAGGAGTAAGACGTGAGCCGCAGTGACTTTCTGCCTTTCGCCCGCCCCGATATCGGTGAGGCTGAGATCACCGAAGTGGTCGCCGCTCTGCGTTCGGGGTGGGTCACGAGCGGACCCCGAACCCGGGCCTTTGAGGCGCGCTTTGCTGCCTACCTGGCTGGTCGCGGCAGAACACCGCACTGCGTCGCCGTCAACTCGGCAACTGCCGGGATGCACCTGGCACTAGAGGCGCTTGGCATCGGACCCGGCGATGAGGTCATCGTCCCCGACTACACCTTCACCGCTACCGCCGAGGTGGTGCGCTATCTAGGCGCCACACCACGCTTGGTCGATGTCGATGAGCGGACCTTCAACATCGACCCAGTGGCAGTCGCCGCCGCCATTACGCCCCGCACTCGCGCGATCATGCCGGTCCACTTCGCCGGTTTAGCCTGCGATATGTCGGCCTTGCAACGGCTAGCGGAGCGCCACGCCGTCGCCCTGATTGAGGATGCCGCCCACGCCCTGCCAAGCACTTGGCGAGGCCAGTTGATCGGCACCCTGCCGAGCGCCGCCACCATCTTTAGCTTTTACGCCAATAAGACCATCACCACTGGCGAGGGCGGCATGTTGGTGACGTTCGATGAGGCGTTGGCCAACCGGGCCCGCACGATGCGTCTGCACGGGATCAGCCACGATAGCTTCGAGCGCCACCGCACCCCGTCCGCCGACTGGTACTACGAAGTCATCGCCCCCGGCTTTAAGTACAACATGAGCGATATCGCCGCCGCCCTCGGGCTTCAGCAATTGGCCCGCTTGCCTGCGTTGCACGCTCGCCGGCAAGCCCTCGCGGCGCGTTACGCAGACGGCCTAGCGGGACTGCCGCTGATCCTGCCGCCAACCGCTCCGGTGGGGGAGATGCAGGCGTGGCACCTCTATCCGATCCGGCTAGCACCAGAGGCCGAAATCAACCGAGACGATTTTATTGCCGCGATGGCTGCACGCGGCATCGGCTGCTCGGTACACTTTATTCCGCTGCACCGGCACCCCTACTGGCGTGACTACTGCGGCGTAACGGCGGCCGATTTCCCCATTGCCGAACGGCTCTTTGAGCAGGAGGTCACCCTGCCACTCTATACCGCGATGAGCGATGCCGACGCCGCCCGCGTGATTGCGGCGGTCCGACAGATTGTGAGTCGATAAGGGTCTGCGCATATGGCGAGACGCGAATCACTCACACTCAAGCGCCTCTTTGACCTAGTCACCGCGAGCATCGGACTCTGCCTGCTCGCCCCACTGCTTATCGGCATCGCACTCTGGATCAAACTCGACTCGCCCGGACCGGTCTTTTTTCGACAACTCCGCATCGGACAGTACGGCAGGCCTTTTCATATCTTTAAGTTCCGTACCATGCGCACCGGCAGCGAAGCGGTCGGGCGGCTGACGATCGGAGAGGATCGCCGCATCACCCGTGCTGGGCATCTCCTGCGCCGCTATAAACTCGATGAGTTGCCGCAATTGATCGATGTCGTACGCGGGCGCATGAGCCTGGTCGGCCCACGCCCCGAAGTGCCGGAGTATGTCGCCCACTACCCAGCCGCATTGCACGACCTGGTGCTCTCCGTTCGCCCGGGGATAACCGATTACGCCTCACTGGAGATGCTCGATGAAAGCAAAATTCTGGCTCGGCATGAGGATCCGCACCGGGCGTATATCGAAGAGATCCTGCCGCACAAACTCAACCGCTACGCTGAGTACGTCAGGCGACAGTCGGTGCGCGAAGACATCCGCATCATCGGGCGCACGCTATACCGAATCCTCCGGCAAGCCGTCCCTGCCGACTAGCACCGTTCCTTACGTTACGCGCGCACGTCCCGGTAGCGTTCGGCATAATCCGTCGAGAAGTCGATCCCCACGCAGAAGCGCTCCGCGGCCGTCTCGTTCTCCGTAGCGGCGAACTCCGCTGCCACCTCGGCAACCCTCTCCGCCGGCGTCTCCGAGCCTGTATGCTGCACCCAATCCCAGACCAGCAAGCCCTCGACCGGCCTGATGACCTCGTAGCCTTCCACCGCTGCCGCTAGCGCACTCCGCACTCGCCGACCATCGAACCGATCACAGGCATCGCGCAGCGTCTGCAGCAGTTCACAGAGCGCGGACCACGGCAAATAAGCCTCTTGAGCACGCATGATCATCGGGTGTTCGGTCCCCATCACCTTGCGCCCAAGCAGCAACTCCTCGTACAGCTTCTCACCGGGGCGCAGCCCGATGAACCGGATCTCGATATCGCCCTGCGGATTCTCCTGCGTCCGCTCTTCAAAGCCGGAGAGGCGAATCAAACGCTTGGCAAGATCAAGCACCCGGACCGGCTCCCCCATATCGAGCACAAAGACCTCTCCGCCCTCGGCCATCGAGCCGGCCTGGATGACCAGCGAGGCCGCCTCCGAAATGGTCATGAAGTAGCGAGTCACTTCAGGGTGGGTCACGGTCACCGGCCCCCCCTGCTTAATCTGCTCGCGAAACAGCGGCACGACCGACCCCGAGGAGTCCAGGACGTTACCAAAGCGCACCATAGAGAAGCGGGTTCTGATATCGGGCTGACGGGCCAAAGCCTGCAAAATGAGTTCAGCCAGACGCTTCGTCGCCCCCATGACGTTCGAGGGGCGCACAGCCTTATCGGTACTGATCAGGACAAAGTGTCTAACTCCCACCTGTGCCGCAGCACTCGCTAGATTCAGCGTGCCGAAGACGTTGTTACGCACGCCCTCGACCGAATTGCCCTCCACCATCGGAACGTGCTTATAGGCTGCAGCGTGGTAAACCGTATCGACGCCAAAACCGCGCATAAGCGCTTCCATACGGACCCCATCGGCGACGTCACCGAGGACCGCCTGCAGCTCAACCCAGTCGGAGAAACCAGCAATTTGTGAACGCAACTCGCGCTCAATATTGTAGAGGGCGTACTCCGAGCGCTCCAGCAAAACCAGGCGTTGCGGCCGTAGACGCAAGATCTGCCGACACAACTCAGAGCCTATTGAACCACCGGCCCCTGTAACCATTACCGCCTTGCCCGTGATGCAGGTTGCTAAGAGATCGACTCGCGGAACCACCGAGTCACGGCCAAGCAGATCCTCAATCTCAACCTCGCGCACCTGATCGAGGCGCGCCCGCTTGGAGAGCAGATCGTTTGGGTTCGGGACCGTGAGGATGTGGGCACGCAACGGCTCAAGACGGCCGACGATCTCGCGCCGGCGCGCCCGTGACAGCCGCGGCATAGCAAGCAGGACGTGCATCACTTTGTGACGCTTGATGAGGCCGGGGAGCTGCTGCGGCGACTCGACCGGCAACCCCGAGATCACCGTTCCCTGCTTGGCCGGATTGTCATCGACGAAGGCAACCGGCTGATACTCTAATCCGCTATCTAGGCTAGAGGCCAATTGAATTCCGTCCGGGCCGGCCCCGTAAATCGCCACCGGTTTTTTGTCTTCCTTGCGCTTGGCAACGGATTGAAACCAGGCGCGCACAATGAAGCGCGAGCCTCCAACCATGAGCAATGCCACTAGCCAAAAGATCAGGAACGTCGCGTGAGGCACACCATCGAGCCGCCCCAGGGTGGCAACGACCGCAAAGAGCAAGGCCGCGACCGTCACCCCCTTAAGGACTGCCATGACCGCTTCTGGCCCCATGTAGCGCACCACCACGCGATACAATCCAAACACGGCGAAGATCGGCAGGGCACAGAGCGGGATCACCACGAAGAGCCAAGCGTAGGCGGGCAGCACCTCGGGGGTGGGCGTGCTCAAGCTGAGCGCAAACGCGGCCCACAAAGCAACGGGGAGCATGAGCGCATCGGCCCCCAACATGATCCACCGCTTAACGGGTCGCTTTAGGTCAAACAAGCGCTCGTGGATATACACGACCTCTCCCAGGATGACTTGTAACCGACCAGTTTCGCGCTGGACCGATGCCGCCCTATGCTAGGGGGAGCGTCTACAAAAGGCAAGGCAGCCCTCACCCGTCTCGCTGGCCCATCGACCTATCGCTGATCGCCCCCTTTCCATTGCACCCACCACTGCACCCATCACCTCCATCTAACTGTTCAATCGCACCGACCTTATCGAGCCCGTTGAGCTCACTCGAGGTAGCCGTAGGTCGCCAAACTCTCAGCGAGAGCAGGATCGACCTCTGCCAATTGCTGATTTGCAGGCCGGTAGACTGAACGAATCCGCTCGCCGAGCTCGGCGGTGAGGGTGACTTCGGTGCGCTCAGCATCGAGGCCTAAGCGACGGCGCAGAGCTGCCGGGCGCACTACGCCGCCGCGGCGGCGACGCAGCTGCCAGCTGTTCGGACGCCCTCCAGTTCGCTGCCGTCCACGTCTTCCCGGCTCGACACGGGTGCTGAGCCCGGCAAAGTCCTCGCCGATAAAGCTGCAAAGCGCTCTGAGAAAGCACTCCGGCTCCTGCTGCAACCGCTCGAAAGGCATCACCAGCAAGTCTTGCGCTGGCAACACTTGCCGCAGGCCCTCAACCGTCTGGGCATAGTCGAGAAAGGCTCCCTGGGTTGCGTAGTCACGATCGAGAATTCGCCCTAGCTGCGCCTCGAAGTCGCGCTGTCCGGCATGGCCGATCCGATCGCTCCGCTCAGCGTAGAACGACGGCAGATACGTCTCTTGACGACGAATCAAAAAGAGCACGGCGAGGCGTTCGATGCCGATCCGCTCGGCAGCCTCGCGAAGCTGCGCCAGGCTCTCGAACAAGGTCGAAGGGTGACGGAAGGGCTTTCCCCGCTCACCAAAAAACCGCCACGGTGCGCTCATGCGCTCATGCGAGACCAGCCCCGGTCGCTCATCGACAGCAGCGGCAACAAAAGCTCGTGCTGCCGCCTCGGCTCGCTGCTGCCACTGCGCCGGCGGCAGACCGAGAACCTGATACGCCGGTCGCTGGCGCAGCCAACCGTCGCGCAGCCCCGGCACCGGCTCGCGGCCCCGCCCTAGATAGTGCACCTGTGCAAGCTGCGGGAAGACGTAGCGCTGCAGCCAGGTGCTTGCGGTCTTGTTAAAACCGATATGCAGAATCAATTCTTTGGGGACGATACTCGACATGCAGATCCTACTCGCGGTGTTGGGCGCGATCGACCGGCAGACCGTGACGCGTCTTCCCTAGAAGCGGCCGCAGCCGACGTCGATTGAAACGCACCAGATGGTGCCGAACACACCGCAGCGGCCAGTAGAGCCACCACAGCAGCAACCGCTCGGCAGCGCTCAGCTCTTCGCCACGCTCACGCACGTAGGCCGCCCAAACCCGGGCAAAATCGCCTGGTGCGAGACGCAACTTGAGCAGTAAGCGGGCAGCGTTAAAAGGCGTAGGTTCACCCTCGGCCAACGCCTCCAAATCGACAATAGTCAACCCTTCGTTGTCGTCCGACCCCGCCTCCGCCCACTGACTCCGCACTGCCGAGGCCTCGGTCACCATCAAGAGATTACCCAGTCGGCAATCCTTCAGATGGAGTCCGCTGCGATGCAAGCGCGCCTGAAAACGGCCGATGCGCCCTGCAAGCTCCCCAGCGTGCAGATCTTCGGCCATCACCGCCTCATCGAGAGGGTGCGCATCGATGTAGCGACAGACCAGACACGCCGTAACCACCTCGTTCGCCTGATCGTTTCCTTGATCGCCCGCCCGTGCGTTCCCCCGGTAACGATCAACCGCCGCCAACGGCTCGGCGACGGCACCGGGCAGTGCACGATGAAGGCGTCGCCCGGTCAGCCACGCTGCCACCGCCGAGCGTCGTTTGGTCTTGCCCGGGTTCGTGTACTTAAGGACCACCGGACCGAATTCAGCGGTCTCAAGCCGGTAGACCGTATGCCGACGTCGGTCATGCAGCAGTTCGCCGCGGTGCGGCAACGCCGCCTCCCATTGCACCAACAACTCCGCAAAAGCTGTCGGCGTCAAATGTTGTGCATCGGTCACCCAAAGCGCCCGCTCGTCATCGCCTTCATCGCCGTCATCGAATCGGTAGGCGATGCACGAATCCTCCGCCACCGCTGCATACACGCGTTCGGTCAGTGACGATGGCAGGCGCATCGGCTCCAGCGGCGTCGGCGTTGACATTAGAAGCGATAGCCCATCCACTCGATCTCACGGGCGCACTCGCGGGCGACGATCTCGCGGCAGGCGTCGTCATAGTATTCACGATAATCGACCTTGGCTCCGCTGCCCTTGGTGTGGATATCGGCCATGATGGCGCCGATATCCTCCGGATAGCCGATCTGCTCACTGACGGCAGTCAGCTCCTCGCGCAAGTTCTCATAGCGCACGATACGATCAACGAGCGGACGTGCGCCGTCGCTATAGAGACGAAAATTGCTCTTGCGCGCCATAATCCCAGAGTCGAGGAAGGCACGGAAAGAGTCCGGGGCCTTCTTTTGCCGGTGGCGGTATCGGTAACGGGAGACTGCAAGAGCGTAGGGATTGCGCTCAATGGTAAACGTAAAGTAGTTCCGCCACCGCTGCGCCCCAAGTTGCTGACGCAGCCGCTGCGCACTCATATGCTGATGGCAGTAGGCCGGCAGGCCATCGCGCACGACTTGCCGCCAGTATCGTCCCTGCTCCCACTGCGCATCACTGGCATAGCCACGTAGCCGTCGGACGATGCGATCGGGGCGCGCATTGACCGCTAGACGGTCGTTCTGCGGCCCAGGAAAGCCGAGTCGTGCGCGCATCCGCTCGGCGACCGGGGTAATGACATCGTCAGGCCCAAGGTGCTTAGCAAGGGCCAGTTCCAACGAGCTACCCGCCGTTTTGCGCGTTTTAACGAAGACGAATTGGTAACGGTGGGAGACGATGGTCACGGGCGCCTGCGCAGATCAAGTAAAGCCGATGATGGCCTCTATTGTACTCGAGAACACCGATCTTCCACAGCCGCGGACGCAAGCTCGCTATGGCAGCTGTGCTATGGCTTCTGCACTCACCGCTGCGGGGGCAGCTGCAGGAGTGGCGACCCTTGAGTCTTTTCGCGGGGCGTAGTTGAGCAGAAAGGTCCCTTTACGACGCGGGCTAGCGAAGCTGCGGACGCCTCCGCAACGGCGCGCGTAGCGTCGGGCCGCTTCGTTACTATAGCCAAGGTGCTCCATCAGATAGATGGCGGTTAAGACACCGGTGCGGCCAACGCCGTGCTTGCAGTGAAGCGCTACCGGCTGGCGATGCGGGTCAGCCACAATCGTCAAGAACTGATCGATCACTTCTGGCTCGGGGATTTGCCGACACGGCAGGTGGTAATGATCTATGCCGGCTGCCTGCAGCGCCGTGCGCTCGCGCTCCACGAGGCGCGGATCGTTGCGCAAATCGATAACCGTACGAATGCCCAACTCCTGGCTGGCCCTCACCATGCGCTGCGGCGGCATCTGCCGGTGTCGATAGAAGACCCCAGGGATCACGGGCCAGATCCGGTGGCGGCGCACAGCGCGCAAGGCAGCGGCATGGAGCACGTGCGCAACGCCGCGTACGATATCGTGCAGCGCTTGAGCGTTAGCGTTGCTCTGGACGAGGAAGCTAGGGAAGCTAGAGGCCATACAGATCTCCTACGAGCGGGGGCGACGCTCTGGCGAGCCGACGAGAGACGCCTCTGTTGCGTCCTGTCGAGCTTAACGAGCGAGGTGTAAAAGCTTTGTCGCAGGGATGTGAAAGCGTTGTGAAATGGCAGGCAGGCAGGAAAAAGACCATGCATGTTTTGATCGTTGAGGATCACGCCGATCTAGCGGCTAATATCGCTGATTTCCTCAGCGACCAGGGTCACCTTGTCGATGTCGCTGGTAGCGGCCTGAGTGCGCTACACATCGTGGCAACGAGTCACCCGGACGCCTTGATTCTCGACCTGGGGCTACCGGACATGGATGGCGTGGAGTTGTGTCGACGGCTACGGGCAGAGGGATATACATTGCCAATCGTCGCTTTAACAGCGCGCTCTGAGCTGGAAGATAAGGTCGGGCTGCTCGATCTGGGTGCCGATGACTATCTGGTAAAACCGGTAGCACTGCGCGAGATCGAGAGTCGCTTACGCGCGCAGTTGCGCCGTGCACAGGGGACTCTAGGCAGCGGACAGTTACAGGTCGCCGATCTGCTGCTCGATGAGCAGACGCGGCAGGTCAAGCGCGCCGGCCGACCGCTGCGCCTGACCCGTCTCGATTTCCAGATTTTACAACTGCTGATGCAAGCCTCTCCGGCGGTGGTCACCCGAGAGCGCTTGGAGCGAGCACTGTGGGGGGATGAACCGCCTGAGTCCGACGCACTGCGTACCTATATTCATCGCTTAAGGCGTGTTGTCGATGCAGGGGCAAGCGACCGCCTTATCCATACCGTCCGCGGCATCGGCTACCGATTAACTGATGAAGCTTGATCCGAGACGCAGTTTACGAGGGCGTATTGTCGTTGCCTTTGTCGGCCTCGGGTTGCTGCTCGGGCCTTTGCTGGCGGGGGCGATTTTCTTTCTCAGCCACCTGAGCGAGGAGCGTATTGTCGCTTCAGGATTGCACGAATACTTAGATGAGATCACCTCCTCGCCCCATGAGTACGCTCTGCGGCGACCGGCGACAGCGCCGCAAACACAGGTTTTGACTAACTTGCGTATGGATCACCTGCCTGCTGAGCTTTTTGAGCTGCCCGATGGACTGCACGAATGGGAGGCAGATGGTCAGGTCTGGGCGATTGCTCTGCGCACCACGCCCGAGGGACGATTTGCGGTCATTGAGGACATCTCGCTGATGGAGGCTCGCGAACGTGCCGGCGTGATCGCGGTGGGCGTGGGAGCGTTGCTCACCCTCTATCTGGCCCTGTTTCTTAGCTTCTCCTTAGCCAACCGACTGCTCTCGCCACTGCTCACCCTCTCCGAACGCTTGGCGCGACAGCGGCGCGGCGAACCGGTCCCCACTTTTGCTGAGGGTATCAAGGATGATGAAATCGGCGCTTTGGCTCGCGCTCTGGATCGCTATCGAAGCGATGTCAGTGATGGTCTTGAGCGTGAGCGTGCCTTCTCTGCCGATGTCAGCCACGAACTGCGTAATCCGCTCTCTGTGATATTGAATGCCGCTGAGCTGATTGAACTGGATCGCCAAACGACCCCACGCCAACGAGAGGCGGCAACCCGTATTCAACTAGCCGCACGCCGCATGCACGATACGGTAGAGGTCTTGCTGTTGATCGCACGCCGCGCCTCGACTCGCCACCAAGAGGAACGTATCGAGATCAATCAGGTCGTTACCGAGTTGCTGGATGAGTTCGCGCCGCTGGCGGAGCGTCGCGGTATCGACCTGGCACGGTGCTATCAGGCCAATTTGCAGGTCGTCGCCCCGCGAATTGCCGTACTGACCCTGTTAAGCAACCTAATCGGCAACGCCCTAGAGCACAGTGGCGCAACCAAGGTGACCATCACGCTGCGCGATACCGAAGTGGAGATCGCCGATAATGGTTGTGGGCTGCCGACCAACCTGCCGTTTGCGGATCCGCGCACGGCCACCGATCGGTGTACGCCCAACAGCCAATCGGCGAACGATGGCAAGGGCGATGGCGGACGCGGCTTGCTCTTGGTCAGGCGACTGTGTGAGCACTTTGGGTGGACCATTCGCATCGACAGCCCCCCCTCAATAGGAGTGCGCGCAGTGTGGGGTATCTCTTCTAACCACCACCAGAACGGAGGCGAGTAGCTCGCAGCTAGGGGAAGCCCTGTGGAGTGGGCTTTATCCGGTCGGGAACCGGCCGACGGGAACCGGACAATGCCTGGAAGGTGGTAAGACCGGGGCATCCTCTGGATAAGTCGGCACGTCTATAGAAGCGCGAAACTCACACCATAGCGTAGCTTGGCGGAAGTAGTTCATAATCGGGCCACTATGGCTAGCCAATCAAACCACCCTGCTTGGCCCGTCTCCTGGGCCGTCATCCCTGCTGCCGTACCGAGGCCGGGCGAACCTGACCTGACTCTCTGCCGCGTCGGTGGCCATCCGCTCATCGGCCGCGCCATCTTAGCAGCGCGGCGCGCCCGCGGAATCATTCAGGTCTTTGTCAGCACAGAGAGTACCGAGATCGCCGCTACGGCACGCCACTACGGCGCCCATGTCGTCGCCGCAGCCGCCGCATCGACGACCTCGCCCTTCGCCGCGGCCGCGGCCTTTGCCCGCGCGCACTCGCACTTGGCCTCGCCTCCTCCCGAGTTCATCGCCCTGCTGCGCTGGAGCGCCCCCTTTGTCGCGGCGAGCGACATCGACGGCACCCTGGAGCGGCTTTTTTCCACCGGGGCCGACGCCGCCTTCGCCGCTGTTGCCACCAGTAGTGCCCTGTGGCAACCCACGGCTGCCGCTGCCGACCGGTTTGCGCCGCTCTCCCTCTCCGCCCCCGATCCTGATGCCCCCAAGAGCACGGTCGGCACTGCCGCATTCCCGACCACCTACCGCGAAGCGGGCTCGGTCTACGCCGTTCGCACAGCCGCCGGTTGCCCTCCGGCCGGCGAGCCAGACCACTGGAACGAGCAAGAAGGATGGAGAGAACGCCCCACGACGCTCTATGAATCGGCCGCGGCGCGCGCCCTTGAGGTCACCGACGCCGAGACGCTGCAACTAGCGCACCTGCTCGCACCTCACCTGGGCGCCCAACAAGCGCTTGAAGCCCTGCCTGAGCGCATCGGTGCAGTGGTCTTCGATTTCGACGGCGTCTTTACCGATAACGGCGTCTGGGTCAGTGAGCACGGCGTCGAGAGCGTACGCTGCTCCCGCGGTGACGGTATGGGGATCGGTCTGCTGCGCAGCACCGGCGTACCGCTATTGGTGCTCTCTAAGGAGCGCAACCCGGTGGTCACGACCCGCTGCGAAAAACTGGGCCTGCCGGTACTGCAAGGGATCGACGATAAGCGCAGCGCCCTGCTTCGGTGGCTTGATGAGCACCAAGTAAGCGCCGAGGAGACCGTCTACGTCGGCAACGATATCAATGACTGCCCCTGTCTGGAACTCGCTGGCTGCGCCGTCGGCCCGCAGGACAGCCATCCCGATGTCATCGCTCACATCGACCTGCTGCTAGAACAGCCGGGCGGTTACGGCGCCGTTCGCGAACTCTGCGATCTACTCTGCAGCCACTTCGTCGCAGGCCCCAAGGAGACCCACTCTCTCCCTCCCGTGCTGGTCAAACAGCGGACCACTCCGCTAAGCCTTTGAACATCCACCCTCCTCGGCCATCCTCACGAAATGGTGGAGATCACACCGCGATGGAGACCGAACGACGCAACACTCTACTCGCCCTGCCTGGTGAGGGCGAGCCCTTTGATCGCCACGTATTGGCTTGCGCCCTGGAGCGGGCACTGGAGGAGATCGAGCGCTCGACTGCCCCCTCCTTAAACGCCTCGCTGGGGCTGCCGGCCGATCTGCTAAGCGAGCTGCTTGAGCACAGCTTCCCCGACTTCTCCAGCGTGGCGCCACACATCCGCTGGGATCACGACCCCGGTGAGGGCGCCATCGAAGAGGCCGATCTGCGCGGACTGCTGCTTGAGAACCGCCGTCACGACACCCGCGAGGGGCTATGGCTCGCCTACATCGTTGCCCGCCGCGCCCTGCAACCGGGCCACTTGTGGCACAGCCTGGGCCTGGATGAGCGTACCCAGCTCTCGACCATGCTCCAGCGACACTTTCCCACCCTGGCCGAGCAAAACACCAACAACATGCGCTGGAAGAAGTTTTTCTACCGCTGGTTGTGCACCCAGGAGGGCATTTTGATTTGCAAATCGCCGATCTGCGGCGACTGCCCCGACTACCGTGAGTGCTTCATCCTGGAGGGTCCGGACGGCGACGAACATTAAAGTGATAACCGATCCCAGCGGGCGCAGTCGCCACTAAAGTAACAGCCACTGAAGTGGAAGCGATCGCTTTCGGTAACAGCGGTTAGAGGCTCCAAGCTGCGGTTTCGTGCCCGCATCAATGATGCTTACCTACTGCCGCTGCCCGATGGGTGAGGCCAGACAAATACATGCAGACTTTGCTACCCCGATTTTGTTAGAGTGAGAAAAAGTGCCCCAGAGCCTCGATGTGGTTGCTCGGTGACTCGGGGGATTGATCAGGGGGCTGAACAGATCCAGCCGCACGTAGAGACCTCACAGAGCCATCGCGTACTCGCTTGATTAGCAGGAGTTTAGCTGATTTTTAGGGCGATTGGCGCGATCTCTTAAGGCCGTTACTGCGGTGTTATGCTCAAACCAACCGGGGGCAACTATGTACGTTCCGCGCGGCGAACCTGTCGTCTTCGAGCGCGACTGCGAGGCCGTCGTCATCCCCGCCGGCGACTCGGGCACCATCCCGGCCGGGGCCGAAGGGGTGCTGACACAAGCGCTAGGCGGCAGTTATACCGTCTTCTTGCAGGGCCACCTCTTTCGCATCGACGGCACCAACGCCGATGCCATCGGCAAGGAGCCACCGACACCGCCGCAGCTGCCGGAGGGAGCGAGCGATGCCGATGTCGAGCAGATCATCTGGGAGCAGATGGCGACGTGCTACGACCCGGAGATCCCGGTCAACGTCGTCGATTTAGGTCTGATCTACCGCTGCGACATCACCAAAGACGGCGAGGGGTACCGCCACGTCGATATCGACATGACGCTGACCGCCCCCGGCTGCGGGATGGGCGACATTCTCGCCCACGACATCCGGGTCAAGGTCGAGATGGTGCCGACCGTAGCAACGACCTCGGTGCAGCTGGTCTTCTCGCCGCCGTGGAGCCAGGAGCGGATGTCGGAGGCGGCCAAGCTGCAGGTCGGCCTGCTCTAGAGACCTGCCAACCGCTCACCAAGCTGGCGCGCGCGCCTCACGGCTTTATTAGCCGTGGTTTAGCCGTGGGGACGATGTCAAAGCTCCTGGCGCTCCATCCACGGGATGATGCGCTCGAAGGCCCGCTCGATATCCTCCATGGAGGCTGAGTAGCTGATCCGTAGCGAATTCGGACAGCTGTCGCCGAAGGCGTCTCCTGGGACGACGCAGACACCGGTCTCTTTGAGCATGCGGGTGGCCAGGTTCGTCCCGTCGGTGTTGCTCGGCAACGAGGGGAAGAGGTAGAAGGCGCCCTGCGGCCGGTAGCTGGTCAGATGGGGGGTATTGCTGACCAGCTCGACAATACGATCGCGGCGGGCACGATAGGCCTGCAGCATCTCGGCGACGCAGTCGGGGCCGCCCCGTAGGGCCGCGACCCCCGCCCACTGCGCCGGGGTATTGGCCACCGTCGTCGTAAAGATGTGGAAGCGTTGCAGCTTTTTGATCGCCCCCTGGCTGGAGATCAGCCAGCCGATGCGCAGCCCAGCCATGCTGAACGTCTTCGATAGGCTCGAGACCACCATGACGTGGTCGAGATCGGAGGTGCAGCGCAGCACGCTCGGATACTCCATCTCGTCGAGCACCAAGTGGTCGTAGACCTCATCGCTGAAGACGTAGACGCCGCGGTAGGCGGCCTCCTGAACAATCGCCTCGATCGTCTCCTTGGGATAGACCGTCCCGGTCGGATTGCTCGGCGAATTGAGAATAATGCCGAAGGTGCGCATACCGATGTTGTCGATCACCTCCTGCGGATCGAGCTGATGGCCGTGCTCGGCGCGAGTCGGGATCGCTTTCACTTCGGCGCCATTCATGCGGATCAGCGGCGCATAGAGCGGAAAGGTCGGATCGGGCACCAAGAACTGCCGCCCCGGTGCAGCGGTCGCGGCAATGGCCAGGTACATCGCCTCGGTCGCGCCAGTGGTGATCAGGACATTTTCCGGCACCAGCGGCCGATCGTAGAGCGCGCTGTAGTACTCGGCTACCGCCTCGAGCAGCTGCGGCAGGCCGGCATCCATGGTATAGCCGGTCTTGCCGTCGCGCAGCGCCTGAATATGGGCCTCCAGGACGTGCTCGGGGACGGGAAAATTGGGCTGGCCGATCGAGAGGTGGATGACATCGTCCATCTCCGCAGCCATGTTGACCATCCGGCGGATACCGGGGATCGGCAGCGCCCGTACCGAGGGGCTCCAGGCCGGTTCACGGATATCGTCGGTATCCAGTTCAAGCTCTTCGGATCGTACTGCCACAGTTCGCTCCTTATGCTGTCATCGCCACGACGACTCTACATCACATCGCTACGGCCACACTGCTACGGCCACACTGCTACGGCCACCGATCTCTAGCACCCACTCTGCTACTCTTCTATCGCCACTCTTTGCAGACACTCTAGTGCGGCCTTCCGCTGCATCCGCTCAAGCCCTAGCGGAGACGGGTACCGGGCGCGGGTACAACCGCCCTCAGAGAGGCACCACATGAACAGGATCACCCCGAACGGCCTCACAGCCCCTTGTAACCCAACCATACTCTCGCTACCGTGCTTACGGTACAGTAAATTGCCATCATCGGAGAATCGAGCGTCATGCCGAGCGACGCAAAACCCGTTATTGCCCTCCTGACTGCCGCCGAAGAGGCGCCCCCGCCGGGGCTCGAACGCCTCGACGGACGGGCCCGCATCCACCATGCGACGAGCCGTGAGGGACTGATCGCGGCGATCGCCGATGCCGACATCCTGCTGGTGACCGATTTTCGCACCCGCATTGTCGCCGAGGCGTGGCCCTACGCCCGGCGCCTGCAGTGGGTCCACGCCACCAGCGCCGGGGTCGATGCCCTGCTCTTTCCCGAGCTGATCGAATCGACCGTGCCGGTCACCAACGCCCGCGGCATTTTCGATCGCGCCATCGCCGAGACCGTACTCGGCATGATTCTTTTCTTCGCGAAGGACTTGCGAACAACCCTGGCACTGCAGGAACGGCGCGAGTGGCGCCACCGCGAGACGCAACGCATTCAAGATAAACACGCGCTTGTAGTCGGGGCCGGCTCGATCGGGCGGCAGATCGCCCGCCTGCTGCGCGCCGCCGGCATGCAGGTGACCGGGATCGCCAGCCGCGAACGTGACCACGACAGCGACTTTACCGCTGTCTACGGCCCCGATGCGCTGCATGAACAGCTCGGCCTTGCCGACTACGTCGTCATCGCCGCACCGTTGACGGCGACAACCCGCGGGCTGTTTAACGCCGAGGCCTTCCGAGCCATGGCCAAGGGCGCGAAGCTGATCAACATCGGGCGCGGCCCGATCGTCGTCACCGAGGATCTGGTCAACGCGCTGCGCAACGGTGAGATCGCCGGGGCGGCACTCGATGTCTTCGAGGAGGAGCCGCTGCCGCCAGAACACCCCCTCTGGGCCATGAACAACGTCTTGATCTCGCATCATATGGCCGGCGATTTCATCGGCTGGCGCTCGGCGCTGATTCAGCAGTTTATCGATAACTTCGAACGCTGGCTCGCCGGCTCATCGCTGCGCAACGTCGTCGATAAGGAGCGCGGCTACGTACCCCCCGATACCGCGACAGAGAGCGGCCCTAGTGCCTCCGCTGCCCCAGCGCCCCCCACTGCATCACCGCCCGAATGAGCCGATCGCACCACTCGAGACCACTCATTTGGACCTCTTCAGGCCTGCTTGTACCACTTTTTTCAGCTGATTAACCGCACGGACCAACACGACCCATGAGCCAAAAGAGCAAAAAGAGTAAAAAGGACAAAAAGTGCTGCCGCAAATCGGCCACCCAAGCCGCCGCTGAGAGCGCTGCCACCGACCGCGTGACCGCAGCGGCCGACGAGGCCCCCGAGATCGCCGGCGAAGAAGGCGGCTGCGGCTGCTCGTGCGGTGGGTCCGATGCAATCGATGCGATCGCCAATATGAGCGCGACGATGCTGCTGCGCTGTTTCCGCGACGGCTCCCTCTCGCCGGTCGATGCCGCCGAGGCCGCCCTGAGCCGCATCGAGCGCTACAACGACCGAGTCAACGCCTTTTGCCTCGTCGACGAGGAAGCGACTCTAGTCGCTGCCTACGCCAGCGAACAGCGCTACCACTACGGGCAGCCGATGGGGCTGTTGGACGGCGTGCCGATCGCCATCAAAGACGTCTTTCTCACCCGCGGGTGGCCGAATCTTAAAGGCTCGAAGACGGTCGATCCGCGCGGACCGTGGGAGCTCGACGCCCCCGCGGTCGCAGCACTGCGCCGCCACGGCTTTGTGCCGCTGGGCAAGACGACCACCCCGGAACTCGGCTGGAAAGGGGTCACCGACTGCCCCTGCTACGGCGTCACCAGAAACCCCTTCGACACAAGCAAGACCGCCGGCGGCTCAAGCGGCGGCAGCGCCGCCTCGGTCGCCCTCGGCATGGGGCCGCTGGCCCTCGGCACCGATGCCGGCGGCTCGATCCGCATCCCCGCCGGCTTCTCCGGCATCGTCGGCCATAAGCCGACCCAGGGACGCATCCCGATCTGGCCGGCGAGCCCGTTCGGCACCCTCGCCCACCCCGGGCCGATGACCTGGACGGTCGAAGACGCCGCGCTGCTGATGAACGTCCTTGCCGAGAGCGATCCGCGCGATCCTACCCTGCCGCCGACGCAGCAAGACTATCTCGCCGCGATTGAGGGCGGTATCCGTGGTCTGCACATCGCCTTTAGCCCCAGGCTCGGCTACGTCGATGTCGATCCGGAGATCGCCGCTGCGGTCGCCGCGGCCGCCCGCACGCTCGAAGCGCTCGGGGCCGTCGTCGACGAGGTCGACCCCGGCTTCAGCGACCCCCGCGAGGCCTTCGACCTGCTCTTCTTCGGCGGTGCGGCGAACGCCCTGCGCACCATCCCCGAGGCACAACACTCCGAGATGGACCCGGCCTTGATTGAGGCCGTAGCAAGCGTGCGCGAGCGCTCCATGCTCGACTACCTGCAGGCGATGAACGAGCGGGCCGCACTCAATGAGCAGATGAGCCGCTTCCATCAGCGCTACGATCTGCTCGTGACCCCGGCGCTGCCGATTCCTGCCTTTGGCGCCGGACTGGAGGTGCCGGAGGGGTGGTCCGACCCGCGCTGGCCGAGCTGGACCCCCTTTACCTACCCGTTCAACATGACCGGTCAGCCAGCCTGCTCGGTACCGTGCGGCTTTACCGCGGCCGGACTGCCGATCGGGCTGCAGATCGTCGGCCCGCGCCACGCCGACGGGCTGGTCTTGCGCGCTGCGCACACCTATCAACAAGCTGCACCACTGACGGATCGGAGGCCGCTATGACGCTCAACTCCCCCCTCCTTCCCGAGGTCAAAGGGTATATCGACGGTGCCTGGCAGGGCGCCGACGACGCCACCACCTTCCAGGTCACCAACCCGGCGACCGGCGAGGTGCTGGCCGAGGTGCCCGCCATGGGTCCGGCGGAGACGACCCGGGCAGCGGCTGCGGCGGCCGCAGCGCTCGAGCATGAGAGTGATCTGGCCACCCGCCGGCGCTGGCTTGAGGCGATCGCAGCAGCCTTGGAGCAGCACCGCGAGGAGATCGGGCGGATTCTCACCCTGGAGCACGGCAAACCGCACGCCGAGGGCAGCGGTGAGGCGCTCTACGCCGCCGGCTTTTTCGCCTACGCCGCCCGCCATATCGAGGCGTTGGCCCCACGCACCTTAGAGGAGCAGCCGCGCGACTGCAGCTGGACGATCTATCAGCGCCCGGCCGGGGCGGTCGCCTTGGTCACGCCGTGGAACTTCCCGATCGGCATGATCGCTAAGAAGCTCTCGGCCTCACTCGCCGCCGGGGCGCCGGCGGTGATCAAACCCTCGGCCAAGACGCCGCTGACCCTCATCGCCCTGCTGACCCTGCTCGATCGCGAACTCGATCTGCCGTCCGGCATGGTGAACTTGGTCACCGGCGCTGCCGGACCGATCGGTGATGCCCTGCTGAGCGACCCGCATATCCGCGTGATCAGCTTCACCGGCTCGACCGGCATCGGCCAAGCGCTCATCCGCGGCAGCGCGGACGGGGTCAAGCGACTCGCCCTTGAGTTGGGCGGCAACGCCCCGTTTATCGTCTTCGCCGATGCTGACCTAGAGCACGCCGCCGAACAGCTGATCGCCAACAAGTTCCGGGGCGGCGGACAGACCTGCGTCTGCGCCAACCGCATCCTGGTCGAGGCGTCGGTGATGGAGCCATTCGCTGAGCGCGTCGCCGAGCGTGCTCGGCAGCTGACCGTCGGCAACGGCATGGAGCCTGGGGTCGACATCGGCCCGCTGATCGATCGCAGCGGCTACGATAAGGTGCGCCGTCACTACCTCGATGCCATTGAGCGGGGGGCGGTCAGTGTGCTCGGCGACGACCCCGGCGCACTGGAGCGCGACTACGGCGCCTACTTCCCGCCGACCGTCATCCGCGGGGTCACGCCGCAGATGGCGTGCTGGCAGGAGGAGACCTTCGGCCCACTGGTGCCGATGACTGCTTTCAGCGATGAGTCGCAGGCGCTCACGCTGGCGAACGATACCGAGTTCGGCCTGGCTGCCTACCTCTTTACTGCCGACGGCGCGCGGGCCGAGCGCTTCATCCCGCGGCTGCAGTTCCCGCACGTCGGCTACAACACCGGCAGCGGGCCGACTCCGGAGGCGCCCTTCGGCGGCATGAAGCACTCCGGCTTCGGGCGCGAGGGCGGCCTAGAGGGGCTGTTCGAGTTTATCGAGACGCAGACGGTGCCTACGGCTCTGAAGAAGCAGCGCTCGTAACGGTGGTGGGGACGGTGGTGGAGCTGCCTTCGGTCTGGGCATCGGCCATGACACGGTTGCGGCCGGCCGCCTTGCCGGCGTAGAGCAGACTATCGGCGCGCACCAGAGCGGCGTCGACCGTCTCGTCGGCACCGACCTCGGTCACACCGAAGGTCGCCGTCACCTCAACCCCGCACATCGGCTCTGCAGCCAGCCCCGCGCGGCAGCGCTCAGCCAGCGCATACGCCTCAGCAAGCGCACTCTCCTGAGCGATAATTAAAAACTCCTCGCCACCCCAGCGGGTGACGGAGTCGGTCGCCCGCACCGTCTCACTCAACCGGCGCGCGATCTCGACAATGACCTGATCGCCGACGGCGTGGCCGTGGCGATCGTTGACTCGCTTAAAGTGATCGATATCGAGTAGCAGCAGACTAAAGGGCCGTCCGTAACGCTTAAGGAGCGAATCGGCCTGAGCGAGCAGCGCATCGGCGGCACGGCGGTTGCCAATACCGGTCAAAGAGTCAGTCTTAGCCCAGTAGTGAAGCAGTTCCGCGCGCAACAGTGCGCTCTGCAACTTATCGCGCATAGTGGCAGCCGTTGCCGCCAACGCCAGAATGATGACCAAAAAGAGATGAACCCGCAGCAAGTAGACCAGTGTCTCGCCGCTGACAGCGCCGCTGCGCACTTCCCCCCAGATCCCGCTCGCGGTAACAACGGCACTGGCGAAGATGATGAGTAGCCCGGCGATCACACCGCGCCACTGCTCAAGGACCACATAGGCAGCCAAGAGCAATACGGCAACCGACCAGAAGTGGCCACCGGTTAAGACCAGCAGGTGCTCCTCAATCGGGCCAGCAAAGTGCAGGTGCCAAATCAGTCGGCTGAAGACCAAGGCGCCGGCGCTGATCAGAAGCAGTCGTTCGAATCTCTGGGTCAAGGTGCGCTGGTAGCAGAGCACCCCACAGAAGAGCAGAAAGAGGAGGATAAAGACCGGATAGACGAACTGGATAAAGAGATCATCGGGCTCGCGCATCCACCAACTGGAGAAGAGCACCAGACTGCCGACAAAGAGCGCGAGACAGTAGACCCCCCGCTTCAATTGATTGAGCGAGCCCAACACCCCATCACGATCCAGCACGCCGTCCCGCTCAGCCATCGCCGCCCCCCTCCCCTCGCGCCTCAGCAACGGAGTCGACCCCAATCAGCTGCGCTAGGAGCCGATCGACCCCCAGAGCAACCCCCGCACAGTCGGGGAGCCCCCGCTCTTCAAGCGCACTCAGCAGCGCCTCATCAAGCGGATAGACCGGCAGACCAGAGGCCCGACGCCACGCTTGCTCGCGGCTAAAACGTTCGCGCTGCGCGCCGGCATCAGTCAACTCATGGTAGCCGTTGGCGATCTCCAGCCCATCGATGAAGAGTTCAAAGCGCCGGGCGGTCGCCGACGGTGCGGCACAACCGGCGGTGCTGGCGCCTGTCTCTTCGTTTGTCTCCGCACCGGGCTCCAAGCGTGCCAGAGCGGCCTGGCTGGCCGGAAATGCCTCGACAAAGGTCAAGGCGCCGCGGCCAAGCTGCGGAGCCACGACATGGGAGAGCAGCAGATCGAGGCGCTCATCGCGCTGTCGCTGCGCCTGTTCGTCGGCATCACGCCCAGGTAGATCGCCGCCCACACCACCAGTGCCTGCCGCGACGCCTTCCGCTGCGCCAGGAGAGTCAAGAGAGCCCTCGACACCAAAGAGCTCAACACCGTGGCGCTGCAGCGCCGAATCGAGCGCCTCCGGTGTCGCCGCGAGCGGATCGACACCGGCATACTCCACGAAGGCTTGGCGATAGGTCAAGTGCTCGACCGGATAGCGGGCCAATGTCGCTGCCGGTAGGGCCGCCTCAGGTAGCGACGGTGCCGGTAGCGACGATGCTGCCAACCGCGCCGCGACCTCCCGCACCAGCTCAGCAACCTCGCCCATCAAGTCGCGGTGATCCCAGCCGATGCGATACCACTCGAGCAGGGTGAACTCGGCGGCGTGCCAGCGCCCAAACTCACCACCTCGCCACGCCGGGCCGAGGTAGTAGAGATCGCCGCTGCCGGCCGCCAGCCACTGTTTCATGGCCGACTCCGGGGAGGTCTGCAGATAGCGCACCTCACCGCTGGGACCAGCCTCCGGGACCGCCAAGCTCGATAACCCGGGGTCCATCGACGCCGCTCGGCCAAGACCGCTCGGCTGCACCTCGATGACGCCGCGGGCGGCAAAGAAGGCGCGCAGTTCGGCTAAGAGCTGGGCACGCTGCGAGAGGCGCTGGTGTAGCGTCATCTCGTCACAGCACGGCACGCAACGCCCTCAGGGAGCCCTGCATCCGTGGGTACAAACGGTGCGAATAGCACAGCTGCAAACCGCTCGGGCACAGACGCACCGCACCCTCACTCCTTAGAGCGGCTGACGTACTCGCCCTTGCGGGTGTCGATGCGCAGCACCTCACCCTCCTCGATAAAGAGCGGCACCCGCACCGTCGCCCCGGTCTCCAGCTTCGCCGGCTTACTGCCGCCGCCGCTGGTATCGCCGCGCACTCCAGGGTCGGTCTCCACCACCTTCAGATCGGCAAAGTTCGGCGCCTCGACCTGCAACGGTTCGTCATTCCACAGCACTACGGTACAGACATCCTGCTCCTTGATCCAATTGGCTGCATCGCCGACGGCGCGCTGTGGAGCGGCCTTCTGCTCGAAGGTGGTCGGGTCCATGAAGTACCAGAACTCGCCGTCGTTGTAGAGATACTGTAGATCGGTCTCGACCACGTCAGCGGCCTCGACACTCTCCCCCGACTTAAAGGTCTTTTCGACGACGCGGTTGGTCTTAAGGTTGCGCAGCTTGACGCGATTGAAGGCCTGTCCCTTGCCCGGTTTCACAAACTCGTTCTCGATGATCGAGTAGGGATCACCGTCGAGCATCAATTTCAGCCCGCCCTTAAACTCGTTGGTGCTATAACTGGCCATATGTCTTCCTTCGCAGATTCGCGGATTAGCGGATTCACAGAGAGGGGGAAGCGTTGGGACGGGATGCTACCGGAAAGCAGCGCTCAGCCCAAGCGTTACACGCGCGCAGCGGGAGTCCTCTGATCATTGCACGCGAGCACTTGCCAAACGCCCGCCATGATGTATCATTACAATTGAATACAATGTCCAGACAAAGGGGAACACCTCATGGGGGGACCGCTTGCACTCTGGTGCATCGATCATCGCCGCTCGATCTTCGCCGCCATGCTGCTGTTGGTGGTGGCGCTCGGAGCGCTGATCCCGCGCATCCAGATCGATACCGACCCGGAAAACATGCTGCCGGCCGATCAAGCCGATCGGGTGCTCCACAACGAGATCCGGGAGCAGTTCAATCTCAACGAGATGGTCGTCGTCGGCCAGGTCAACCGCGACCACCCTGACGGAATCTTTAACCCGGACTCCCTCGCCGACCACTACCACTTAACACGCGCCATCGAACAGATCGACGGCGTCATCGCCCGCGATCTACTCGCCATGGCGGCGGTCGATAACGTCGAGCAATCGGCCCCCGGGACGATCGACTACGACTGGCTGATCGGCGCCCCGCCGCAGAGCCAGGAAGAGGCCGACCGGATTCGCGCCGCCGTCGAACGCCTCCCGATGTATCAAGGCACCCTCGCCTCTGAGGACGGCACCGCAGCCGGTATCTTCGTACCGATCGCCAGCAAGGACTACAGCCACCGCATCGCCGGTGAGATCCGCGCGGCGGCGGCCGAGATCGGCGTCACTGACGAGCTGCACATCACCGGTCAGCCGGTCGCCCAGGACACCTTCGGGGTCGAGATGTTCCAGCAGATGGCCGTCTCGGCCCCCTTGGCTGGGCTGATCATCTTCCTGGTGATGCTCTACTTCTTCCGCAACATCGCGCTGGTCATCGCCCCCATGCTGCTGGCGATGACGGTCGTGATCTCGACCATGGGGCTGCTCATCGGGACCGGCTTTACGGTCCACATCATGAGCTCGATGATCCCCATCTTCCTGATGCCGATCGCGGTCGTGGCCTCGGTCCACGTGCTGTCGAACTTCGCCGACCGCTACCGCCCCGGCGACGATCCGCGTGCTGTCATGGGTGAGGTGATGCAACGCCTCTATAAGCCGGTGCTCTTTACCGGGTTGACGACCGGCGTCGGCTTCGCCTCGCTGATCTTCACCCCGATTCCGCCGGTGCAGGTCTTCGGCGCCTTTATCTCCTTCGGCGTCTTGCTGGCGCTACTGCTCACCCTGACCTTCATACCGGCCTACGTCGGCTCTCTGTCGCGCCGTAACCTCGATCGGATGGCAGCCCGCGTCCGCCAAGATCAGGCGAGCGAACAGAGCTCGAAGATGTGTACCGCGCTGGGGGCGACCGGTCGGTTCGCCGTCCGCCGGCGGGGCTGGATCGTCAGCGCGCTGGTGCTCCTGGTCGCTGTTGCGGCCTTCGGCATTAACCAGATCCAGATTAACGACAACCCGACCCGCTGGTTCAAGGCGAGTCACGACATTCGCATCGCCGATGCCGTCCTCAACGAGCGCTTTGCCGGCACCTACGAGGCCTATATCCGACTGCAGCGGACCGGGCTTGAGGAGGTGGCCGAAGAGCTTCGCACCACCACCGATGAGATCGTTGCTGAGGCTGCAGAGGCCGGACACGATCTCGCCCCGCAGTGGGAGGAGTTGTGGGAACAGAGCCGTGGCGAGGGCCCGCTCGGCGATCGCCTGGAGGCGTTGGCGATTGAGATCGACGATCTGCTCTTCGAGGTCGATCTCGATCAAGCCGAGCACTGGGAGGCGCTGCTCGATGCGGTCGAGGCCGCCCGCACCGAGACCCGCGCCTTCCAAGAGCCGCGCTACTTGGCCTGGATGGCCGATCTGCAGCGCTACCTTGAGGAGCAAGGGGTGGTCGGCAAGTCGTCGTCACTGGCCGATCTGGTCAAGACCGTCAACCGCGAGCTGATCAGCGGTGATCCGGCCGACTTTAGACTCCCGGAGCGATCCGGCGGCGTCTCGCAAGCGCTGCTAAGCTTCCAGGGCTCACACCGGCCGCACGATCTGTGGCGCTTCGTCACGCCAGACTACACCGAGGCCAACCTCTGGCTGCAGCTGCCAAGCGGCGACAATCAAGATATGAGCCGGGTCGTCGCCGCCGTGGAGCGCTACCTGGTCGATCATCCGCCCCCCGAGAATGTCGAGCTCGACTGGGCGGGCGCGACCTACATCAACCTGATCTGGCAGGGGGAGATGGTCAACGGCATGCTCTTCGCCCTGCTCTCTGCCTTCGTAGTGGTGCTGATCATGATGATCGCGCTGTTCCGTTCGCTGACCCTCGGGCTGCTGGCGATGCTGCCGCTGACGGTGACGATCGCCTTCATCTACGGGGTGATGGGGTTGATCGGCAAGGACTACGATATGCCGGTGGCGGTGCTCTCATCGCTCTCCATCGGCCTGTCGGTCGATTTCGCCATCCACTTCATTCAGCGGCTGCGTATGGCCCTGGAGGAGACTGGATCGTGGCGCACAGCACTGGAGCAAGTCTATCGTGAACCAGCCTGCGCCATCTCGCGCAACGCCATCGTCATTGCGGTCGGCTTCCTGCCGCTGCTCGCCGCACCGCTGGTGCCGTACATCACCGTCGGCACCTTCCTGGCCAGCATCATGGCCGCCTCGGCGCTGGTCACCCTGCTGGCCCTGCCAGCGCTGATCGCACTGCGCCCCGGCCTCTTTCTCAAGGAGACCGGGGGAGAGGCCGGAAAGGAGACCGGGGCGGGTCGCAGTGCAGCCGGTTCCAACCTCTAATCGCTGAGCGGTCATAGCTGAGCACAGCCAAGACGTTCAGGCAGACACAGGAGACGATTAAGATGGCACACGAGACCAAAACACCTTGGGTGTCGCTGTCGCTGACCCTCGCGCTGGCGGCTGCGACGGCTACCGCGACGGCTACGGCCAGCGACCACAATCACGAGCCGAACCACGACCGCGATGTGATGGAGATCGTCGAACGGGCCAACCTCGCCGCCTACTACGCCGGCGCGGATGGTCGCTCCGAGGCGCGGATGCGCATCGTCGATGCGCGCGAGCGCACCCAGACACGGCAGTTTACGATCCTACGCAAAGACGTCGAAGAGGGCGGCAAGCAGCACTACCTAGTCGTCTTCAGCCGCCCCTCGGAGTTCCGCGGCGTTGCCTTCTTGGTCGAAAAGCGCCCCGGCGACGATGACGACCGCTGGCTCTACCTGCCGGATCAAGACTTAGAGCGGCGCATCGCCCCCGGCGATAAGCGCACCAGCTTCGTCGGCTCCCACGTCTTTTACGAAGACGTCTCGGGGCGTGACATTCAAGATGATGAGTACGAACTGCTTGAGGTCACCGACGACCGCTATAAGATTCGGGCGACCCCGAAAGAGCCCGGCAGTGTCGAGTTCGCCGCCTATACGATGTGGGTCGATCGTGAGACCTACCTGCCCATGACCACCGAGTACGAGGATGCAGCCGGCAGCGTCTACCGGCGCATGGAGAGCTCCCAGGTGGAGATCATCGACGGCCACCCGACCCCGCTGCGCATGCGCATGGAGGACCACAACATGGGCGGCTACACCGAGGTGCAGTTCCGTGGCCAAGAGTACGATCTGGGCATCCCGGCGAGCGTCTTTTCGCAGCGCAGCCTGCGCAATCCACCGCGCGAATGGCTGGGGAGGTAGCGCCATGGCAGCAGGTACGGGAGAGCGACCGCAGCGGCAGCTCCGTGCTGCCCTCCTGCTCGCTGCTGGAATGGTTACCGGGGTAGCCGTTGCGGCCGCCCCGGCGACACACGCCGAGTGGGGAGCGAACGGCGGGGACGACGGGAACAATGGTTGGGACAACGATTGGGAGGATAACGGCTGGGATGACGACCCGTGGGGCGATGAGGAGGCGGGCGGGCTGCCCTTTGAGCTCAGCGGCTTCGCCGAGCTGGCCGGCGGCTACCGGACGCGCGATCACGAGCTCTTCGATAAACGATATCACTTAGCCGAGGCGCGCTTGCGCCTGGAGGCAAGAGGCGACTGGCGCCGCTTCGACTACCGGGTGCGTGCCGACGCCGTAGCCGATGGGGTCACCGACGAGCTGCGCGGCGAGCTGCGTGAGGCCCGACTCAGCTTCCCGGTCGGCGAGCGCCTCGATATGCGCCTCGGCCGCCAGGTCCTCGCCTGGGGCACGGGTGATCTGCTCTTTATCAACGACCTCTTCCCGAAAGACTTTCAGTCGTTCTTGACCGGGCGCGACGAGGACTATTTGCAAGGCCCCTCCGATGCCGTACGCGGCACCTGGTACGGCGAGCAAGTCACGCTCGATCTGGTCTGGACGCCGCTCTTTGCACCGGATACCTACCCGGAGGGCGAGCGGCTGAGCTACTTCAACCCTCGCTCCGGCGAACAGGTCGTCGACCGCCTCCGCGCCGAGGAGCCCGACGACTTTCCCAACGACGGTGAACTCGCCGCGCAGCTGCGCACCCGCATCGGCGGCACCGAGCTCGCTGGTTACTTCTACCGCGGCTTCTTCCCGCAACCCGGCAGCGTAACAGAGGCGGATCGGTTGACTCACGGCCGGCTGAACGCCTTCGGCGCCAGCCTACGCGATCGCCTCGGCCCGGGGATTGTCAACGCCGAGATCGGCTACTACCACTCGGTCGACTACGACAGCAGCGCCCCGCAGCGTGCACCGAACTCAGAGGCGCGGCTGCTGCTCGGCTACACCTGGGAGGCAATCACCCACCTCGATGTCGGGCTTCAGTACTACGTAGAGTGGCTGCAAGAGTACGACGAATTGAAGGCCGCGTGGCAGGGAGATGAGAACTTGGATAACGCCCAGGAGGACGACTACCGCCCTGATGAGTTCCGCCACCTGCTGACCGCTCGCCTGACCTACTCGATGTGGCGCGACAATTTAACTGCCTCGCTCTTTACCTTCTACTCGCCGAGCGATAACGACTACTACCTGCGCCCGAGCCTGCGCTACCGCGCCTCGGACGCCCTAACCTACTCGCTGGGCGGCAACTTTTTCGGTGGCGACCACGCTCATACTTTCTTCGGACAGTTTACTGAAGATTCAAACCTCTACGCACGACTGCGCTACCGCTTTTAGATGGCTTGACTTCCTCTCCACGGCTAAAGCCGGGGGCTCCCCGAGCCCGAGTGGTGATTGACTATAAAACGATAACCATTATCATTGCCTCTACTAAGCGCACATGCTATCAGGTTGCATCCTCGGTCGCGCACTGCGCCAGTGATTCGGCGACACGTGGTGTCGCTCGCAACCGTGACTGCAACAGTGAGCGCGAAAATCGGCAACTGCGAAGCGAAGATCGGGGGGTGTTCGGTGGTGGACGAAGGCGAAGAGGGAGCAAGATCAAACGCAACCGCGCTGCGCAGCGGCAGCGACAACAATCAGGGCGCTGTGCTAGCTGCAAAGCCGCGGGGCGCTGGGAGTGTGCGCCTAAACAGTCGCGACCTTTTCGGTGACGCCCGACAGGTGATCATTGAACACGGCCAAGAGGAGTACCGACTACAGCGGACGCGGCAGGGGCGACTGATCTTGACGAAGTAGCACAACCACTGTGCAATAGCGCCGCTAGGCTCACCCATCGGTTTTTTCGAGCACCCCATGAATCCTGAGCGAATCCGTATCACCGCCGTTGCGCTCTTTTTCCTCTCCGGCTTTGCCGCCTTGGTCTATCAGGTGGTCTGGGTTCGCGAACTCGGCTTGCTCTTCGGCAACACCGCCCAGGCTGCCGCACTCACCATCGCCGTCTTCTTCTCTGGGCTGGCGCTGGGTGGCTGGTTTTGGGGGCGCTTAGCACCGCGGTTGCGCTCAGCACTGGCGGCCTTTGGCGGCGTCGAGATTGCGGTTGCGGTGACCGCCGGCGGCGGGCTCTTTCTCGGCGAGCCTTACCACACCCTCTACCCACTACTGTCCGACGGAGTGGCCGCGTTACCGGGCGGCGAGCTGCTGCTGCGCGTCGGGTTGGCCACCCTGCTGCTCTTCCCGCCGGCGTTCTTGATGGGCGGTACGCTGCCGTTGATGGGACAGGCGCTGGTTGTCGGCGGACAGCGTCTCGCGACGATGGGCACCGCCCTCTACGCCATCAACACCTTCGGCTCGGTGACCGGAGCGCTCGCAGCCGGCTTCTTCTTGCCGATCTGGCTCGGCTACAGCGGCACCTATGGATTGGCCATCGCCATCGATCTGACGGTCGGTTTGGCCGCCCTTCTGATCGCCCGCCGTCTGCACGGCGGAGTCCTCGCCCCCTCTCTTAAAGACGAGACGGTAGAGCGTCCTACCGCAGCTGCCGAGCCCGCCGCACGCCGCCACAGCAGCAGCCATGGCAGCAATCATGGCAGTCGTAGCAGTCAAAAACGCCAACGCGATCGCGCGCGCCGCGGCGCGCCTGGCGAGGACGCTGCCGCTGCGCTCCCCTTGCCGTGGCACCTGATCTGGATGATCGCCGCCGGTTCCGGCATCGCCACCCTCGGTGTCGAGGTGCTATGGACCCGCCTCTTTGCTCAGGTGCTGCAGAATTCGGTCTATACCTACGCCATCGTTCTGGTTGCTTTTCTGCTGGCCTTGGCGTGCGGCTCGCTACTCGCCAACCTTTTGGTGCGGCTGCGCCGCCCGGCCCCGCAGCACATCCTGCTGCTCTTGCTGCTGTCCGCGGCGCTGGTGGTCGCGCTCTCGCCGTGGGCCTTCCACACCGCCACCGGCGGCTTTGCCTACGTCGGCAGCGGCACCGGATGGTACGACTATCTGGCGGCCGTCTCGGCTCTCGCTGTCGGTGTGATGGTGCTGCCGGGCGTGCTCCTCGGCGCCGTCCTGCCCTACCTGCTGCGCCTGGTCGAAGCCGCCAATCCCCAGCCGGGCGAGGTCTTAGGGCGTCTGGTAGCAGCCAACACCGGTGGTGCCATTGGCGGTGCACTCCTGGCCGGCTTTGTTCTGTTGCCGCTCTTCGGCGCGACCATCAGCCTGCTGCTGTTAGCAGTGACCTATCCGCTCCTCGCCGTACTCGTGTTAGCCAGTGAACCGGTCCGCACCACCCGCCACTTCGGCTACGCGAGCGCAGCACTGCTCGCAGCCGCCACGTTGCTGCTCGGCGCACTGCGCCCGGAGGCACTACAGATTGCCCGGGTCGACGAGGCGGCGGGCGAGCGTCTGTTGGAGGTGCGCGAGGGCACCCACGCCACGGTGGCGCTGGTTGCCCGCGATCAACACCGCCTGCTGCGCGTGAACAACTACTACACCTTGGGCGGTAGCGGCGGCCTGGATGCCGAGCGCAACCAAACCTTAATCCCGCTCATGGCCCACCCGGAGCCGCGTCGCATCTTCTATCTCGGGCTCGGGACCGGCATCACGGCGGGCACGGCGCTGCGCTTTCCCAGCGTTGAGCAGGTCGAGGTCTGTGAGCTGCTGCCGGAGGTCGTCGATTTCGCCGAGCGTCACTTCGGCGAGTGGAACGAGGGGCTGTTCGACGATCCGCGCGTTACGGTGCGCGCCCACGATGGACACCACTGCCTGCGCCACAGTGACCAGGCGTACGACGTCATCATCAGCGATCTCTTCACGCCGTGGAAGGCCGGCACCGGCAATCTCTATACCCGTGAGCACTACGAAGTGGGACGCCAGCGGCTCGCCCCTGGCGGACTCTTTGTCCAGTGGCTCCCCCTCTATCAGCTGACCGACCGCGAATTTGGCTCGATCGCTCGCACCATGGATGAGGTCTTTGAGCAAGTGGTGGCGTGGCGCGGCGACCTCTTTGCTACGGGCTCGATCGTGGCGCTGATCGGGACCACGGCCGATACCGTACTCGACCCCCAGAGCCTGATCCGCCACGGCCGTATACTGGCCGGCAATCCGAGCCTCCCCGAGGAGCTGCTGCTCGCCGCATCGCTGCGCATGTACGTCGGGCAAATCTCAGGGAGCGATCTATTTGATGACTACCCGATCAACACCCTGAACCGCCCGGTGATCGAGTTCCAGGCGCCGCACACCCAGCGCCGGGTCCAAGCCGGTGAACTCGGCTGGCTGGTCGGCCCAGCCCTTGGGCACTTCTATGAGGCCCTGGCCGAAGCCGTACCGACAGCCCACGACCCCTATTTACGGGCGATTCCACCAGCGGCCCACGACTATATTCGCGCCGGGCGCCACTTTTACCACTACAGCGTCCTCCACCACTTCGGCCATGAGGCGTTAGCGCAGCGCCACTTAGAGACTTTTCTGGCGCTGACACCATTTGAAGCACCGCCGCCGCCGCCGCAGGAGCCGGCAACACGAGCGGGCTGGGAGGAGTAGCTTAGACCGCGGCGCTACCCCTTTCGGACAGGTTGGCTCGGCCGAGCAATTGTGATAAAAGTCAAATCCACTGCTCTTGCTTGGACGCGGTTACGCTTAGGGGGGATCAACCAATGGGCATCAGGAGAATCAAAAAGAGAGAGGCGGCAGAGCACGGCGGAGCGCATGGCGCTAAATCGTTCCGATTCGGCGTGCCCCGATCCGGTGCGCTCTTGTGCGGAGTGATGCTGCTAGCCGGGGTCGTTTCTCTTAGCATCGGCAACGCCCTAGCAGATGGTGTTGGAGATGGCCCAACTGGTCACGCCGACGGGACCCATTCGGCGACTGATCGCGCGGCGGGTGACGATCCGCAGCCGATCTCGCGCGCTAAGATGATCGCTTACAGCTGTTTCTCCTGCCACGACCGCACGGGTCAGGGCATTAAGAGCATGCCGCCAATCAGCGGCTTCAGCCCCGAGCAGATGGTGCGGATGCTTGAGGATTTTCGCGATGGTCACGGCGAGCCGACGGTCATGGACCGGCACGCTGCCGGCTATTCGCAGGAGGATTTTGAGGCGATCGCCGAGTTTCTAAGCACGATGGATTGGGAAGGCGAGGTGTCCGATGAAGATTGATCGACTGACACGGCGGCAGTTCATCGGCCTCGTCGGGGCCAGCGGAGTCAGCGCGGCAGCGGCCCTAAGCGGCTGCGCCCCAACCTCGCCACGTCCAAGCCCGGAGAGCAGCGGCGCCCGAGTCGTCGTTGTCGGCGGTGGTCCCGGGGGCGCAACGGCCGCTAAATATCTAAAGTATTTCGAGCCTAACCTGGATGTTACGCTCGTTGAGCCGAAGCGCTCCTACTACACTTGCTTCGGCGGCAATTGGTACTTGGGCGGCTTCCGCGAACTAGAGACCCTGCGCCACGACTACCGGACCCTCACCTCGCGCTATGGCGTGCGAGTGGTGCACGATCGCGCCATCGATCTCGATGCCGACGGCCGTCGCCTCATCACCGAAGAGAACGGCTCACTCCCCTACGAGAAGCTGGTGCTCGCCCCCGGAATCGAACTCGACTACTCGCGCGTCGAGGGCATGGGGGCGAGCGATGCCGAAGCAATCCCGCACGCTTGGGAGGGCGGTAAGCAGTACGCCGTACTCCGCTCCCAGCTGCTAGAGATGAAAGACGGCGGTACCTTTATCATGTGCGCCCCGCCCAACCCCTTTCGCTGCCCGCCTGGCCCCTACGAGCGAGCAAGCCTGGTGGCCCACTACCTCAAAGAGCACAAGCCGCGCTCGAAGGTGCTGATCTTGGACGATAAGGATGGCTTCTCCAAGCAGGGGCTGTTTAAGGAGGGGTGGGAGGCGCTTTACGGCGATATGATCGAGTGGGTGCCGGCATCCGCGGGGGGCGCCTTGGATCACGTCTCCGTGGCCGAGTGCAAAGTCTATACCGACGGTGGCGCCCAAGCCCACCGCGCCGATGTACTCAACGTCATCCCGCCACAGCGGGCCGGGCGTGTGGCACAGCAGATGGGCTTAACCGACGACGACGGCTGGTGCTCGATCAATCAGCTCACCTTCGCCTCGGACAAGCACCCAGATGTCCACGTCCTCGGCGATGCCGCCGTTGTCGGCGCCATGCCGAAGTCCGGACACGCCGCCAATAACCAGGCAAAGGTGGTGGCCGTAGCAATCCTCGCTGAGCTGCGAGGGCACGAACTGCCGGAACCGACCAAGGTCAACACCTGCTACAGCTTGCTCGCCCCCGACTGGGGCGTCACGGTTGCGGCCGTCTATAAGTACGAGGAGGGCGAGATCCGCTCCGTTGAGGGCGCGGGCGGACTCAGTCCTGAAGGGGCCTCGCGCGACTTCCGGCTCCGCGAGGCCGACTTCGCTCCGGCGTGGTACGCCGCCATCACTCAAGATATCTTCCGTTAGCTGGTCAATCGACGGCCCCTGCCTGCAGTCGGTACCGCTTGGGCAGGGGCTTTGTCGGCTTCGCTACCGCTATTCGTTGGGCACCGTGCTCTGCTGAACAAAGCGCTGGATTAAGGCGTAGAGCTGGCCTTGCAGCGCACTGTCGAGGGTTTCGGCAAAGTGGACCGCGATATCGACGGTATCACGCTTGCCTGCACCTCCGCGTCGCTGCGACCGCTCGGCTTCGATGCGTACGACTTCGCAGGGCAGGCGCAGCTCCTGTACCTGTGTCTTTCCCTCGCGCCCGCCCTCTTCGCCCTGTGGAGACTCGATTCGCACCCCCACGTTATCGTAAACCCAGAGTAGGCCACGCCCCATCGAAGACTCGGTACGGATGCGTGCCCCCGTCGCCGAGATATCGACCAAACGCCCGGTGAAACCGCCCCCATCGCCACCACCCTCCGGCTCGACGGTGACAGCGATCTTTTCCAGCGGCTGAAGGCGATCGGCCCGCCGCCGTTCAGCGCGCTGCATGACTCGCTGAATCGCCGCGATGACCGTCTTGGTGGTAAACGGCTTAACGATATAAGCATCGACCCCGGCCTCGACTGCCGCAAGCAGCGACTCACGATCGGCGCGGCTAGTCACCATGACAAAGCGAAGCTGCTCCCACTCCGGGGTCGCACGGATCTTGTGCAGCAGTTCATCCCCGGTCGGCGGGGGCATCTCCCAGTCGCAAAAGACCCAACCGATCTCCGCACTGTACTGCTCAAGCACCTTTAGGGCTGAGCTGCCATCGTGCGCCTCAAAGAGCTTGCGGCACTTGAGATAGCGGCGCAGCATGTCCGAGGTGATGCGTCGTGCAGTCGATGAGTCGTCGACCACCAAGACGGTTTCGTTCTCCAGCATTACAAAGCTCCGCTTTCCCTCTTCAGTCCGCTCCAGTGGACGCTGTTTTTTTTGCTCCGCCGATCCGGTACGCAGCGCTCCAGGACACTGCGCTCCGGGGCAGATAGATACCACCACACCGGCACCATGATACCGATAAGCGGGCACTAATCCATATGCCGAGAGAGTTTTCTTATCCACAGCGCGCTGTTGACAATAGCGCTGCCTGCCGATCCAGCTCAGCAACCCATTGATCGCACAAGGCCATTCATAACCGACTGAAATACAAAGAGGCATGCCTAGCGGGCAACCTTTAACCAGTGCGTCAAAAGTCGCAGCTGGCGCGGCCTCGGCACAACTACCCAAGGTTCTTCCACAGAGTTATCCACAGGTTCTGTGGATAAAATTGCCGAGCACACGGGACGCGGGCTGACTCACCGATAAGCAGCACCGGCAGCTGCGACACCGGCTGAAAAAGCAAAAAAAATGGCGGGCAAGGACTTCGTGATGCGCTTGCCCACCACTCGCCGGCCCGCCCCCACCGCTTCATCGAGCGATCCAGCCTAGGCCGGACCGCTCAGGACCGCTCAGCCCAGATCGAACCGATCGGCGTTCATCACCTTGTTCCACGCCGCGATGAAATCGTTGACGAACCGCTCCCGGTTATCGTCCTGGGCGTAGAACTCGGCATAGGCACGTAGGATCGAGTTCGAGCCGAAGACCAAGTCGACACGGGTTGCGGTCCACTTCGTCTGCCCGGTCTCGCGCTCTTGAATCTCATAGAGATTTTCGGCTACGGGCCGCCAGGTGTAGCGCATATCGGTCAGATTGACGAAGAAGTCGTTGGTCAACTGCCCTTCACGGTCGGTCAAAACACCGTGTTGAGTCCCGCCGTGGTTGGTGCCCAAGACGCGCATACCGCCGATCAGCACCGTCATCTCGGGGGCGGTCAAACCGAGCAGCTGCGTGCGATCGAGCAACAGCTCCTCGGGCTGAACCACGTAGTGCTTTTTGAGCCAGTTGCGGTAGCCGTCGGCCACCGGCTCGAGGTACTGGAAGGAGTCGACATCGGTCATCTCAGTCGTAGCATCACCGCGCCCCGGCGCAAAGGGCACCTGAACGGCGTAGCCGGCTGCCGCGGCCGCCTGCTCAATACCGACGTTGCCGGCCAGCACGATCACATCGGCAACACTGGCCCCGGTCTCGGCGGCGATGCCTTCCAGCACACCCAGTACCTTTTCCAAGCGCTCCGGCTCATTGCCCTCCCACTCCCTTTGCGGGGCTAAGCGAATCCGGGCACCGTTGGCGCCACCGCGCATATCGGAGCCGCGGAAGGTGCGCGCACTGTCCCACGCAGTCGCCACCATCTCACCGATCGAGAGCCCGCTGGCGACGATCTTCGCCTTGACCGCATCGACGTTGTAGTCGCTCTTACCGCGCGGGACCGGGTCTTGCCAGAGCAGCTCCTCGCTCGGCACTTCGGGGCCGAAGTAGCGCGAGCGCGGCCCGAGATCGCGGTGGGTCAGCTTGAACCAAGCGCGGGCGAAGACCTCATCGAAGTAGGCCGGGTCGTTGTAGAAGCGCTCGGAGATCTTGCGGTACTCCGGGTCGATCTTCAGCGCCATATCGGCGTCGGTCATGATGGGATTGAGGCGAACCGACGGGTCTTCGACATCGACCGGCTTATCCTCCTCCTTGATGCCGACCGGCTCGTACTGCCACGCCCCGGCGGGGCTCTTCTTGAGCTCCCAGTCGTAGTTGAGCAGCAGTTGGAAATAGCCATTGTCCCAGCGCGTCGGATAGGTCGTCCACGCGCCTTCAATGCCGCTGGTGACCGTATCGCGGCCAATCCCTCGCCCGACCTGGTTGTTCCAACCTAAGCCCTGCTCCTCAAGCGGTGCCGCCTCCGGCTCGGGGCCGAGGTCGGCGGCATCACCGTTGCCGTGACACTTACCGACGGTGTGGCCGCCGGCAGTCAGGGCAACGGTCTCCTCGTCGTTCATTGCCATGCGCTCGAAGGTGACCCGCATGTCTTTGGCGGTCTGGAGCGGATCGGGGTTGCCGTCGACCCCCTCCGGGTTGACGTAGATCAGCCCCATCATGACGGCCGCCAGCGGATTCTCGAGGGATTCGCGGTCACTTGCGTAGCGGCTCTCGGGATTGTCGCTGGGCGACAGCCACTCCTTCTCCGAGCCCCAGTAGATATCCTTCTCCGGATGCCAGATATCCTCGCGGCCGAAGGAGAAGCCGAAGGTCTTCAGCCCCATCGACTCGTAGGCCACGTTGCCGGCGAGAATGATCAGATCGGCCCAGCTGACCTGGTTGCCGTACTTCTTCTTGATCGGCCAGAGCAACCGCCGCGCCTTATCGAGGTTGGCGTTATCCGGCCAGCTATTGATCGGCGCAAAGCGCTGATTGCCGGTATTGGCCCCGCCGCGCCCATCCGCCACGCGATAGGTGCCGGCGGCGTGCCAAGCCATGCGGATCATGAGTCCACCGTAGTGGCCCCAGTCCGCCGGCCACCACGGCTGGCTGTCGGTCATCAACTCCTGCAGATCCTGCTTGAGCGCGGCGACGTCGAGACTCTTCAGCGCCTCGCGGTAGTCAAACGCCGCCCCCAGCGGGTCGGTCTTGGTATCGTGCTGATGGAGGATGTCGAGGTTGAGGGTGTGCGGCCACCACTCCATATTGGAGTTGCCTGAGGCGGTATTGCCGCCGTGCATAACCGGACACTTACCACTGCTGCCACTGCTGCCTTGTTGGTCACCCATTACAAGCGCTCTCCGTTAGTTGCTCCGCCAACCATACGGTCGGACTCATCAAAACCTAACATCCCGCCGAACTGCATGCAGCACCACACCCGCGGAAGCGAGTGTCACGAGAATACTTTCGAGATTTATTCTAATAAAAGAGACGCAGACGCTCAAGCCCTTCCCCTGCGCGCCCTCCATCACGCCCCTTGCTAAAGCAACTTCATCAACGCTACGATCAGCGCCACCTGACCGAGCAGCAGCGGCACCAGCCACTTCAGCAAGTCCGACTTGATCCGCACCGTCTCAGTGCGCAACTGCTCAATATCGAGCTTCAGATCGGCGCGGATCTGCTCGATCTCCTTTTGTAGCCGCAACTCGGTCTCGCGCAGATGGGCCTGCGTTGCCAGATCGGGGAGGTGTGGATAACGATCCTCAAGACGCTCGAACGCCTCGGCAATGATCCGCGCGCGAGTCCGGTCATCCGGCGCTGAGGTCAGGGCTTCATAGAAGGCAACAGCTGAAGTCATGGCGGAGCGCTCCGGCAATCAGTCGGGAACCCAAGCACCTGCGTGGTATTTCGTCGGCCTAACTGACACTCTGATAGCCTAACCGAATCCCGGGGCCTTTGCAGCGGATTCGTTTCACGTGGCAAGGACTTACAACCAAACCCGGCCTTGCTTCCGCGTCAACTACCCCCGCCTAAAGGCGGGAGCTTGTGAAAGCAGGCTGGGTTGACCAGGGAGAGTGGCCAATGTGCCGCTACATTTGCAACAGGTCATGAAGTGAAAGGAAGCAACCGATGAGTCAAGCTCTGGTGCTACTCGCCGCCTGGCTGCTTGATACGGTATTCGGTGAACCGCATCGTGGCCATCCACTATGCGCCTTCGGCAACCAAGCGGAGCGCCTAGAGCAGCGGCTCAATCGGCCATGCTGGTCGGCTGGGCGGCGGCGTGCCGCCGGCGCCGTCGCGGTGGGACTTTTGGTCTTGCCGTTGGTCATGCTCCTCTTCTGGGTGAGCCACCACCCCTACGGCTGGCTGCTGGAGCTGCTGGTCCTCTTTTTCTGTATCGGCTGGCACAGCCTGCGCGAACACGCGGAGGCGGTCCGCGAGGCCCTTCGCACGGCCCGCAGTGGCGGCAGCGGTCTGGGCAGCGGTCTGGGCAGCGGTCTGGGCAGCGATCCAAGCAAAGATCCAAGCAAGGATCCAAGCAAGGATCTGAACGCCGCCCGGCGGGCGGTCGGCGCCCTGGTCAGCCGTGATACGACATCCATGCAGCCACCGGCCATCGCGGCTGCAACCACCGAGTCGGTCCTGGAGAACGGCAACGACGCTCTCTTCGCCACGCTCTTCTGGTTCGCGATTGCTGGCGCCCCCGGCGCACTGCTGCACCGATTAGTCAACACGCTCGATGCCATGTGGGGCTACCGCAACGCACGTTTTAACGACTTCGGTTGGGCGGCTGCCCGCTGCGACGATCTACTCGGCTACTTACCGGCCCGTCTCACCGCGTTCACTTACGCCTTGTGCAGCCGGCATCCCATTCGTATCTGGCGCTGCGCACGCCGCCAGGCCCGCTCCTGGCCCGGGGTCAACCCTGGAATAGTGATCGGCGCCGGTGCGCTGGCTCTGGGCGTTCGCCTCGGCGGGACTGCTCCCTATCCCGACGGCCTCCATCGCCGACCGCGCCTGGGGCCGTGGTGGGGGGCGAGTGCCAACCGGTGCTATGACAACATATCTGGCACCGACACCGACGCCCGGCAGGGACACGCTACTGCCGGGGGGGCGCTTGATGAGTCAGCGATCACCGCCGCCGTGCGCCTCGTCGGACGCGGCGCTTGGCTGTGGCTCGGTGTGCTGCTGCTCCTCTTCCTGCTCCCGAGTGGCTACACGTGATCTTGCGCTTGACCTGGTGATCTTGTGCTTGACCCGGTACTCTCCGCTATTCGACGGCTAGCGGGGCATGCTCAAAGCACTCCTTAGGGCAGGCCGCGGCACAAGCCTTACATCCAATACACGAGCCATCGCTAGCGATGGTCATGTACATGCGGATTTCATCGTCCTCGTCCTCATCCTCTTCTTCCACCAGGTCCAACACGCTCTGCGTACAAGCCTTGAAACAGCGACCACAGCCGATGCAGATATCTGAGGAGAGGGCGGTAATAAATTCGGGCACCCAGGTGGTGCCATCCTTGCGGTAGCCTTCAAGATAAGCGCTCATGACATCATTCCTCATCTCTATGATCTCTCTAAGGGATAACGCACTTGAGGAATGGATACAAGCGCTTTTGGAAGCATGGCGGTGGTCGAGCACTTCTCCTGGGAGCGCCGGCGTCCTCCACTGCGTGGCAGGCTGGTGGACCATGGCAGGCTGGTGGACCATGGCAGGCTGGTGGACCAAGAAATGATCAAGGCCCACGACGAGAATCCAGGTTCGGAAACGAGGATCATCCGATGTCACACACGATCACGGTTGGCGGCGGCTGTTTCTGGTGCATCGAGGGCGTCTTCCAGCAGCTTCCTGCCGTACACCAAGCCCTCTCCGGCTACGCCGGTGGCAAGACACCCGACCCGAGCTACCGCGAGGTCTGCAGCGGTCGCACCGGCCACGCCGAGGTGGTGCAGGTGCACTTTGACCCGGAACGGATTGAGGAGCGGGCGCTGCTCGAGCTCTTCTTTGCCATCCACGACCCGACGCAGCGGGATCGCCAAGGCCCCGATGTCGGGCCGCAGTACCGTTCGATCATCCTCTATGCCGACGCGGAGCAGCGGCGCACCGCCGAGGCGGTCATCGGCGAGTTGGAGGCAGCGGGGGCCTACCCCTCCCCCATCGTCACCGAATTGGCTCCGCTGACCCTCTTCTATCCGGCGGAAGCCGTGCATCAGCGCTACTACGAGGCGGCACCGGAGGCGCCTTACTGCCGCTCGATGATCGCACCGAAGATCGCCCGTGCCCGCGAGCGCTTTCCTCACTTGTTCGATGGCGGAGAAAAAACATGCAATGTGTGAAACTCTTTGAGCCCGGCGGCCCTGAAGCACTGCAGCTTACCGAAGTCGCTACACCGGAGGCGGAGCGAGGACGGGTTCAGGTTCGCGTAGCAGCAGCCGGCGTCAATCCGATCGATGCCAAACAGCGCCAGCGCGGCCCACTCTTCCCGGGTGGAACGCTGCCTGCCATTCTCGGCTGCGACGGCGCTGGCACAGTGACTGCGGCAGGCGACGGAGTCGATGCTGTGGCGGTGGGCCAGCGGGTGCTCTTCTTCAACGGCGGCATCGGTCTGGAGCCTGGTAACTATGCCGAGTACACGAGCGTCGATGCGCGCTACGTGGTACCGATCCCGGACTCGGTCGACTGCAACACTGCAGCCGCTATGCCGCTGGCAGCGCTTACGGCGTGGGAAGGGCTCTTTGATCGTGGACGGCTGCAGCGAGGGGAGTCGGTGCTGATCCACGCCGGTGCCGGCGGTGTCGGCCACATCGCCATTCAGCTAGCGCGCGAGGCCGGTGCAGAGGTGCTGACAACGGTCAGCGACGACACCAAGGCTCAGTTCGTGCGGGATCTCGGCGCGGCGCACGTCATTCGGTACCGCGACGAGGACTTCGTTGCGGCGGTCTTGGCCCACACCGGGGGCCGTGGCGTCGATTTGGTCTTGGATACCGTCGGCGGCGCCGTCTGTACCCGCTCACTGCACGCGCTGGCTACCTACGGCCGCCTAGTCACCATCCTCGCACTGCCGGAAGAGATGGACTGGCCGCACGCCCGACTCCACAACCTCACCGTGGCACAGGAACTGATGGTGACGCCGATGGCTCTTGGCGACGATGCGGGACGCCGACAGCAAACCGCGATCCTGAGTGAGTGTGCCAGCCGGCTTGCCGACGGCCGCCTGCGTGTCCATGTCGCCGAAACCTTCCCTTTGGAGGGCGTTGCCGAGGCGCATCGACGCATCGAGAGCGGTGGCGTGATGGGCAAGCTGGTGCTTGCCGCTGGGAGTGGCTGAGTCGGGAGCCCGGAGCTCGAAGGCCCGCTACCGCGGGCCAACGCGGGACCATACTCAGCAGCTTGGACAGATGCGCCTAGCGCTGACGCTCTGACGCTCAAGGCGCACTGGCAGGGTATCCTCAATGCCTTCGACTCGCGCCTGTCCAACGGCTCTGTCGAGGGCATGAACGGTCAGATCCAAATCGCCAAGGGCCGCGCTCGAGGCTTTCGCACCACCAAGAATCTGATCACCATCTGTTACCTGGTCTGCGGCAAGCTTACTCATCTGCCTGCCTCACCCTACGGCACAAGATGTAGTTCGGCGGTGGCTTGAGACGATGGCGGTGCTACCCACACAGATCACGAAGGTGCCCCGTTTCCGGCCGGGTCTCACGCCTGTACCTCGTCTTTCAGCGCCTTGAGCTGCGGCAACAGTTGGGGCACATCATCCTGGACGATGCTCCAAAGGGTGTCGTCGTCGATACCGAGGTAGCCGTGGATGAGACGGTTGCGGGTGGCGATGATCATCCGCCAGGGGATTTCAGGATGGGCGGCCCGGACCTCATCCGGGATATGGGAGGCGGCTTCGCCGATCAGTTCCAGATTACGCAGGGTAGCGTCGTAGGTGAGACTGCTAGCTACGAAACCGGCCTGGTCGAGGCCGTCGGTGTAGGCGAGCACCTTCCCGGCGAAGTCAATCATGTCGACGAGGTAAAACCGCCATTCGCGCTGTCTGGCATCAGACATTGACCCGCTCCTGTTCAATGTAGGGGCGAAGCTCCGGCCGCAGGGCCTTTTCTGTGACCAGGTCGACTGGACAGCCGAGCATGTCCTCCAGGTAGAACTGCACGCCGAAATAGCGTTTGGAGGTGGCCGGGCCGTCGAAGTCCACCAACACATCGATATCGCTGTCTATTCTTGCCGTATCGCGTACAGTCGAGCCGAACAGGGCCAGCCGAGTCACGCCGAAACGGGCCTGCAAGTCGGGTTTGCTGCGGCTTAGCAGGTCGAGAACACGTTGTCTGTTCATAGCAGTTCAGGGGATAGCAGCTCAGGGGACAGTCTTGTTTTCCGGGTACGATCGAGCGTTATCGCGGGAGCCGAGTTAAACAGTGACTGCCAGTCGACGCTCGCCCTCAGATAGCTCGCGCTGCAGACCAGACCAGACCAGACCAGACCAGACCAGACCAGACCAGACCAGACCAGACCAGACCAGACCAATGTTACGGATGTGACGCTCGGTATTCTAGATCGCGGTGGCACGGAGCAGGTAGCGCAACGTCTACCTCTGAGTGAAATAAATCCGTCCCCGTTTCTCCCATCGCTGTCAATGGCCATCCATAACGAGACCATCATCCCTAATCAAAAACCAGGGATGATGCGTTACCGCTGGCGGCGGAACTCGCCGGGCCAGCCCATCCGGGTCACTCCATCCGCGCCCGGACCCGATCGAACTCGCGCTCGATCACCTCACCAGGACCGCCGCCGATGCGACTGAAGATCAGGATCGCCACGGTCCCGAGGATGAAGCCAGGCAGGATCTCGTACATATCGAACAGACCGCCCTCGAGCAGATCCCAGACGACCACCGTCACCGCACCGACGACGATCCCTGCCAGAGCGCCGTTGCGGGTGGTGCCCCGCCAGAACACTGAGAGGATAATCACCGGCCCGAATGCGGCACCGAAACCGGCCCAGGCGTAGGCGACCAGGTCGAGTACAGCGGCATCCGGATTGAGGGCGAGCAGCGTGGCAAAGAGGCCGATGCCGAGCACCGTACCCCGGCCGACCCACACCAGCTCTCGGTCACCGGCGCGCGGGCGCAAGAAGCGCTTATAGAAGTCCTCGGACAGGGCCGAGGAGGAGACCAGTAGCTGCGAGTCGATGGTGCTCATGATCGCCGCCAGCACCGCCGCCAGCAGACAGCCCGCCACCCACGGGTTGAACAGCGCCTGGATCAGGGCCAGGAAGACCGTCTCCGGATTTTCCAGGGCGCCGGTCCCCCCGAAGAAGGCGATGCCGGCAAAGCCGGTGAAGATCGCCCCGAACAGGGCGAAGACCATCCAGCTGATACCGATGAACCGGGCCGCTGGGATGTCCTTCGGGCTGCGGATCGCCATGAAACGGGTCAACACATGGGGCTGCCCGAAGTAGCCCAAGCCCCAGGCCATCAGCGAGATGATGCCGAACAGCGTTACATCGTGAAAGGCATCCAGCGCCCCGGGCTCGAGCTCCGCCACAGCGCCGGCAGTCTCCGACCAGCCGCCGAGGTTCATCACCGTGATCACCGGCACCAGAATCAGGGCGACAAACATCAGGATGCCCTGGATAAAGTCGGTCCAGCTAACCGCCAGGAACCCGCCGAGCAGGGTGTAGACCAGAATCACCGTAGCGCCGACCGCCAGAGCCAGGGTGTAGTCCACGCCGAAGGCACCCTCGAACAGGGTCCCCGCCGCCACCAGCCCGGCCGAGGTATAAAAAGTGAAAAAGAGCAAGATCACCAGGGCGGAGGCCACCCGCAGGGCCGAGGTCCGGTCCCGGAAGCGATTCTCGAAGTAGGCGGGAATGGTGATCGAGTCCCGTGCTATCTCGGTATAGCGGCGCAGCCGCTCGGCGATGAACTGCCAGTTGAGGTAGGCACCGATGGCCAGGCCCACCGCAATCCAGATCTGATTCATCCCCGAGACGTAAACCGCTCCGGGCAGGCCGAGCAGCAACCAGCCGCTCATATCCGAGGCACCGGCCGACAGGGCCGCCGTGCCGGCGCCGAGGCGACGTCCACCGAGGATGTAGTCAGCCAGGCTCTTGGTAACGCGGTAGGCAAACAGCCCCACCAGGATCATCAGGATCAGGTAGACGACAAAGGTCGCGAGTAGCGGGATGTTGAGATCGAGTTCCCCGTTCATCGGTGCTCCCCCCTCAGTTTATGGCTGACCAGGCTCACCAGGGTGAATGCCACCACCAGCAGCATGGGCACCAGCAGCCAGAACCAGGTGGCCGTCGTGAGGTTCTCTTCCATCGCCCGTTCCTCCGTTTGCAGCGCCCGCCGCCGTCCCCGGGGCGGCAGGCCAAGGATTATTAGCCCTGGCGCGCAGATTTCGTGCCATTCGCCGTTTGCCGTTTGCCGTTTGCCGTTTGCCGTTTGCCGTTTGCCGTTTTCTAACGCCCCGCTTACCCGGATACCAGCACGGCGTCTGCACCCCGCGTGACCTGCGATGAAATACCAAGCGGCAGGACCGTGCAAGGTGTTGCACCAACCTACCACTCCCACCAAATCCCAGAGAACCGGGACACGAGCGCCCCCGCGATGCCGTCAACCTTCTCCAGCAGCCTGGTACCACGAGGGGTCTAGGAGCACGATGCACAAGATGGCAACGGCGACTCTCATCTTTTCCTGATCGCGATCTGATATACCGCGGTGAGAGCCCAGATTCGGGTACAAGGAGAAGCAAATGTCACACACGATCACGGTTGGCGGCGGCTGTTTCTGGTGCATCGAGGGCGTCTTCCAGCAGCTCCCCGCTGTACACCAAGCCCTTTCCGGCTGCGACGGCGCTGGCACAGTGACTGCGACAGGCGACGGAGTCGATGCTGTGGCGGTGGGCCAACGGGTGCTCTTCTTCAACGACGGCATCGGTCTGGAGCCTGGTAACTATGCCGAGTACACGAGCGTCGATGCGCGCTACGTGGTACCGATCCCGGACTCGGTCGACTGCAACACTGCAGCCGCTATGCCGCTGGCAGCGCTTACGGCGTGGGAAGGGCTCTTTGATCGTGGACGGCTGCAGCGAGGGGAGTCGGTGCTGATCCACGCCGGTGCCGGCGGTGTCGGCCACATCGCCATTCAGCTAGCGCGCGAGGCCGGTGCAGAGGTGCTGACAACGGTCAGCGACGACACCAAGGCTCAGTTCGTGCGGGATCTCGGCGCGGCGCACGTCATTCGGTACCGCGACGAGGACTTCGTTGCGGCGGTCTTGGCCCACACCGGGGGCCGTGGCGTCGATTTGGTCTTGGATACCGTCGGCGGCGCCGTCTGTAGCCGCTCACTGCACGCGCTGGCTACCTACGGCCGCCTAGTCACCATCCTCGCACTGCCGGAAGAGATGGACTGGCCGCACGCCCGACTCCACAACCTCACCGTGGCACAGGAACTGATGGTGACGCCGATGGCTCTTGGCGACGATGCGGGACGCCGACAGCAAACCGCGATCCTGAGTGAGTGTGCCAGCCGGCTTGCCGACGGCCGCCTGCGTGTCCATGTCGCCGAAACCTTCCCTTTGGAGGGCGTTGCCGAGGCGCATCGACGCATCGAGAGCGGTGGCGTGATGGGCAAGCTGGTGCTTGCCGCTGGGAGTGACTGAGTCGTGAGCCCGGAGCGCCCCACACCTATTCGACAAGAGGCAACACAGTCAACTCAACGCGACGATTTTGAGCGCGACCGGCAACACTGTCGTTGCTGGCAATCGGCCGGCTCTGGCCAAATCCGACGATATCGAGGCGGACCGCCTCCACACCGAGACCGATCAACTGATTGGCTACTGCCTGCGCACGATTCTGGGAGAGCAGCATATTGTAGCGCTCACCACCGGTACTGTCGGTGTGGCCGGCCACTTCAATCATGGTCGAACGGTACTCGGTAAGCACCTTGGAGACCGACTCTAGGACCGGAATAAATTCACCCTTTACGGTCGCACTATCGATATCGAAAGTAATGTTACCTGGCATGTTGAGGATGATATTGTCGCCGTCGCGAGTCACGGAGACGCCGGTTTCTTCAAGCTCCCGGCGCAGCTCAGCCTCCTGAACATCCATGTAGTACCCTACGCCGGCGCCCGCAATAGCCCCGATGCCGGCCCCCTTCAGAGCCCTCTCCTTCCGTTTTTTGGAGTCGCTGGAACTCGCAATGCCAACCAACGCACCAACACCTGCACCAACGGCTGCGCCGGTAGCAGCCTTAGAGCGCTGCTGCTCACCGGTATAGGGATTAACCGTAGTGCAGCTAGCGACGCCGACTAGGGCGCACATCATAACCATCAGTATTAATTTAGGTTTCACGGTTTCGCTCACTATCCGAACGCAATAGCCGCTGCTAACCATACACAAAGAATCGTGCTTCGGGCACTTAGATCGCCGTGTCGGTCGCTGATGGATGCTACTGGAAGGGGAATTGGTGGAGGCGGCGGGAATCGAACCCGCGTCCGCAGGAGCTACACCGTCGGATCTACATGCTTAGCCGAGTCTATTTTATTTAACCAGCGGGCGCCCGACCGGCAGGGCGTCCCGATGGCGAGTCCGTTGGGTTTCGTGACGGCAGACCGGACCTATCGACCGACACTAGCCTGCGTATATGACTGCTCGTCGACCGGCACAGGCACCGATCGGGAGCAGCTAGCGGGTTTTTACGCCGCTAGAGCGTAGTTGTCGTCGTTGGCAACTATTTTAAGCTTACAGCCGGTTTTACGAGGTAGACTGTGACCTCGGCATGCACCTCGGGCTTTGCGACCTGCGTCGAAGCCATGTCGCCCCCTCAGCATGGCGGAAGTATAGCGCATAGGCTGTTGTCTGGCAAGCAACGCCCTCCCTGCAACCAGCATGCCGGCGCACTCCTCAGCTTTGTGCAATGTTTTGTGCGATCGCTGCCCCCTATTGAGGTGGCCCCACGGTTGCAGGATGATACCCTTGGGTACTGGGGAGAGGTCCGAGGCGGGGCGAAGAGACACGCCCACCCCGGCTTAAGCTGGCTGACACCGGCCATAGCACAGGCAATAGTCCAGAGTTCAGGCGATAACCGCCGCGCACCGCTGCAGCGGCACCACCATCGAGACGTCGTCGTGATACGACCAACGGGAGCACACTTGCGATGTTGATATTCACACTGGCGATGGGGATCATGGCGGTTTTGGCGCTGCTCAGCGGCGTCAGCTTCTACCTTCTCTCCAAGCGCGGCAACAAAGGGGGCAGGGCCTCCGCTGGCCCAGAGATACTGCAGGCGATCTTTTTCATCAGCGCCCTAAACTTGGCCGCCAACGGGACCTTCTTCGGCATCGTCTTCGGCGTTAACGCCTGGGTCGGTTTCTACTGACCTTGAGGGCGAGAAGGCTCAGACGGTGAGGGGGTGATCACCCCTTGGTCCACTTTGCCAGACAGCACCCAGGCTTTACCCTCCCGAACTCAGTCCCACTGGCGAAACATGACGAGGGTCGAGCGCTTTTCCTGGGAGCTAGCACTCCCAGCCGGGGACCCCGCTGCCCTCCTCTGCGAGGCATGCTGGTAGTCACCAAGCAGACGGTGGTGGCGCCCCCGAAAAAGAACATCACGCCCTCCGCCCCGAGTTCGTAATTAATCGGCAGTCGCCCCGCCTCACGCCCCTCGGACCGCCTTGATTCGCCGGCGCGGCTCGATTATCCTCGCCGCGCGCGCGGCGTGTTTCTTGCCCGGCGTGCCTCCCCTAGCAAGCGTCAGGAGCACTCTCATGCCCGATCAGTTCCTCACTGGTAACGAGGCCATTGCACAGGCTGCGCTGGATGGCGCGATCTCCCTCGGGACCGGCTACCCCGGCACCCCCTCGACCGAGATTCTTGAACGCTTCGGCGTCCTCGGTGGGCGGGCACAGTGGGCCCCGAATGAGAAGGTGGCTTTAGAGGTCGGCATCGGCGTCGCTTTCGGGCGTGCGCGCGCGCTGGTGACTATGAAGCACGTCGGCTTAAACGTCGCCGCCGATGCGCTCTTTACCGCGACCTACACCGGGGTGAGCGGCGCGCTGGTGATCGCCGTCGCCGACGACCCGGGGATGCACTCGAGCCAAAACGAGCAAGATACCCGCCGCTACGCCGAGGCTGCCGGTGCGCCGATGCTGGAGCCGGGCGACTCGCAAGAGGCGTACGACTTTACGCTCAAGGCCATTGAGCTCTCAGAGCGCTTTCAACTGCCGGTGCTGCTGCGCTTAACGACGCGCATCTGCCACTCCAAGACGGGCGTTAAAACCCGCTCGGAGCGTCTGCCCGCCCCGGCCCCCCACTATGAACGCGACATTCCCGGACGGGTCATGATCCCCGGCTACGCCCGCCCGGCCCACGTCCGGCTGCGCGAGCGGCTGCGCGCCATCGCCGACTCCGAGGAGCCGCGGCAGCTCGTGCGCGAGGAGGGCAGCAGCACCGAGCTCGGCATCATCGCCAACGGTGTCGCCGCGCGCCACGCCCGCGAGGCCGCCCCCGAGGCGCGTCTGTTCAAGCCGGGACTGACCTACCCGCTACCGATCGAGCCGATGCGCGAGTTCGCTGCCAAGGTCAAGCGCTGTGTGGTCGTCGAAGAGGGCGACCCGGTGCTCTACACCGCCTTGCGCGCTGCCGGCGTTGCCGTCGAAGGCAAATCGGAGCCGTTTCGCTTCGGCGAGCTTAACGTCGATCGGGTGCGCAAGCTGCTCGTCGATGATCGCAGCCCGGAGCCCGAACCCGATGCCCCACCGAAACCGCCGCGGCTGTGCGCCGACTGCCCGCACCGCCAGGTCTTTCAGATTCTCTCCAAACACGAGTGCATCGTCTCGGGCGATATCGGCTGCTACACCCTCGGCGTGATGCCACCGTTCGAGGCGATGGATACCTGCGTCTGCATGGGGGCAAGCATTACCGTCGGCCTCGGCCTGCGCCACGCCCTGCCTAAAGAGCAGGCCCGGCGTGTTGTCAGCGTCATCGGTGACAGCACCTTCGTCCATACCGGGCTGCCCGGCCTCGCCGAGATGGCCTACAACCCGCCGCCGACCGGGCATGTGGTAATCGTGGTCGATAACGACACCACGGCGATGACCGGCCTTCAAGAGCACCCGGGGACCGGTCGCCAGCTCGATCACCTGCCGGCCACCAGCAAGCTCAACTACGAGGCCGTTGCCCTCGCCTTAGGGATCACTCAGGTCTTCGTCTGCGATCCGACCGACGGCAGCGACGACTTTGAGCGACTGCTCGTCGATCGTCTCGCCGCCGACGATCTCTCCTTGATCGTGGCGCGCAAGCCGTGCCCGCTGCTCACGCGCCGCTTAGCCAGCGTCGCCAGTCAAGAGCAAGAGGGTACGAGCAGCAGTCAGCCATCGGCTGGGGAGGCGGCGATCGCAGCAACCGCCGCTGCCGCCCCGTCACCGCGGCAGACCGAACCGCAGTCGCAGTCGTCGTGAGGGCCTGATGATGAATACCGCCTCGACCCGGGAGCACAACGCAGACGCCCCGCCGACCACCGGCCCAGGGAGCAGCCCGCAGCCCTCCCCCGTGACCAACATCGTCATCGCCGGATTGGGTGGACAGGGCATCGTCACCGGCTCGGACATCCTTGCCGCTGCCCTCTTTCAGGCTGGCTACGATGTCAAAAAGAGCGAAATCCACGGCATGAGCCAGCGCGGTGGCTCGGTCTGCAGCGATATCCGCTTCGGCGCACGGGTCGACAGCCCGATGGTGCCGGCCGGCTGCGCCGACTACCTGGTCATCACCGAGCCTTCACAAGTGGCCCCGAACCGGCATCGGCTTCGCCCGCAAGGCTACATGATGACCCCCGACACGGTGCCCTTCCTCTTCCAGGACGACGACCCCAAGGGCGCTGCACGCGCCGCCCGCATGATCAACGTCGCCCTGCTCGGGGTGCTCAGCGCTCATCTACCGCTGAGCGATGACCAGTGGCTCACCGCCATCCGCTCGATCCTGCCCGAACGTCTCCACGAAATGAACAGCCGCGTCTTTCTCCACGCTCGACGCATCGAGGCGATCCTCAGCGGTCTGCGCCACAACCCAGCGGCTGACGGCGAACTCGGCGCGACGGCGACCCACCCGTCCGCTGCGGCCGCAGCCTCGCCCTCGCCTTCATCACAGCCCTCGTCACAACCCTTGCCCCCAGCGGACCAAGATCAAGATCGCAGCAGGGCGTGAGCGCCTTAGCATCCGAATCACCACCGCCCACGCGCCGCGGAGGAGTAACCATGGCCGAACGACGACTCGATCACGGTAAAAAACAGGCCTTCAACGTCGCCAGCGCTCCGGACTACTTGCCGTTGCCACAGCTACGAGCGCTCCAGCTTGAGCGCCTCCAGAGCATCGTCCAGCGCACCTATGAGCGCGTCGCTCACTTTCGTGAACGCTGCGATGCGCTCAATGTCGAACCGAGCAACATCCAGCGACTCGAAGACATCGAAGCCCTGCCCTTCACCGTGAAGGACGACCTGCGCGCCACCTACCCCTACGGCCTCTTCGCCAGCCCGATGGAGGAGATCGTGCGGCTGCACGCCTCCAGCGGCACCACCGGCAAGCCGATCGTTGTTGCCTACAACCAATCGGACATCGCGCTGTGGGCCCACGTCATGGAGCGCTCCTTCGCCGCCTGCGGCGTCCATCCCGGCGATGTCGTACAAAACGCTTACGGCTACGGCCTCTTCACCGGCGGTCTCGGCGCGCACTACGGCGCCGAAGCCCTCGGGGCAACGGTCATCCCCATCTCCGGTGGGCAGAGCGATCGCCAGATCATGGTGATGCGCGATTTCGGCGTTACCGCGCTCTGCTGTACGCCGAGCTACTTCCTGCACCTGCTTGAGCGCGCGACAGATCTCGGGGTCGATTGGGCGAGTCTGCCGCTGCGCGTCGGCATCTTCGGCGCCGAGCCGTGGACCGACAGCATGCGCGAGCGCATTGAGCAGGAGAGCGGCATCCGCGCCTTCGACATCTACGGCCTCTCCGAGATCATCGGCCCCGGTGTCGGCGTCGAGTGCTCGGCACAGAACGGCCCGCACCTCTTCGAGGATCACTTCTACCCGGAGATCATCGACCCAGAGACCGGCGCCCCACTCCCGGACGGCGAAGAGGGCGAATTGGTGCTCACAACGCTGACCAAACAAGCGATGCCGATGATCCGCTACCGCACCCGCGATATCACCGCGATCGACCCCGAGCCGTGCGCGTGTGGGCGCACGATCCGTCGGATTCGCCGCATCAGCCGGCGCAGCGACGATATGCTGATCATCCGCGGGGTCAACGTCTTCCCCTCGCAGATCGAAAGCGCCCTGCTGCGCGTTGAGGGCACCCTGCCCCACTACCAGATTGAACTGACGCGCACCCACGGCCTCGATCAGATGGAGGTTGCCGTCGAGGTCACGCCAGAGATCTTGAGCGATAAGGTCAGCGGCATGGAGGCGCTGCAAAAGCGCATCGGCCATGCGCTTGAGCAAGTCCTTGGACTGCGTGCCACGGTACGCCTAGTCGAGCCGCAGACGCTGCCGCGCAGCGAGGGCAAGGCACGGCGCGTCATTGACCGTCGCGAGGTCTAATGCGATCGAGAGGGGGTTTACACCGATGAAGATTCAGCAACTGTCGCTATTCCTTGAAAATCGCCCATCTCACCTCAAACATCCGTGTGAGGTCCTTGCGCAGACGGGGATCAACATTCGCACGCTTAGCCTCGCCGATGCCGAGCGGTTTGGCATTCTGCGCCTGATCGTCTCGGAGTGGGAGCGCGCGCGCGAGGTTTTGGAAGCGGCCGGTTGCGCCGTTCGCGTCGACGAGGTCGTAGCCCTTGAGGTCAGCGACGAGACAGGAGGGCTGGCCCAGGTGCTCGGGATGCTTGAGAGCGGTGGCCACAATGTCGAATACATGTACGCCTTTACTTTACGGCGCACCGAGAAGGCGGTCTTGATCATGCGCTTCGATGATACCGATGCGGCGATCGCGACATTGGCGGCCCGGGGGGTGAGCGTACTCGACCCCGTAACGCTGTTCAGCGACGGCCAGTTGTGACTAGCCGAGGTATAGCTGACCAGGCGTTGTTCAGGGCCGCTGCGGCAACAACGGCTGCTGGGCATCTCGAAAGACTCGGCGCTCGACCGGCTGCGCCTTTGACTTTGACAATGAACACAGTGGTTTTTCGAGGCTCCCAACTCTTTCAGCCAGCGGAGGTTCCCCTATGAAGCGGGTAGTTCTCTTTCTAGCGACCAACTTAGCGATCATCGTCGTTCTCGGGATCATCCTGAACGTCGTCTTCGGCTTCACCGGTATCCTCGATCAGCACGGGCAAATCAACATCACCGCCCTGCTCACCTTCGCCGCCGTCTTCGGCTTCGGGGGCTCGTTCATCTCGCTCGCCCTCTCGAAGTGGATGGCCAAGAAGGCGATGGGGGTGCAGATCATCAGTCATCCCGATAGCGGACCGGTCGGCGGGCTCGATCCGAAGCTAGAGCGGGTGGTGCGCCTCGTCAAACAGCAGGCCAAGCGCAAGGGCATCGGTGAGCCGGAGATCGGCGTCTTCGACTCTCCCGAGCCCAACGCCTTTGCCACCGGCGCCCGCCGCAACAAGGCGCTGGTCGCCGTCAGCACGGGCTTGCTGCAGAGCATGACCGATGAAGAGGTCGAGGCGGTCCTCGGCCACGAGGTCAGCCACGTCGCCAACGGCGATATGGTCACCCTCGCCCTGATCCAAGGCGTGGTCAACACCTTCGTCATCGCCTTGGCGCGAGTGGTCGGCGTGATGGTCGATCGCCACGTCTTCGGCAACGAAGATGGCTACGGGATCGGCTACTTCGTCACCTCGATCATCGCCGAGATCATCTTCGCCATCCTCGCCTCGACGATTGTCATGTGGTTCTCGCGCCAGCGCGAATTCCGTGCCGATCAAGGCGGCGCATCGCTCACCAACCGCGAGGCGATGATCAGCGCGCTGCAGCGGCTCAAGGCGATGCAAGAGGCACCGACCGAGATGCCCTCCTCCATGCGGGCCTTCGGGATTCGCAGCGGTGGCAGCGCGCTCGGGCGCCTCTTCATGTCGCACCCGCCGCTCGATGAGCGGATCGAGGCGCTGCGCCGGGCCGCTTAAAGCGCTCGCTTGAGCGCCGCCCCGCACCCCAGGCGCCTCCTCCTGGCGCCTGAGCGCCAAGCAGCGACACCAAGGAAGAGCCCAAGGAAGAGCCCCCGCCAACCTAGGTTGACGGGGGCTCGCTCTTTTCGGTCTTTTTCGCGCTTGTCCGAGCTTTTCCGGGGTGCCCAGGGGCTTCTTCTCGGCACCCAGAGGAGGAGACTGAGGAAACAGAGAGACGCTATCGCTACCTAGCTATCGCTAAACCTACTAATGCGGCTACTTAATGCGGGCGCGCAGGATCTCAGCGGCCTCCTCCAACTCGTCACGCTTACCCTCCTTGCGCCGACCACGGCGCCACACCGACCGGTCGATCATGCCGCCCTTGGTGCGAATCTCCAAGGTCCGGCAATAGCGCGGCAAGAAGCGGAAGCTGACCAGCAGCGCCAACCCCAACAGCGGAGTCAAAATACCGACAAAGATCGCCAGCGCAAAGTTCTCGTGAAGGTAGGCAATCGAGACCGGTGAGGCGATAAAGAGCAGGATCAAGATCAGATAGAGGGCGATCCGGCGCCAACCATCGACGGCCTCGAAGATGTACTCGTAGCCCTCATCAACGCTCACCGACTTCAGGTTGCCGAGGCGGATTGCGTTCCGCGGTGTGCGAATCCAGTCGCTGTCGATGACTAGATCCTTTAGGGGTTTATTTTGTTTATCGGCCTTGTCGTTCATTCTTAAAATTGGACCTTTTTTGAAAGTGGCTACCACGCTTACCTATTCATGGTACCACTGAATATGTCGCTCCACGATACTGGTGATATCGCCCCTATCGTCCATATCGATGAGCACCGCATTCACGGCATCGAGAAACTCTCTGCCATCGGCATCATCACGTACCATCAACCCCAATCCGACATTGTAATGACCGCCAATATCTCGAAAATCATTCATGTCGTAAGGGGACCTTTCAATCGCGGAATCGGCCACGAAGGGGTTAAAGCTGACAAAATCGACATGGCCTTCCGCCAACATTTCGAAACATTCAACAGGATCATCGCTGCTCGCGGTAATGACTTCGATCCGGTCCGCATCGACCAAATCTTGGATATCTGAACGATAGTAGCCATCCGGCTTACACGTCCACTTACCGTTGAGATCAGAACGGCCTTGATACTCCTGTAAATGGTGATCCGCAGCCACGAACAGGTGTACAGGCATGCTGTGTAACGGCTCTGAGAACAAGGCTCCCGACTGCTCGCGCTCCACCACGTAGGGGTAGGCCGCATCCGCATCTCCGTCGATCACCGCCGCCTCGGCGTCCGGCCAGGCCACATGTTCGATATCAAGATCCGGGTCATCAAACGCCTCGTTCAATGCCACTTGAACCACTTCCGAACTCATGCCGCCTTCTGGCAACCGCTCATCCGCGAATGGCCCATAGTTGTTTCCAGTTCTCAGAACGATGGTATCGCCATCTCCCGCCATCGTATCGTCGTCCAAGATGGTCCGGTCTACATGCGCCAAAACATCACGATAAAACGTCGTAAGTCCGTCATTGGTTTTCCTATCGATGACTCCACGACTACGAAGCACCCCGAGCGCTTCATTGGCATCCGCAACGATCTCCGCGCTGCGTGGATGGTCCTCGGCCACCATAATCCGCATCGGCGCTCTTCCGGCGCTACGTCGCGCTTCGGCAAAATCGCTCTCGTCCAAGCGGGGGTTCGCGTGCAGCGCCTTCCATCCGGTATATGGATTCACCGGGAAAAGGTCCGCGTCACCCCGCTCTAATTTCTCGAAGCAGCTCGCCACCGACGCATCACCCCTGACGAGATCCAAGAGTCCGTCGTCCAAGTATTGCTGAATGTCTTCGGTAAAATAGCCTTCCGGCTTACAAACAGTCAGGCCGTCCAGCTCCGACTCTTCCCAATGCGCCGAGATCGGTGGGCCATCCCGCATGACAAAAAACTGTGTACTTAAATCGTACACCGGATCAGTGAACACAAATCCGGTTTCCCGCATGGCGTACGGGACCGCCGCGTCCTGCTCATGGCTCTCCACCTCTCGCTCCACGGAAGGCCAATCGTCGAGCGTATTCAACTGAACGTCGTAGCCAGCACGCTCGAGAGCCTCCTTGGCGATTCGCACCGTAAACCCTCCGCCCTGAAGCGACGGATCGGCGAAAGGCTGATACTCACCACTGGTGGCCAGTAAAACCGTATCTCTTACTTCGTCATCGCCGCGCGGATCGGCGGGAATATCCAGTACCATTCCCGGCATGAGAAGATCGGGTGATGGCAGCTGGTCACGGTTGGCTTCGTAAATGTCCCGGTAAAAAATCGCCGCACCATACTCCTCCAGTGCTATCGCCGAGAGCGTGTCACCATGCTGAATCTGACGCGATGCGCTATCCGCCGCCGCGCTTCCGACAAAACTAAGAGCCGCGGCAGCCACGAAACCCCTCTTGCCGTACCCCTTCATCACCCTAACCCCCCAGCATCAGCTCAGTATATCTTCTGTGAATCACTGCGACTCCGCCCTATCGATAACAATCCTCACAACCCTCATCATCGACTTCCGGAGAGCGCATTAAGACGACCGCTCGCTCCTCGCCCGTGCTTATCCTCTGCACACCCCTTTGACCCAGTTCAAAGGCATGGGCAAAGCCGGAGATACCTCGCTGTTCGGTCGCCGACCAGACAACCGCTCCCTCGTTGAAACCGAGCCCCATCTCCGCAAACGCTCTGAGTTCGTCAGCTTCCGGAATCCTCCAATCCGAGTGCCCCGCCAGGCTTGCTCCATTCGCATCGTCCGCGGCGTTTTCCACATTCTCCCAAGTGTGCTCCTCTGCGGAACCGGTGCACGAGCCATCGGTCCACTCCTGACCGAACAAACAGGCCGTCCACTGTATTTCATTCGCCTTGTCAAATACCGTTCCGTTGTCGTAAATCACATAACTGTCTGTTTTTTCATGAACTCCGGAAGGAACATCATCCTCAGCGAAGAACACGGAGAACACCTGGTATACCAGCCAGCCAACCGCAACGACCAAGGCCAGTAGCGAGAGGATTACCACCAGCACCTTGGCCAAATCTCTGCTGCGTCGATTCTCAGGACCACCCGTGCCGCCTGAGCCACCCAAGCCGCCCTGGTTATCTGAGCGCCCTGGGCCACCCGAGCCACCTGGGCCATCCGAGCCACCTGGGCCACCTGAGCCATCCGGGCCACCTTGGTTATCTGTGCGCTCCGGGCCACCCAGGCCGCCGCGGTCATCTGGGCGCCCTGGGCCATCAGGGCCGCCCGGGCCATCCGAGCGGCGCTCGGACTGAACCCTACCGTCCAGCCAGACACGGTCTTTGACCCAACCGCCTTCGGATAGCCACTGCCCCGCTTCGTAAAAACCGTCGCCCCGGCTGATAGCGAAGTAGACCGTCTTGCTCCCTGAACCGCCGGCTCCGCCGTCGCCTCCGGCGGGAACCTTCGGGCGCTTTGATATCCCCACCCCAGGACGCTTGCTTCTTTTGGGTACCGGGGGCCGCAGGTGCCCAATCGCAATCTCTTGCTGAGAGATCCGTCCCCCCCTGTCCAGTTCTACATCGACCCAGATCCGACCGTGAGGCACTTCATTCGAGGATAGAAAGCGGGCGGCCTCGTCCTTCAGGATGATCTTGTGGCGCTCTACCCCCTCCGCACCACCCCCTTGGACAAGGAGTTCGACATTCCCGGCGTCGTTATTGTGTAGCTCCACCCGGTAATCACTCATCTATACGGTTCCTCAATCCATCGCCCGAGCAAAGATTGCGCTCGTATCACAAGCACTAGGTAACAGGGTAGCGCCTCTGGGCCTAGAGGGCGTCAACCTGCTCAACGATCTCTCCAAGCCGACGATTGGCCTCTACGTCGAAGGTAATCTCGTCGGCATTCGCCACCAGGGCGCTGTAAAGCCCCTGGATCCAGGACACCGGAAAACTCAGCTGCACGTTCTTATCGTCCAGATCGAGATCTTCCAATCGTACGGTCTCTGGCTTCATGTTCTTGAATATCGGCACCTGTTCATCCCACCCCGGGAACTTCACTGTCGGCCGCTCGGTCTCGGGAAACCTCCCCCAGTCGAAATCGTTCACAAACCGATTGATCTCCAGTGTGGTCAGACGGGCGCAGAGATCAACCCACAGAGAACTGTGCGCACTCTCGAGCCCGGGCCGAACCAGCTCTTTGACCCGGTCGCGAAGACGCCGCCGCCGCGAGGCGTCCTTGATGCCGTTGACCAGTATGCGGGCAGTCTCCATATCGAGTCCGAAGAGTGCAAGCTCGTCTTCGTCGTCAAGCAACGAAGTCAAGGACATAAACCACCGGTCCATGACCTCATCGGCGTAGGCATCGGCTTTGTCCCACAGCAGATTCACCTTCGACGACTGCTCGCTTTCGTCCTGCTCCTGCTCCTGCTCCTGCTCCTGCTTCAGCCAGGGGAAGATATCCTCAAGATCCTCGCCACTGATCTTCCCTTCCAGCCCGTTAGGCGCTGCCGGACCCTCGCCATCGGCTGATTCCTTCTGGAGTTCCGGAACTTCGACGTTATAGTAGACGGACCACGCCACTTCCTCGGAGATATAAAGCCGCTCTAGGAGCAGCCCGAGCACCCCCTTCTGGACCACCTTCATCATGGCTCGGCCTACAACCTGCGCATTCTTCTCGGCCTTCTTCCTCTCCTCGGCGGCATCCTCGTCGTGGTGCATGCTCCGCAGTACAGCCAGTGCATCCTGCTTCTGCCTGTGAAATTGCGTGCGGATCTGTTCGACCTTGTCCTTGTCACTGGACGCCGCCCTGATCCCCTCAAGGAGATAACGGGTACCGAAGCGATTCGGCGTCGCGGTCTCCTCCCACATCCGCTCCGGATCGTGGACGTGCTTGCGCACCACTGGCGAGTTGATGAACGACTGCCGCATCATCTCCATTTGCTCCTTGTGATGCGGTTGAATGCCGTCCTCCATGCCGCTGACTTCGCTGGTACTGAAAATCGCCTTTGAAAACCGTGGATCGCGCACGAAATAGCAGTTCATGAACGGCTTCCCCGGCGTCCACTCCTTGATCCACTGGTCCTGATCCCGGGCGTGCTGCCACTCCTCCGCGAAGTTCTTCGAGAGCCGGGCCTGCCACTTAGTGGCGTGATCCTCTTCGGAGCCGGCCTGCTTCTCCAACTCGTTGTTCCAGAAAGTCCCGACGAAGAAAAAGCGATTGGCCTTGCCCTGTCGCTCCTCGGCCGATCCACCGATATTGCGCTGGATCCAGTCGTAAGTCAGCAGTGGAACCTCCTTGACCTCGGGGTTCCCGTCACGTTGACCGATAAGCAGGGTCGTCACCCGGAAACCAGTATCGTAGCTGGCGAACAGAAACGATACCTTGCCCCGGACGAACAGCTCCTTCATGGAGACCACATGCTCATCGGCGTTCGGCTCTAGCTTCCCGTAGGAAATGGTCTGTGGTGTGCGTGCCCCAGGAAAGTCGAGAACGTCCGCGTGTTTGAGAAACTCCAGGGGTTCGTGATTGGCCGTCACTTCCGGAATAGGCAGCACGACTTCCTTGATCAACGCCGTAAAGACCGCCCGATCCATGGAGACGCTCACCCCTGACTCGCCGCTTACCTGAACCGGGTCCAGCCCCCCTCCATCGTTCGTGGCAAGCCCGGCAACCACACCCACATCGAGGATCGTGCGCGGTAACAGGGACTCTTTGTGCACTTTCGGCATAACCGCGTCCTTGTCGGTGGCCGCGAAGCGGGCGAAACCAAGCTGCGACAAACCGCCACTCAACTTCTGGTAGAGCCCGGTGATACTGGGGACCTGCTCCCACAGCCAGGCGAAGAGTTCGGCGCGCTGCCTCGCCTCAAGCCGGGGGGCTAGCGCTGCCACTTGCTCCCAGTAACCCATACGCCGCAGTTCCGTAATCCGCGCGTCTTTAGGAAAGTGCTGCTCCAGATAGTCGCGCAGATCAAAGATGTCGTCTTCCGTCAGGCCGTCCCGCTCGCTCTGTCCGGCGCCACCTGATAGCCGGTTAATCTGCTCCTGGAACGCCTCGATATCCGGAGGGGCAGCCACCCCCTCTTGGTGTACGTTGGCCAGATACCCGTGCGCCAGCACCGCCGCCAGTTCCGTCTGCGTCAGCAACTCAAGCTGGATCCCTGGCTGGCCCGAGGGACAATCGTCGTGGATGGTAAAGCGGGTGACCGTTCCAGTCGACTCCTGCCCACCTGTCGGGTTCATGTCCCGCTGGAAGTCGACCGCCTGGCGATCCGGTGGCAGGACCACCTCCAGCGGGCTCTCTTCCCGGGTGCGGACCATATTCGAGACGAGGTACGACTTACCGTGCTGACTAGCGCCGAACACGCCCACCGCCGGACGGATGCCCGCGGCCCGGGCAAGACGCCGCCCCCTGCGACGCACCTCCTTGAGCTGCGCGAGGACATCCATCTGCCCCTGCTCACGCTCCAGGTGCTTCGAGGTCCAATCGATCCCGTTCTGGATTTGCTGGGTCAGGGTCTCACACTTCTCTTTCATAGTCCCACGCCCCCTCAGTACCTGTTTCGTTACTGCTCATTCCGCAACGATGTCCGCATAGATCACGGTCTGGCCGCTGCTTCGGCGTTGCACGACAAACCCCGCCCCCTCCTTGACGTTCTGCCCCCCAACGCCGGTCGCGTTGTGAACGGCGGGGTCGACGTGCCGCCAATCTTCCGGCGAGACAAAGTCATACTCCTCGAAGCCTACGCTTACCGCCCTGCCGATTCGTTTCAGCACCTCGCGTCGCTCGGGGATATAGAGCCCCGACAAGCGCCCCATGAACCGCTTCAGCGCTTGCGTCGCGTCCTCCAATCGCCGCTCCTCGTCCTTTTCCTCGCTGCGCAGCGCCTCACGCGCCTCCGCCCAGCCGACACAGACCGCGCCGACGAATGGACCCAACGCTTCGGACGGCTCCTCTAGTGCTTCCAGGAGCATATCCCGAACCTCGCGCTCCGCCCCCCGATCGTCGAACACCTGCTCGACAAGATCCCTCACCGGTACGGCCCTCTGCAGCTGCTCTCGAAGTCGCTTGTGCTGCACGTTGGCCTCGGAGATTTCACCCTCCAGGCGCTGAAGCTCTTCCCGGTAAGACGCCTCCCGTTCATCCCATGCGGAGCGCCACTGCTCCAGTTCCGCTTGCAACCGCTGCGGCTCCGCCTGTGCCGCCTGCACCCCCTCCTGCAGACGCGCAAGGGCGTCACGCGTCATAAACGCGCGCATCACATCCGCCAACCACCGCTGAGTAGGCGGAAGTACGTCTTCCCCCTCCTCAGGCTCCGAGGCGTTCTCCGGTGTCGGGACATGCAAGCGAGGATTTTCCGCAAGCGGCGCCACGGCCGCATCACCGACGATCTGCAACAGCAGTTCCGCGGTATAGACCGGGTCCGGATCTGTGACCGGCTCCGGTTGAGCTGTAGGCTTGCTCGTCGGTGGCCACGACGGCGCAGTCGACGCAGTGCCGGCTGCCTCCTGATCCGACTCACCGGGTGAACCTGACCCAACCCGCTGCGTGATCCGGCGTGATTTCGCCTTCTCTCCCGGTGCGGCTTGGTCGTCACCACTCGGTATGGATGTCCGAATGCTCTTACGCCCTTTCACGTCCGATACCCCTTTACTGGAACTTCGCCACAAAGAACGTTCCGGTATCCTGCCAATGGCCACCTTCCGTCACCATCGACTGCGGCTTCAGGACCAACGAACCTGTCGACACGCTTTGGCCCTCGCGGTCCTCCACCCCCGCTACTCTGAGGACCTCCCGGCGCTCCGGTCGATCGGACGGTCGTCGCAACGTCACCTGAAGCGGAATCCGGTTGCGCAGACGCTCCGCCTCGTTGGGCGCGAAAGCGAGACGGTACATGGGTGCGGCGATCCAGCTGTCGGTCGGCAACTGCCGAAAACCGAGGAAGATATCCCCGCTGAAGGCCAACGTCCCCTCATCGCCCCCGTCATGCGGCGTCAACAGCTGATCCTTCAGTATCAGCTGCTGGGTATCGAACGTCCCCACGTAGGCCGCGGTGGAGTAGATCCCCTCGCGCAACTCAGAGGTATCCAGCCGGAACCCCTCCAGGCGCCCCGAGGTTCCGGCCATAAGTGCCACGGCCGCCCCGGCCGAGACACAGGTCTTAGGATCTTTGATGGTCCCCCTGGCGTCGGAGAAGGGATACCAGTTGCCAATGCGATAGCGGCCTAGGTTAATGATGCGATCCGGCGTCACCGGCAGGCAGGAGACGAACAGGTCGCGAACGATGGGCAGCATGGTGGGCTGACCAGCCAGCAGCAACAGGTCGCAGTCGAACTGGGCCAGGATGTTGCAGAGAGCGACGATACGGCGCTGCATCACCTGCTGGACGGCCCACTCCACCTCGCGGTAATCCAGCGTCCATTGCACATCTGCGAGCCGAAAGCCCTCCGCGCCCATCGACCGCATCTTTTCTTCGACGTAGGCCTCGACGCCCGGCTGCGGCGCCGGATGATTCTCGAAGAACCAGCGGTACGGCCGACTCTCCATCGGCCGGCGCTCAACGGCGTGCCGGATCATCGCCAGTGCGATCGGCATCGCCACCTGGTTCGCGAAGGCGCGGCGGTGCTGGCGCTCGGATGCCGACTGGCCGCCGAAGTCCTCGCCGAAGAGTGTACTCATGGCCATGGTCTGGTCGTGGCACCCCAGTTCACGCGCCCGCTCCGCGATCGGGGGCAGTACACACCGCTCGATGACCCGCTTGGCGATATCGTCGCCGGCTAGGCTGAAGCCCTCCCAGAACTCCGGACGGGGCTTGACCATGGCGTTGGCCACCGCAGTCTCGTGCTCGTAGGTGCAGACCATCACGTCAGTGGTCCCGCCACCGATGTCGACACTGGCGATCCTCACGCTGGGCTCGCTAGAACCACCGCGCGGCTTGCCATACGTCCTGGCGAACCGGTTCATGTCCCCGTTGAAACGGCTGAGCACCTCACCGTAGACAAAGACCATCTGACAGCAAGTGGCCTCGTCATAATCCCACTCCTGGCGGCGCTCCAGCGGTTTAGTCACCTCGTCTGGCTCAGGGATGACCGTAATCTCGCCATCGAAAGGCGGCCGCCCGTTGAAGTGGTTTCTCAGCGCATCCGCGGCCCGCCAAGCGTGACGCCGCAGCTCCTGCTTCTCCTTTTCGAGCATGTTGGTAGGGCAGGTCACCACGATGCGGTTGAGGCGTCGCCGCCGCGTCTCCTTGCCGTGGTGTTCGCGGAAGGAGGGGCTATTGATCTGGCTAATGGCGTGTAACAGGAGTTCGGCAAAGACGAATGTCATGGTCGACCCCCGGGAAAAGCACGGCGTCAACGCCGGGGTCCGGGCGCCAGTTTCGTCTTCGCCGAGGTATATGCCCTCCTGAGTGAACTGCGTAGTGAACTGGTTGAGTGCCGGCTTGGGCACCTCCGCCACCCCGTCATTGAAGCGCCACGCCTCGTCCCGATCACGCGGCTCGTCGTCCCATAGGTAGCGCTTGGGGCTCGACATGCCGGAGGGGTACTCCGGTCGACCGCTGATCACAGAGCGGCGAATTGCCTCGTAACCGATCCGCACCGGACTGGGCCAATCAAAGGCGTTGGGGCGATCGCTGATACTGGTGGCCTCCTCGGGGCCAAACGCCGCCTTGATGAATTCGACTCGCATCGGGAAAGCGTCTTCGTGGATGACATCCGGAATCGAAAGATCCCGAATCCGCAGCCGGGCCGAGTTGACATTGAACGTCACCGGCTCATCCCCTTCGCTCTGTACCAGAATCCCACAGCTGCGCGAGTTGCCCACGTCGAGAATCAGGTCCACATCCATGTGGTACTCGTCGTCGTGCAACCGGATGGACGGAAACTCAGTGCTCTGGTTCAGAACCTGGAGCAACGTGGCGTAGTAGGCCAAGTGCGGCAGATGACTCTCGTCCAGGGCACCACTGCCCAGACGATCCTTGCGCTGCTCGTAACAGGACTGAACCCACTGCATCACCCAGGGTTCGGACAGAAAACCCATGCTGGCATCCAAATCGGCCGCCAGGCCGAAGGACGACTGAATCAGATCGTCCCGCAAGGGGGTTGCGTAGCTGTCAGTGGGTTGCTCCACGTAGGAGGTATCGAGCGCCAGGACGATGGAGTGGGTCGCTCCCTCCACCGGCTGACGCAGCGGCTGGAAGATCAACCGGGCCCAGGTCAGAGGGCCTTCTTCGAAGTCGCCCCCCTCCCGGGACATGTTGCGCCGGAAATACGGCACCGGCAACCAGAACCCCTCGAAACACTCCAACGCACGACGGGCCGAAGCGGTCTCGATGCGATCTTCCCGCAAACGCTGTCCAGTCTTGGGATCAATGAGCTCCTCCCCAGAGGTGGCATCGACATAGTGATCCCCTTCTTCCGCCAGAGCCGCAAAGACCAGCTCAACGCTGTCGTCGTACTCCAGCTCACAGAAGTTCTGCTTGACCCTCAAAGCCGGCGAACCGTCGCCAAAGTTCGCCCGCAGATCCACGAACTGCACCCCAGAATTGCCAATCAAGTTCACCGTACTCACCAGCACCCCCCATGAAAACCTGCCCGAATAACTGAGTTGGCGAAATCCCGCTTATTCATCCCCATTCTCATCCTCGTACGTAACCATCAACGTGGCTTCTTCGTCAGCCAGCACAAGGAGATCGGTATCGGTCTCCTCGACCTCGAGAATCTGGACCTCGCCCGCATCCACGGGACCACTGAAACCCAGGCGGATATCTCCGTGCTCACTCCACTGCAACCCCTGGGGATCGCCTGCGTCCCCTTCATTGATACCATCTGGGTCATAACCAACTGAAAGTGAGGGAACATTATCATGGACGGCGGTGGTCAACTCCTCTTGCGCCGACTCGCTCAGTTGGTCGAACTCGACCTCAGCCATGGCTGAGCCGGCTAGATGCTCAGAGTCGACGGTGAAAAGCTGCACTCCCGGTCGCCCATCCGCCATCAAGGCCTCAACGCGCGCGTATCGTGTTCCAGCCGGCAGTTCGGCCACCTGGAATTTGGGCCCCACGGTACGGACCAGCTCCGCCCGATGACACCACCCCGGGCCGCCCGGCAGAAGGCATACCAACCAAAGAAGCGCCGTCAATCCAACCACCCCGACCAACCCGGCGGCGACGTACGCCAGCGGCCGCTTCCAATCGCGTTTAGCACGGAGGCGTACGGTGTACTCCGTCTCCTCTGGCGACAGAGCAATATTTTGACGGTGGGTAGCGCCGTCGGCTAGGGCGATGCGGACCGCCATCTGCTCAGTGTCCACCGGCAGATCCCGCACCTCGACAGTGCCCGAAGCGTCCGTCTGACCCACGGGGATCTCTTCCCCGCTGCGTTCCAGGGTGACCCCCACCCCCTTCCATGGGGTGTCGTCCCGGGCATTGAGCACCCGTAATGTCACGGTGCGCTCCCGCTGCAGCGTCAGTGTCACCGTAGCGCTCTCAGCGTTGGTGCCCGCCTTCGCGGTCTTCGACACCGCCGAAGCGCCGCGAACCTCCGGCGCCAACGCCACCGCGACCTCCTCGTCCGGGGACAAACCAGTGATCTTGGCCACCCCCGAGGGATCGCTCTGCGCACTGCCCAACATCATGCCCTGACCATCTCGGGCGACCACGGTCAACTCCGATGCGGCGCTTCCATCCGGCTCCAGCAAGCGGACCCAGATGCAGGCGGCCTCCATCTCACCGATCCGTTGTCCGATGATGCCTCGCAGGATGCTCCGCGGCGCATCCCAGTTGGGGAGCAGATGGCCCCACTGCGTCAGCACCGGCCGATCGCCCACACGGTAAAGAGCGGAAATAGTCGGGATCTCGAACGTCTTTTCCAGGGCCGAGAGCAGTGTTTGTTTGTCCCCGGCGTGCAGCGTCTGATCCGACCGCAGGCGCGTCTCCAACTCCTGGATTTCGACCTGGGTGCGACGCAGTAACTGCTCTTGGGCTTCGTCGTCCAGATCAACAAACGAGACTACTGCCCCCGGCAAATCGGTGAGCCACTGAAACGTCTGGCGCCCGTTGTCGTCCAACGCCTTCACCGGTTTGGCGAACAGCCGGTGCGTCCCGTGCTCGGCGAGAATCTTGCGAAACTGCTCGTAGAGATAGCCGACTTCGACTGCCCCCTCCATCAACGGACGGATCTCCGAGCACGACGTTACCGTGATTACACGCATTTCCTGCTCTTCTGCCATCGCCCCCTCTCCCGGTACCGGATTCTCGATACGAACCGAACGAGCCGACGGTTGCCGGCTTACTGCTCCTCCATAAAGAAGCGCACGACATCGCGATCTGGGTCCACCACGCTTTGCGCCGAGCACCAGGCCACGCCATCGGCCAGCGCTTCGCATTCAAACTGATGCGGGTTATAGGCGGTTGCCGGGTCGTGCTGACACGTTGCCACCTCGTCGTGCTCCATCGAGAGGACCCTGTCCTCGAGAGTCACCGTCAGGTCGGCTCGACACTCCCCTTCCGGCTCGTCGTACGCAATACGACCACTGCCATCGGCACTGATCCGGAACTCAATCTCGATCTCTACACCATCTCGATCACGCGTAAGACCCTCACTGGCTCGCCATACACCCTCGGCAAAGGTCAGATCGTCTTCATCGGGGTCGCCGGGGATGATCAGCCGATCGTCGTCGCCGGGCTCCCCGTTGCAGCACTCTTCAAGCGCCTCTAGGCGCCGCTCCAACTCCTCCACCCGCCGCTCTAGTTCGGGGCAGTCACACTCTCCAGGAGGCTCGACGCCGTCGTCCGGTTTTGCCGCCTCCACGGCAGCCGCCACATCCAGCAGCTGCCCCACCGGACGGTCCGGGTCCTCTTCCAGCGGTTGCGCCGTATCCACTAACAGGGCACGGATCTCTGCCGGCGACAGATCGGGATTGACCGAGCGCACCAGCCCAACGGCCCCGGCAACGAACGGGGAGGCCATGCTGGTGCCCTCCTCCTTCTCATAACCACCGCCAGCCACGGCGCTGTAGATTGCCTTGCCGGGGGCGGCGATATCCACCACGTCGCCGTAGTTGGTAAAGCTGGCCGGAGCCAGGGCGTGCTCAACGGCACCCACCACGAACGAGTCATCCTGCCGATTCCTGGGATCCACCCGGGCCGGCACAGCGTCGTTGCCGGCAGCCGCCACAACAACCGTACCTTCTTCCTCCATAGTGGCGATCAAACGCTGGTAGATCCTCTCGGACGCACGTGTTGCCCTGACCACCCGATCGGGATCGACATCCGGAGGAACGATGACCCCAAGGGACATATTGATCACATCCGCACCACGATCGCGCGCCAATTCCATGGCATCAATGATGTTGGTTTGAGCAAACATCCCTTGCGTACCACTCGACGCCTCGATCAAAAGTCCGCTGCAGCGCGGACAGACGCCGGCAACCCCTTCGTTGTTATCGATCGCGCCGATGGCCGTCGCCGCCACGTGGATGCCGTGGGAGTGGCCAGCCTCCGGCTCGAGGTTGGTCTCTCCGGTGGTCACGTTGAAACCGCTGACACGTGGTCCGGCAACCTCCGGGTGCTCCGGGTCGAAATCGCCGTCGATGACAGCGACCTTGATGTCTTCGCTGCCGAGCGTCACCTCCCACGCCTCGAAGGCGTTGATGGCGTGGTAGCCCCAGTCCCTGGCACCCCCCCCCTCGGCCTCGGTATCAAACCCCGGGTCGTTCGGCTCGTACTGCTCCATCTCGTCCACCGGATTGAGCGTGGCCTCCTCGACCTCCGGCAGCCCCTGAAGATACGCCTTCGCAGCGGCCAACTCGCCGTCCACCTCGACCTGGACCAGGCCAACCGTCGGTCGGTACCCGGCAATCCGAATCCCTTCGTCTTGCCACGCCCGCGCGTACTGCTCCAGAATCTCCCGCGTATCCACCCCCTCCTCCAGCAGCACCAGGAGCTGACCGTCGACGATCTGGCGGCCCAGCGGCTCGTCATCGTAGTCCACAAAACGGTCCGGATCGGCCGGCTGAAAACCCGGCTCCGGCGGCACCAGTTCCGGGCGAAGCCACCAGAACAGCAGCACCCCCAACAGCACCAAGAGCAGCAGACCACCAAGAATCGCCGCAATCCAACGCCAGCGCCGCCACCCGCCACTACCGGTGGGCGGCTCCGTCCGCGGCGGCGGCGGCGCCTGCGGCGGTGCCGTCCGTGACGGCTCGGGCGACTCGCCGGCACCCTCTTCTTCCGCCGCCGGACGCTCCAGCGCCTTGATCAGCCGGAAGCGCTCACGCTCATCGGCCTCGATTGCGTGAAACCCCCAGCAGACCAGAACCATCCGGCCCCGCTCGACCAGCACATAGTCAAATCCCGGCACCTCCACCGCCAGCTGAAGCACCTCTCCAAGCTCGCGCTCATCAGGCTTATCCGCCTTTTTCAACGCCTCACCCAGCGCCGTGACCTGCTCCAGCAACTGCCCCAAGCGCGCCGTGCACGCCTCCCGCTCCGAGTCGGGCAGTTCCGGTAACGGCCGTGGTGATGAGACGTGGTCGGCCAGCCAGGTGATCTCCGGCTGCCCCGTGCGTACGTCGTGGTGATCGGGCACCACCGGTCGGGAAAATAACTGCGCCACCTCTTCTCCCAGCCGTGCGCCCACTACCGAGACAATCTGCTCGTACTTCGAGTACACCTCCTGACCGCGCCAAATCAGCGGCCTGATCCCCTGCAACTCATCCCGGTGAATGATCGTCTGTCGTGTCGCCACGATACCCCCCGTGCCGTTCAGCGATGGTTACGGGCAATGCCCGAGCAACTCAGCGGGCTCAGCGGACCACCTGCCACAGGAGCAGCGCCCCGTCCCATGAACCCGACAGCACCCGCTCGCCGTCCGGGCTAAAGGCCCTAGAAAACACTCAATCCACATGCCTCGCGAAGGTGCGCAGCTGCGCGCCCGACGATGCCTGCAGCCCCTGCAAACGCACCCAGCGGCTCGGCGAGACCGTGCGCTCACCGTCAAGCTCCGCCGCCGCCCGCACCCGATACGCCCTGCCATCGAGCAAACCGCGCAGCTGCGCGGTCAGCGTCCCACCTTCCGCATCCGCCGACACCCGCTCCGCGTCCGAGAAATCTTCTCCCGCCGGCACGTACTCGAAACCGGCCCACTCCGGCTCCGCATCCGATGCCCCCGACCACGACGCCGTCAGGGCCACACCCTGCAGCACCCCGTCGTCCTCCCACAAGCCCTCCACATCCGGCAGGCTCAGCCCCACCGCCGACATATCCAGCTCGCGAATCTCACCTTCCGCGCGACCCGCCTCGTTCACCGCCACCGCACGGTAGTAGTAAGTCTCCCCCGGATCGAAGCCGTCCTGGCGCAACTCGAACCGGCGCGGCCTTTGCGTCGACGCTGGCTCCGCCTCCCGTACCGTACCGTCCGCCAGTTCCGGATCCTGCCCGAATTCCAAATAGAGATTCGTCTGCGTGTCACCCGTGTCGGTCAGCTCCCCACGGAGCAGCGCCTCATCGCTAGTCACCCGATGGCCCTCACCCGTACGCACCGTCGCCGGATCGGTCTCCGTCTCAAAGACCATGCCCAGGCGCGGAAGAATAGGCGTATGGCTGGTACTCTCCGTACCGACCCGCTCTTGGATCGGTCCTGTCCCGCTCGGCTGAAACGACCGGGCCTCCTCACCCGAACCCGGGTGAGGCGCCCACTCCTCAATCAGCGGGTGCGCCATCAGATCATCGACGATCAGACCATCGCCCCCGGAATTGTCCAGCGCCCAGTGATGCCCTCGCGACACCCTGTTCTGCCCGATGAAGTACCCCTGTCCCGGCTCCAGGGTCACCGGCGGGATCTCCAGCACCTGGTCCGGACCACGCTCCTCCCACTGCAGATCTTCCGGCGTCAATAGCCGCTCTAGGCGATATTCGCCGTAATCGCCCTGCGAGGGGTCCAGACTCGCTTCAAACAGTCCCACGGCAAATGGCTCCGCTGAGCCGAAATCGGGCGGATCCCCGAACGCCTCCAAGGGCTCCTGTCTCGGTTGTGCACCACCCCCGCCAATAAGCGCGGTGACCGTTACCTCCCGGGAGACCTCAAAGTAATAGCCGCGGTGAAGATAATTGTTCGTGATGACCCCGCTACCGTAATCACTGACCCGGAATTCACCCTGCCCGCCAATCGCCGCACCGCCACCCTGAAAACTGGCCAGCGCAGTGACCAGGGCGGCTGTCCAGATCCCCCGGCGGGCCGTAGAACCGCAGGCCGTCGTGGTATCTGTTTGATCAATCACTCCGCCCCCCTCAATACACACGATTGCATCACCTTGCATCCCCGCCATTAGGCCCCCCCAGCCGCCCCTAGACCCAGCAACTGCAGACGCACCCAGTCGCTCGCCGTGGCCGTGCGATCATCTCCAAACTCCGCCACCGCTCGCACGTGGTACGCCTCGCCATCGTGCAGCCCACGCAGCTCCGCGGTCAGCGTCTCATCCTCCATATTCGCCGAGACCCGCTCTATGTCAGCAAAATCCCCTCCCGCCGGCACGTACTCGAAACCAACCCACTCCGGCTCCAAATCCGGGGCCTCCGACCACGACGCCGACAGCGTCACCCCCCGCAGCTCGGTATCCGACCACAACCCCTCTAACTGCGGCAGGTCCAGTGCCGCGGTCGACACGGCCAATTCACGAATCTCGCCTTCAACGTGACCGGCACGGGATATACCAACCGCGCGAAAGTAATAGACTTCGCCAGGATCCAGGTCTTCAGCGCGATACGAAAACACCGTCGGCTCCGAACTCACCTCCGGGCGAGTCGAGTGTCGTTGTGCATCAGCAAGATCCGGGGTCGTACCCAGTTCGAGATACAAATCAACAGCGGCATCCCCTGGGTCTTCCAAGACTCCTGAAAGCTCTGCCACTGCGGGGGAATGTATATCGGGCTCTGCCGTGGAGATCTCCGGTGGAGTCGCCCCCCCCGTTAAGATCCAGCGCATCACATTAGCGACGAACCGCTCACCTTCTTGTACATCATCGAAGGAATCAAATAGCGGCCCAATAACCGCCGTTCGCCCTTCATTCCCGATCACTAATGCGGCTCCGTCACCTAATTGCCCAACACCTTCAGCGTCACCCAGCGGTCTCCATGATCGGCTGAATACAGTCCAACCGGGGTTATCCAAATCGATTTCCGTCTCCGCCATGGAGGCCGCTTGGAATATTGGGTGGGCATCTGTTTGAATCCGCTCGTCATTCTCGGAGACGGGTTCCGCACTCAGCACCCGCGCTAAACTCTCCCCCGTCCAAATCGTCGCGACAACCCTCCCCCCATCATCGACATAGGATTCAACGACCGGGGCAACAGCCGAGGCAAATTCTCCTGACCTTTGAGCGCCCACAATCACGAGATCGTAATCATTTGCGGAGAGTTCCCGCTCGAAACCGCTCAGATCATCAACAATCGTTGCTGTTTCCTCAAGCCCGGTACGCGCTAAGGCTCCCGCAACGCTGCTTTCTCCTTCGCTCTCATCCACAACGACCAACACCCGGTCGTCGAATGTCTCGGCTTTTGCCGGGGTGACACCTATCAAAACCAAGAACGTGGCAACACACCCAAATAAAAACAGGGCTGCACGATCCCGTAGACGGTGATCAGATACGCTCCCCGAAAAGAGCACCGACATTGCTTCGAACCTTCGGCTCCAACTCACCCTTGATGTCATCATTCTCCGCCTCCGGCCGTTTTGGGCAGCAAACAGTCATTTCCGCTTTATCGTTCATACGCGCGATCGGCCTTACCGACCCTACCACCGATGCCACCTAGCCCGGTGATGCTAGCAAGAGGTCGAACGCCACAGCCTAAAGCGGGGGAGGGGGAGGGAGCGAGGAGTAAGCCGATGGCCGACTGTGACTTTCCGTGACTCGGGCCTCTTGAATGGCTCGGCATGTGACAGCCTGATCGTATAGGCCACTGCTTCTGGCGGAGAGGGAGGGATTCGAACCCCCGGAGGGCGCATGCCCTCACCCGATTTCAAGTCGGGTGCTTTCGACCGCTCAGCCACCTCTCCTGTGGCGAGCACTATACCAGCACGACGACCGCTGATGAAGCGCCAACGGCGCAGCCAGGCTGCTACTCAGGCTGCACTTAGAGGCGGCCCGGCGAGACGCCGAGGCCCTTGCAGCCCTTGCCGCGCCTCAGAGTTCCCCACCCCCTCAGGCCCAGTCAACAGCAAGCCGGCCGGTGGGCGCGGACGTGCCCGCGTCCCAGTTCGGCGCACTGCATTGGCCGCCCGGATCGCCTCAGCGATGAGTTCCGGCCCACGATAGACCAGCCCGGTGTAGAGCTGCACCATGTCGGCGCCGGCTTGGAAGCGGCGCATGACGTCGTGCTCGGAGGAGAGCCCGCCGACCCCCATGAGGGTCACCGCGCCCTGGGTGTGCGCCGCAATTTGCTCAAGCACCTCTTCGGCGCGCTCACGCAGTGGCCGTCCACTCAATCCGCCCTCTTCGCGCACCGAGGCCTCGGCGACGAGCCCTTCGCGGCTGACAGTGGTATTCGTTGCCACGATGCCGTCCAGGCCGTACTCAAGCAGGAGATCGAGCGTCCGCGGCAACTCTCCCGGCCCCCAATCGGGCGCCAGCTTGATGAGCAGCGGCACGTACTTATCGTAGGCCTGCTCAAGCCGGCGGCGCTCATTGCGTAGGCGATAGAGCAGCCCCCGCAGGATGACCGCCTCACGCTGCAGCGCCCGCAGCCCCGGTGTGTTGGGCGAGGAGAGGTTGATCGTGACGTAGTCGGCCACCGGGTAGACGGTCTCGAGCGCGCAAGCGTAGTCGTCGGCCGCGCGCTGCGGGGGGGTTTCGCGATTCTTGCCGATGTTGATGCCGACAACCCCGCGAAAGCCGTTGCGCCGGCCGCGCTCAAGGTTGCGCACTAGGGCACCGGCACCGCCGTTGTTAAAGCCCATGCGGTTGATCAGCCCCTCTTGGTGCGGGAGCCTGAAGAGTCGCGGCGGCGGATTGCCCGGCTGTGGCCGGGGGGTCACGGTGCCGAGTTCGACGAAGCCGAAACCGAGCCGAGCGATGACATCGAGATAGCGCCCATCCTTATCGAAGCCAGCCGCCAAACCGACCGGATTGGGAAACTCCAACCCCATGATTCGCCTCGGAACCACGCGCTCACGCCGGGCACTGGCAGCGACCCCCAAGCGGGTGCCGATGCGCGCCAGATTGAGCCCCACGGTGTGCGCTCGTTCCGGCTCGAGTTGAAAGAGCAACGGCCGCAGCAGCGAGTAATACATTCTCTCTCCTTTTGGCTTCGCAAGGCAGATCCGCTCCGCGGGCAGAATCACTCCCGTTCGCCAACCAGTTCACCAGGCAACTCATCAGCCCATGGTGGTCCAGCCCATGGTGCCCCAGCGACCCGTGTTGGTTCGCGGCGACCCCGTGTCTCGGCCCGTGTCTCGGCCCGTGTCGGCCGCTCAGATCTTATGGCAGAATGAGCCCGCTATGCAGGCCGACCCCGCACGAGGATATCATTGTTTCTTAGCCCGGTTCCGTCAAGTTGTCGGCCGCCCTGTACGCGCCCCCCACCAGCCGGCCCACCCAGGGCAGGCCGCCTGCGGAGGAAGTTGATGTCAGCCGCTCTCCCCCCCCTTCGACACCGCAGCCACCAGCAGCACAGCGACGCCGCTGCAGCCCCGGCACCACGGCCGGCACTGCGGTTGGCTCTGGCAACAGCGGCAACACTCGCGGCACTGGCCACACTGACGCTCAGTCCGCCGCTGGCCTCCGCCAGTAGCGCCCAAAGCACCCAAGACGACGACCCGGCACTCGCTCAGTGTCTGCTTGAACTGCGCAGCGACCTTGAGGCCGCCGGCTACGACGCCGACTTGGTCCGCGACACCTTAGCCCAGGCCAAACGCCTTGAACGCATCGTCGCCCTCGACCGGGCCCAGCCAGAGAGTGTGCAGTACTTCACTGACTACCTAGCGCAACGCGTAACCGCCGGACGCATCGAGCGCGGCCGCTTCATGTACCAAATCTACGAAGAGTTGCTCTGGAAAATCTACAGCGACTACGAAATCAGTCCGCGCTATCTCGTCGCACTCTGGGGCATGGAGACCCACTACGGCTCCTACTTCGGCCGCGTGCCGGTGATCGACGCACTCGTGACCTTGGCCTGTGACGATCGTCGCCCGCGCTTCTTCCGCGAGCAGATCGAGGCCACCATCGCGCTGCTTGAGCGCGGCGATCTGCACGCAGACGACCTCTACGGTTCGTGGGCGGGCGCGATCGGCCATACGCAGTTCATGCCGAGTACGATGCGCGCTCACGCCGTCGACTACGACGGCTCCGGTCGTATCGAGCTGCGCGATAGCGTCCCGGATGCCCTCGCCTCGGCGGCGAACTACTTGCAGCATCTGGGCTGGCGCCCTGGTGAGCGCTGGGGGCGTGAGGTCAAGCTAAGCAATCGCTTCAACTTCAAGTCCCTCGGGCTCGACGAACGACGCCCCCTGAACGAGTGGAGCGAACTCGGCATCCGCCGGGCCGACGGCTCCAGGCTGCCGGAGAGTACGATGGAGGCGGCCTTGCTGCTGCCGATGGGCCGCCACGGTCCGGCCTTTTTGGTCTACGACAACTTCGATCGGCTGCTGCGCTGGAACCCGTCGCAGTCGTTCGCCCTGGCCGTCGGCCACCTTGCCGACCGCATCGACGGCAGCGGACCGCTGCGCGCCGCTCCCCCGCCGGAGGAAGAGCTGCTCGATCTAGACGAACTGCGCGAGACCCAGGAACGTCTCAACGCACTCGGGTACGAGGCCGGCCCGGTCGACGGCATCCTCGGCCAACAGACGCGCAACGCCACGCGCGCCTTCCAGCAGGAGAACGGGCTACCGGCCGACGCCTTCCCCGACCGGGCGGTGCTTGAGGCGCTGCGCGAGGCCGAGCAACAGCCTTAGCGCTAGCGCTACGACTCCGGCGGCGGCGCCATCTCCTCGACGAGTGCGCGCAGGTAGGCGATGATGTCGGACGACTCATAGAGCCACTGCGCCGACTCGCCGTCGGGGATGTAGAGACACGGCACCATCCGCTTCCCCCCTTCCCGCTCCAGCCGCTGTGCGGCCTCGGGATCGGTGCCGATATCGATGCGCTCAAGCTCCAACCCAAGACTGCGCAGCGTCAAACCGACGCGCATACAGAAGGGACACCACTTGCGCTCATAGAGGACCAAGCCCTCAACTGCCTTCGCCAACCGCCGCTGCAGGCGCCGCTGCTCGCCCGGATCGGCACTGCTGCCCTCACTCTCGCTCATCGCTCCCCCTGATCATACTTGGCAATAGTTGCAAAAGAGATAGATGGTCATCCTTTCATAAAATGGTCATGAAGCCAAATCGGCAAGCTGATAGACTCGGACGGACAGACCAACGTATAGATCCAAGGCGATCGACGCCGATCGCCCCGACGAGCGGGTCTTGCGGAAGACCCGCGCCGGTAGACTGCCACGCCCCCAACAAGCGAGCACGACTCTAACAAGCGGGCACAACCCTGACGACTAGCTGGACCCTGATAGGCCATGGATAGCGAGACCCCGTCGATCGACCTCAACCAGCCCGAGTTCTACACCAATCGTTTGATCAGCCTGCTGGAGTTCAATCGTCGGGTGCTGGAACAGGCGAAAGACCCGCAGGTGCCCCTGCTTGAGCGGCTGAAGTTCCTCTGCATCCTCAGCACCAACATGGATGAGTTCTTCGAGATCCGTCTCGCTGGCGTCAAACAGAAGGCCGATCTCGGTTCGGTGCAGACCGAGATCGACGGGCGCAGCCCGCAAGAGGTGCTCGCCGCCACTGGGGCACTCGCCCACGAGATCACCCATGAGCAGTACCAGGTGCTCAACGAACAGGTCATCCCGGCGCTCGCCGAGCAGTCGATCCACTTCGTGCGTCGTCAGAGCTGGAGTCGCGCGCAACGGGCGTGGCTGCGTGCCTACTTCGAGGAGCAGTTGCTCCCGGTGCTCAGCCCACTCGGGCTCGACCCGGCGCACCCCTTTCCCAAGGTCCTGAACAAGAGCCTCAACTTCGTCCTCTCGCTCGAGGGCAAGGACGCCTTCGGACGCAACACCGGCTACGCCATCGTCCAGGCTCCGCGCTCACTGCCGCGCGTCATCCAGCTCCCCGCCAACGAGATCGAAGGCGGCGGTCCCAATGACTTCGTCTTCCTCTCCTCGGTCATCCACGCCTTTGTGAATGACCTCTTCCCCGGCATGACGGTGCGCGGCTGCTACCAGTTCCGGGTCACCCGCAACAGCGATCTCTTCATCGACGAGGAGGAGATCGACGATCTGATGCGGGCGCTCGAAGGCGAGCTACCACAGCGGCGCTACGGCCAGGCGGTGCGCCTTGAGGTCGCGGCCAACTGCCCCGATGAGATGGCCGATTTTCTGCTCAATGAGTTCGAGCTCGAGCGCGAAGATCTCTACCAAGTCGACGGGCCGGTCAACCTCAACCGCCTGATGGCCGTCTACGATCTGGTCGCTCGCACCGATCTCAAGTACCCCTCCTTTACCCCGGAGATGCCCCAGGCCCTCAGTGGCGGGTCGAGTCTGTTCAAGGTGATGCGCAAGCGCGATCTGCTGCTCCACCACCCCTTCGAGTCGTTCGTGCCGGTGATCGACCTGCTGCGCCAGGCCGCCGACGACCCGAACGTCCTCGCCATCAAGCAGACCCTCTATCGCACCGGCCCCGACTCGGCGATCGTCGAAAACCTCGTGCGTGCCGCCGAGGCGGGCAAAGAGGTCACGGTGGTCATCGAACTGCTCGCGCGCTTCGATGAGCGCGAGAACATCGTGCTGGCCAACCGCCTGCAAGAGGCAGGGGCGCACGTCGTCTACGGCGTCGTCGGCTACAAGACCCACTGCAAGATGTTGCTGATCGTCCGCCGCGAGGGGACGCTGCTGCGCAACTACGCCCACCTCGGCACCGGCAACTACCACTCGCGTACCGCCCGCCTCTACACCGACTACGGGCTGCTGACGGCCGATCGCCAAGTCACCGAGGACGTACGACGCATCTTTCTGCAGCTGACCAGCCTCGGGCGGTTCAAGGAGCTCTACCGGCTGCTGCAGGCCCCCTTCACCCTGCACGACGCCCTGCTCAATCGCATCGAGCGCGAGGCCGAACTGGCCAGCGCCGGTAAGCCGGGGCGCGTCATCGCCAAGGTCAACGCGCTGACCGAGCCGCGCATCATCCAGGCGCTCTATCGCGCCTCCCAAGCCGGGGTCGAGATCGACCTGATCGTGCGCGGCATCTGTGTGCTGCGCCCCGGCATCACTGGCCTCTCAGAGACGATTCGAGTGCGCTCGATCGTCGGTCGCTTCCTTGAGCACACCCGCGTCTACTGCTTCGGCAACGACGGCACACCGGAGATCTTTTGCGGCAGCGCCGACTGGATGGATCGCAACTTCTTCCGCCGTGTCGAGACCGCCTTCCCGGTCACCGATCCGGCCGCGCGCGAGCGCATCCTCAGCGATTTAGAGTGCTATCTGCAGGACAACTGCCAAGCGTGGCTGCTGCAGAGCGACGGCAGCTATGTGCGCGCCCAACCGGCCGCCGACGAGGCCCCCTTCAGCGCTCAACAGGCGCTCTTGGAGACCACCTCAAGCCGCCATCCGGCACGCTCTAAGTAGCGCGCCTCCTGCGCCAGGTCGGCGCGCAGCAGTGGGTTGTCAGCGAGCACCGACGCCGGCCAGGTCAGCGTCAAGACCCGCTTCGCCGTCCGGTCGAGCTCCGGCTCAGGCGCCGCGGCGTCACTGCGGCTGCGGTGCAGCAACACGGCTAGGCGCAGCAGCAGCGCCAGCCGGGTCGCCGGCTCTTGCCAGCGCGCCGGCAACTCGCGCCGCGGGGTACGGGCGAGCTTGCGCCGATGGACCCGCACCAGCACCGCCAGCAGCGCTTGTTCCTGGCGCGAAAAGCCGGCCAGATCAGCGTGCGTAAGGATATAGGCGCCGTGCTTGTGGTACTGCGCATGGGAGATATCGAGCCCGATCTCGTGGAGTTGCGCGGCCCAATCGAGCATGTCGTGATAGAGCGGATCGGTCAGGCCCCACGGCTCGGCGATCTGGGCATAGAGGCGCAGCGCCGTTGCCCGAATCCGCTCCGCCTGCCCGGCATCGACCGAGTAGCGCTGCCGCAGCGCCGCCACACTGGCATCGCGAGCGTCCTCGGCGCCGGCGACCAAACCGGCACGACCGCCGAGATCGTAGAGAATCCCTTCGCGCATGGCGCCATCGGCGACCTCCATCTGCTCGATCGAGAGCGCCTCAAAGACCGCCTTCAGCGCTGCCACACCACCGACAAAGACCGGCTGCCGGTCGGTCGAGAGCGCCGCCTTGGTGGCCAAGCGCCGACACTCGCCCTCCTTGATCAACGCCTGCACCAGCCGCTCAAGGCTTGAGGCACTGACCACACCCGGAGCATCACCGTAGAGCGCGGCACAGACCTGCGCCACCGCCTTGACCGTCCCGGAGGCCCCAACCGCGGCCTGCCAAGCCGTCGCGCCAAAGGCCGCCGTGATCGGACCAAGCTCAAGACGCCCGTGCAGCACCGCCGCTGCCATCGCCGCCTCGCTCACCCGCCCCTCAGCGAAGAACTCCGTACTCAACGCTACACACCCGAGGTGCAGGCTCTCCATCTGCAGCGGCCGACTGCCCTCACCCAAGATCAGCTCGGTACTGCCGCCACCGATATCGACCACCAGCCGGCGCCGCTGATCGAAGCCGAGACTGTGGGCAACGCCAAGATAGATCAGGCGCGCCTCCTCGAAGCCGGAGACGACTTCGATCGGCTGCCCCAGGGCGTGCTCAGCGGCCGGGAGCAGATCTTCGCTCGCCCGCGCCCGGCGCAAGGTATTGGTGCCGATTGCCCGCACACTCCCCGGATCGATCTCGCGCAGCCGCTCGGCGAAACGCTCCAGGCAAGCAACGGCACGCTGCTGTGCCGCCATATCGATGCGCTTTTCATCCGGCGTCAGCCCGGCGGCCAAGCGCACCGGTTCGCGCAGACGGTCGATGACCCGCAGAGTACCGGTCTGCGGCGTCAGCGCCGCAACGATCATATGAAAGCTGTTCGAGCCAAGATCGATGGCAGCGACAATGCGCTCGCCCCCTTGCTGCGGCTCGGGACGGTTCGTCGGTGAGGGGCTAGGAGGGGTGTTCTTGCTCGACACGATTGCGTCCGCTGCTCTTAGCTCGGTAAAGGGCTTCGTCGGCACCCCTGATCAGCGCCTCAATGGAGGAGAAGTGCGCCGCAGCGGTGGCGTTATTTGGATCGTAGAGAGCATAACCGATCGAGGCGGTCACATGGCGCCTCTGCAGCGTACCACCCATATCGTGGGGATGATCGGCAATCGCCTGGCGCAGGCGCTCCAAGACACCGCGCACGGCCAACTCGCCAAGCCCCGGCAGGGCGATCAAAAACTCCTCGCCACCGTAGCGGGCGAGGATATCCTGCTTGCGCACACTGCTACGCAAGATCTTTGCGACCCCGTAGAGCACAGCATCACCGGCCTGGTGCCCAAACTCGTCGTTAACACTTTTGAAGTGATCGAGATCGATCAGCGCCACTGCAAGCAGCTCACGCGCGCGACCGGCCCGCTCAAACGCGTGCTGCAGCCGCTCGGCAAGATGGCGCCGATTGTGCAGCTCGGTGAGCGGATCGCGCTCAGCCTGCTGCTTAAGGATGCTATTCTGAGCCTCCAGCTCCTGACTGCGCCGCTGCACCTGAGCGGCCTCGTGGATCATGTTGAGACTGCGCAGGGTCAGGACCTCGCGCGCCTGTTCCGAGATCCGGTTCAGCTCATCGCCACCCTGGATATCGACCTCGTAGACCTTGATCAGCTGTTTAACGGCGGTGGTCACCATTTCGAGCACTTCACCGAAGAGCGCCTGCTCCCAGCCGAAGTACCGATGGGCCAACGCCGCCGCCTGCACGGTCGCAGCCTCAGGATCTTCGGTCACCCAGACATCGGCCATCCGGCTGGAGAGCGCAACGACTCGCATCAGTTCCAGCTCGGGGCACGCCTCCGTATCCCCGCCGCAACCGGCGGTCGAACGCTCCGGCTCGTGACTCCCAGCCGCCGCTTGGCGCAAGTAATCGGGAAGATTCCAGCGCTCCATGAGCCAACTACCGAGCTCGGCGTGATCGACACCGAAGCAGCCGATCTCTGCCAGACGCAGTGCCTCATGATTCCCCGCCTCCCCCGCTAAGCGGCCGTAAGCGCGCGGCTCCATGGCGTCGAAGACCAGCATGCCGAGATCCTGAAGCATGCCAGCGAGCAGCAACTCTTCGCTGTTGAGACGGCCCTCGCGGATACCGATGCACTGCGCCGCTGCGCCACAAACCACGGCACGCCGCCAAAAAGCACTGCAGTCGAGGCGTCCCGGCCCCGACTGCAAGGAGTGCAACAGCGTAAACCCCAGAGAAAGCGTCAAGGTCGCCTCAATCCCCAGGGCCAATACCGCCTCGCGTAGGTTAGCCGCCTTACGCCGATGCGCGAACGCCGGCGAATTGGCCGCCGCCAACACCTTGACCGTAAGTGCCGGATCTCTCGACAAGACCTCTACGATCTCAAGGGCGTCAACCTCCGGCTGCTGACTCAGCTCAACGATGCGCAGCGCGACCCCAGGAACGGAGGGGAGACTCTTCATCTGCACCAGCTGCTGTTCGATCTCTGGCTTCATGCACGCTCTCGGTCAACGAGCCATGATACACCGCGTCCCCACCTTGCACCCCAGCAGCCATCTCCTGCAGCGTCATGCGATCGAGCAGTTCGTAAACCTGGCGACTCAGATCCGCCCATAGACCCACCCCCGGGTCCTCTTCGCCGTCACCCTCGATCTCGGGCGGTGTGCCGACGTAGCCGTCGACGGCCATGATGATCTGCGCCGCCGTGATCTGTTCAGCCGCCTTCGCTAGACGGTACCCGCCACCGGGGCCACGCACGCCATACACCAACCCCTCGCGGCGCAACGCGGCAAACAGCTGCTCTAGGTAGGACAACGAAATCCCCTGGCTCTTGGAAATCTCGGCCAATGTCACCGGCCGCTGCCCAGCGTGAACGGTAAGCTCAAGCATGGCTGCAACGGCGTAACGCCCTCTGGTTGATAAACGCATCAGACCGCCCCCTTGCCCTTGGTTATTTAAGGGATTTGCCTACATGATTTTTAGTCTGGCCGCCCCTCTGCGTCAACCCCCAATATTGATCGAGTGCAAACTCGGACCGCCTCCGGAAAGGCGTGCCCCTCCCCGAGGCTAAACCTCAACCACCTGTTTAAAAAACGATTTTCCGCCCAGCGCGTAACCAAATCGTCACTCGCTCGGCGCGCCCCTCCCTGCCCCACTTCCAAAACCTCGGCCAACCGGGCGTCGTGGTAAACCCGCACAGCCAAATCGGGCACCCGCTCCCCCTCGGCACCCGGATCTCCAGCGCCGCCGCCCGTGCCTGTTCCGACCTCGGCAACACGCTGGCTGGCAGTACGACTGAGACGGCCACGGTTACGGTTCGCCGCGCCATCTCCGCCCTCAGCGGCACTGGGTACACTGACCACGACAAAACGGTGCGTTAGCGATACCGTCGTGGTGTAGCGACCCTGATCAAGGATCTCCAAGCCCAGCTGCACACCGTCGCGGGAAAACGAAACCGGCGCCACCGCCCCACTCGCCAACCCGGGGGCGAGTCGGCGCATGTAGATGTAGTTGGTTTCGTAGAGCTCCATAAGCGCCGCAAAGCTGCGCGGCGGAACCTCTAGCGCACCGGTTGTCACGGCGGTGTCGATCATGCGCGGGAGCATAACACGACTGCCCCGCCTGCGAGCCACCGACACCATCGAGTTTAGGGTCTTTTTTGGACCCCCACCGACGTGCGGCCGCTTAAGTGCGTTAGACTCGACGCGGCAAGCCGCGCTGATGGATCAGCGTCGAGGCGATCTCCTCGATCGACATCGTCGTGATATCCATATAGGGGATCCGTTCGCGGCGGAACATCGCCTCGGCACGGGCGACTTCCAACTCGCACTGCCGCAACTCAGCGTACCGGCTGTTAGGGCGGCGCTCTTGACGAATCTGGTGCAAACGGTCGGGATCGATGGTCAGCCCGAAGAGTCGATCTTGCTGCTGGCGCAGCCCTTCCGGCAGCCCCGAACGGGCGCGCACGGAGCTGAAATCATCGGCGGTCAGCGGGTAGTTGGCCGCATAGATCCCGTACTGCAGCGCCAAGTAGAGCGCTGCCGGCGTCTTGCCGCTGCGCGAGACACCGACCAAGATGATGTCAGCACGCCCGTAATGGCGTAGAGTGGCGCCGTCGTCGTGGTGCAACGCGAAATTCATCGCCTCGATCCGCACGTCGTACATGGTATCATCGGCGATGCCGTGCGACCGGCCGATGATGTGCTGCGAGGGGATCTTCAACTCGCGCTCAAGCGGCTGGATGAAGGTATCGAAGAAGTCGAACAGGACAATCTTCTCGCTTTCGCGCAGGACGGCAAGGACCTCCTGGTCGATAATGGTTGAGAAGACGATGGGACGGTGGCGATCGGCCATCGAGACCGTCTCGATCCGTTGCAGCGCGCTCCGTGCGCGCTCCGGCGTATCGACAAAGGGAAGCGTCGCCTGCTCGGTAGCTACGGCGAACTGGGTCAGCAGCGAACAGCCAAGCGCCTCGGCGGTGATTCCGGTGCGATCGGAGACGAAAAAGACTCTGCGCATGTCTGTCATCGGTAGCGAGTCATTGGTGCAAGTACAAGTCATCGGTAACGATCTGGCGATTGTGGCTCAGCGGGCACGGCTCGCGATAGCCGCCTAGCGCGGCGTCGCCCACTGCAACGGCAGCAGCACCCCCGGTGCGCGGCGATGCTGGTGAGCCGACCAGGCGAGCAGACATGGTAGACCAAAGCGCCGGCGCTGGCACGCAGCGAGTAAACAGCGCCGAACAGCGGATAAATGGTCGCGCCAGAGAATCTAACGGACGATCCAACGTAAGCACACAGCGAAGCTTCAGGGGAGTACAGCCTTGCAAGACTATGTAGTAGAGCTCGACGCCCTCGGCATGGGCGATGTGGACCGGGTCGGTGGCAAGAACGCCTCGCTCGGCGAGATGATCAGCAACCTGAGCCACGCCGGTGTCCACGTGCCCGGAGGATTCGCCACTACCGCTGCCGCCTACTGGGCCTTTCTGGATGCCAATGGGCTGCGCGAAAAGATCCGGGATGCGCTCGCCGATCTCAATGTCGACGATGTCGAGCAGCTCGCCGCTACCGGTGCCCACATCCGCCAAATGGTCCTCGACGCTCCCTTCCCGGAGTCCATTGATGCCGCCATCCGCGCCAGCTACGAGAAGCTAGAAGCCGCGGCGGCAGGCGAAGCCTCTTTTGCGGTGCGCTCCTCGGCCACCGCCGAAGACCTGCCCGATGCCTCGTTCGCCGGCCAGCAGGAGACCTACCTGAACGTGCGCGGCATCGACGGCATTCGCGAGGCCATCCACCACGTCTTCGCCTCGCTCTTTACCGATCGGGCCATCTCCTACCGCGTCCACCACGGCTTTGACCACGAGCAAGTCGCGCTCTCGGCCGGTATTCAGCGCATGGTGCGCTCCGATATCGGTGCCTCGGGCGTGATGTTTACCATCGACACCGAGTCGGGCTTCCCCGATGCCGTCTTTATCACCGCCTCTTGGGGGCTCGGTGAGACGGTCGTCCAGGGCGCCGTCAATCCCGATGAGTTCTACGTCTATAAGCCGAATCTGGCGGCCGGGCGACCGGCGATCCTGCGCCGCAGCCTCGGCGGTAAGGCGATCAAGATGGTCTACTCGGGAGACGCTGCACACGGTAAGACCGTCGCCACCGTCGATGTGCCGGAAGACGACCGGATGCGCTTTTGCATTACCGACGAGGATATCGAAGACCTCGCCCGGCAGGCTGTGATCATCGAGCAGCACTACGGCCGCCCGATGGATATCGAGTGGGGCAAGGACGGCAACGACGGCCAGATCTACATCCTGCAGGCGCGCCCAGAGACGGTCAAAAGCCGCGACGGCGGCCAAACGCTTGAGCGCTATCATCTAAAAAACCGCAGCGAAGTGCTCGTCGAGGGGCGTGCCATCGGCCAGCGTATCGGCGCCGGGCGCTCGCGCGTCGTCGCCAGCGTCGATGAGATCAACCGCGTCGAGCCCGGCGATGTCCTCGTCACCGACATGACCGACCCGGACTGGGAGCCGATCATGAAGCGTGCCGCTGCGATCGTCACCAACCGGGGCGGACGCACCTGTCACGCAGCGATCATCGCCCGCGAGCTCGGCATCCCGGCGATCGTCGGCTGCGGCGATGCCACCGCGAAGATCCCCGACAGCACTGAGGTCACAGTCTCGTGCGCCGAGGGCGACACCGGCTACGTCTATTCCGGACTGCAGGACTACGAGGTCCGCGAGGTCGCGCTGCAGGATATGCCGGAGCTGCCGTTTAAGATCATGATGAACGTCGGCAACCCCGACCGCGCCTTTGACTTCCGCTTCCTGCCGAACGCCGGCGTCGGTTTAGCCCGGGTCGAGTTCATCATCAACCGCATGATCGGCATCCACCCGAAGGCCCTGCTCGAGTTCGATCAGCAAGAGCCGAGCATCCAGCGGGTCATCGCCTCGCAGACCGCCGGCTACGAGAACCCCGAGGAGTTCTACGTCGATAAGCTCGCCGAAGGGGTCTCGATGCTCGGTGCCGCCTTCCACCCGAAGCCGGTCATCGTGCGGCTCTCCGATTTCAAATCGAACGAGTACGCCAACTTGATCGGTGGCGAGAAGTACGAGCCGCACGAAGAGAATCCGATGATCGGTTTCCGCGGCGCCTCGCGCTACATCGCCCCGCACTTCCAAGACTGCTTCAAACTCGAGTGCCGAGCCTTGCGCCGCGTCCGCGACGAGATGGGGCTCGATAACGTCTGGCTGATGGTGCCCTTCGTCCGCACCCTCGATGAGGCGCGGCAGGTTATTGATCTGCTCGCTGCCAACGGCCTGGAGCGCGGCAAGAACGGGCTGAAGGTGATGATGATGTGCGAGCTGCCGTCGAATGCGGTGCTTGCCGATGAGTTCCTGGAGCTCTTCGACGGTTTCTCGATCGGCTCGAACGACTTAACGCAGCTGACCCTCGGGCTCGATCGCGACTCCGGGGTCATCGCACACCTCTTCGATGAGCGTGACGAGGCGGTCAAACGGCTGCTCGCGATGGCCATTCAGGCGTGCAACCGCCACGGCAAGTACGTCGGCATCTGCGGCCAAGGCCCCTCCGATCACCCCGACCTAGCACGCTGGCTGATGGAGCAAGGGATCGAGAGCGTCTCGCTCAACCCAGATAGCGTCGTCGAGACGTGGCTCTACCTGGCAGGCAAGGAGCAGGCCTAGGGGTGGGCCGGGAATGGCCCAGGAATAGCGGGCCTAGGGGTGGACCAGAAATGGCCCAGAAATGGCCCAGAAATGGCCAGGGATGGCCAGAGTTTGAACAAGCCAAGAACTGAGATCACACCTGTATGTTCATTCAACCGCATGAGGTCGCCACCCGGCTCGACGATCCGCAGTGGCTGATTGTCGATGTCGGCGATCGCAGTCGTTTTCAGCGCACTCGCCTGCCGGGCGCCGTCCAACTCCCCTACGAGGCGTTGATCCGCCCACAGCCGCCGGTTGCTGGACTCGCCCCCGACCCTGCTGAGCTCGTGGCAACGCTTGCAGCGATCGGAATCGGTGACGACGAAGGGACGACGGTCGTGGCCTATGACAGCGATGGCTGCGGCAAAGCCAGCCGCCTAGCATGGACGCTCGATTGGCTCGGCCACCCGCGCGTACACGTTGTCGACGGCGGTCTGCAGGCGTGGCTAGGGGCCGAGCTGCCGACCGAGCGCAGTACCGCAACGCCTACCGCACCCACCCCCGCAGCTACACCGCTGCCGGCACAGGCGCAACGCCCCGAGGCCTTGACCGAGCTCGACTGGTTGCGTGGGCACTTCGACGATGAGGGGGTACGACTGCTCGATGTGCGCAGCACCGAGGAGTACAGCGGCGAGGTGGCGCTAGCCGAGCGCGGCGGACACATCCCCGGCGCTCGCCACCTCGACTGGAGTCAGCTGAAAGATCCGGAGCACGCCCCAGCGCTGCGCCCGCACGCCGAGATCGAAGAGATGCTCAGGGCGCGCGACATCGGCCCCGAGCACCGAGTGATCGTCTACTGCCAGAGTCACCACCGCTCCTCGTACGCCTACGTCGCACTGCGCACGCTCGGCTATCGGCACGTCAGCGCCTACGCCGGGTCGTGGTCGGAGTGGGGCAACTGCGGCGATACGCCGGCGGTCACTACGCCGGCAGGCGAATAAACTCGCGCCGGTAGTGGCGCAGCTCCTCGATAGAGTCGCGCACATCATCGAGCGCCAAGTGGGTGCTGCTCTTTCCGACCTGGTCGGCGACGGCCGGCGCCCAGCGCCGTGCCAACTCCTTCAGGGTGCTGACATCGACGTGGCGGTAGTGGAAAAAGGCTTCCAGCTGCGGCATCCAGCGCGCCATGAAGCGGCGATCCTGGCAGATGCTGTTGCCACACATCGGTGAGGTCTGCGGCGGCACGTACTGCTCCAAAAAGCGCAGCATCGTCTCTTCGGCCTGCGCCTCAGTCACGGTGCTCGCCCGCACCCGCTCGACCAACCCCGACTTATGGTGCTGGTTGGTGTTCCACTCGTCCATGGCCTCTAAGACGCTCTCGGGCTGATGGATCGCCAACACCGGCGACTCGGCTAAGACGTCCAGATTGCTATCGGTGACAATCGCTGCCATCTCGATGATGCGATCGCGCTGCGGATCCAGTCCTGTCATCTCCAGATCGATCCAGACCAGATTCCACTTCGACATCCCCATGAGACTACTCCCTACCCTCTCTATTGCCCTGCAGCTACTCTCTTCTGCTCTACGCGACTAAGCGCAAGCGCTCTACAACCTTTGCCGCGCTGCCGCGCGTGCCGTGCGTTACCACGTCTCCGGCTCAGGGCGCCGACGCTCCTCAGGCGTCAGCAAATCCACCCCCCGCTCTGGTTCGGCCTCGGGCTCTGGCTCCGCCTCGGGCTCAGGTTCCGGAGCGGGCTCCGGTCGCAGCGGCTCTTCAGTGACCGCACGCAGGCGCCGCTCCTCAGGAGTAAGCAGCTCGCGCGGGCCGTCTCTACCAAAGCCCAACCGACTGAGATCACCGTGTGCATCGTAGCCGTGTGACCGCTCCCGCTCGGCAATCCGCGAAACCGCCTCGGGGCTGAGCAGCACCAAGGTCACCCGGCGGTTGATCGCCGCACGCGGATCGTCTCGATCGAAGGGAATCGTATCGGCGTAGCCGATCACCTGTGCGATGCGCTCGCTCGGCAGCCCGGCGTTGCGCAGCACCAGGCGCGTGTGGTTAGCGCGATCGGCCGAGAGAAACCAGTTGTCGTAGTCGGCCCGGGCGAAGGGGACCGCATCGGTATGCCCGGAGATCGACAACGGATTGGGGATATCGGCGAAGGCCTGAACGAGCGCTTCCAGGATCGAGACGGTATAGCTCATCGGTTCCGCCCGCCCGCGCTCGAACATCGGGCGATCCTCATGATCGATCAACTGGATGCGTAGACCGTCGTCAGTCATCTCCATGAGGATCTGATCTTGATACGGCTCAAGCTCCGGGATCCCTTGCAGCGTGTCGTAGAAGTCTTCGGCGAGCTCACGCATCTCTTCGGTCTCGACCCAATCTCGACCGATCGGCATCCCTTCCAGGTTGATCGGCGCCCGACGCTCGCCGGCCAGGTCGACGACATCGGGGCTCACCGGCTCATGCACCGCCGTTGGATCACGGAAGTACTGCCCGATACCGACCCGCTGATGGTCTTCCAGGGCCAAAATCAGCCACAACACCAGGAAGATCGCGAACATCGCCGTCATGAAATCGGCAAAGGCGATCTTCCACGACCCGCCGTGGTGGCCGTGGTCTCCCTTCTTCACCCGCTTGATGATAATCGGGCGGGTCTTGTTCTCTTCGGCCATAACCTACCTGCTGGCCCGCCCTAAGCGTCTTGTTTCTTCGCGGCCATCATCTTCACGTGCTCTTCGAGCTCGAAGAAGGTCGGCCGCTCGGCCTCGAACATTGCCTTACGCCCGAACTCGACGGCCACCACCGGCTTATAGCCGTTGAGCACGGCCAACAGCGTGACCTTGATCGTCTCGAGGAACTTGCTCTGCTCATTGGCCCTGTGCTCCATCGCCTGGCCAATCGGACCGATAAAGGCGTAGCCAGCAAAGATACCGGTAAAGGTACCGATCAGCGCCGCAGCGACCAGCCCGCCGATGGTCATGACGTCGGCGTCGAGCGATCCGAGGGCGATGACGACGCCGAGCAGCGCGGCGACGATACCGAAGCCGGGCATGGCGTCGGCGACCTTGTTGACCGCCGCGGCCGGACGCTCCGCCTCCTTATGGTGCGTCTCGATCTCGACATCCATAAGGTTTTCCATCTCGAAGGGGTTCATGTTGCCGCCGACCATCAGACGCAGATAGTCGCAGAGGAAATCGAGCGCGACGTGATCGTTTAGGATTCGCGGGTAGGATTGAAAGAGCTCGCTCTCACGCGGATTGTCGACATCGTCCTCGATCGACAGCAACCCGTCCTTCTGAGCGCGTTGGAAGATCTCGTAGAGCAGCGCAAGCAGATCCATATAGTGCTCGCGCGAGTACGGTGCGCCACCCGAGACCTTGGGCGCCGTAGAGATCACCTGCTTGATGATCTTCATCGGGTTAGCGATCAGGAAGGCCCCGAGTGCAGCCCCGAAGATGATCAGGAACTCGTAGGGCTGCCAGAGAATCGCCAGCGGCCCCCCGTGCGCGGCGTAGCCTACGATCACTGAGAAAAACGCGATGGCGGCGCCAATAATGACCAGCATGATCGACCCGTTTACCTTCTAGCCTGTGTATCCCGTGGCCAGGAACCGGCTGCACCCCCCTCACCCGGTGTGCCGTCCCCACCGTTGTCTTAACGCCTGACATTCTAACCTTAATCGCCTTGCCGGGCGATGCGCTCTCCCCAGCCGCCTTCCCTGCCGCAGGCGGCGGGCTTTTCACGCAGGTCGCGCAGGCCGGTAACCGAAACCACCCAAAGAGTGGTTCCGATTATTCTCTAAGGTGCCTACAATAGCAGGATGTATCCGACTCAGCAGCATACACGGCGTCTTGGTGATTGGGTCTCCCTGCTGAGCGAAACCCAGCTGCCGCGAATGCCCAACCACTCCCTCGACTACGATCTCGCCCCCCGAGATCTGGCAACCCAGGTCTATGGTGATCCAGCTCTGGTCCTCAACGTCATCCGTGCGCTGAACGCCATCGCCCCGCGTCACTTCGAGGGCGGCATCCACAGCATGGAGGACGCCATCCTGCTGCGGGGCAGCGGGGGGCTGGAGAAGATCCGCAACGCCATGCCCGATGCACAGGCGCAGCTGAGTGCGGCGAATTATCGCGGCTACCTCTTCACTTGTGAGCGCGCCATCCACGCCGCCTGTCAGGCGCGGCGCTGGGCGTGGCTGCTGGCTGACCTGTTGCCGAACGAGGTCTTTACCGCCGCCATGCTGCGCCACACCGCCGAGCTGGTGATGTGGGTCCACGATCACGGCGCGGTCATGCGCACGATCCACGAGATGGCGCCGGAGCCGGCCTACGCCGCCGAGGCCGAATACGTCACCCTCGGCTTCTCGCTCGGCGAGCTCAATCAAGCCTTAGCGCGCAACTGGAAGCTACCGGGGCTCGTTGCCGAATCGAGCGACTCCTTTGCCACCGACATGGGCTCGCCGCGCAGCTGGGCGGTGGGGCTGGCCTACCGGCTTGCCGCCTTGGCCCGTCAAGGCTGGGAGCACCCGGAGATGGGACCGCTGCTGGAGGCGCTCGGCGAGCTGCTGGAGTTCGATGAGGCGGCCACCCGCGAGGAGATCGTGCGCGGCGCTCACGACGCCGCCGAACTGCTGCCGTGGAAACCGGTCACCTTCGCCCCACTGCTCAACACCGACCCCGATACGGAGTCGACCGACGAGGCCGCCAACCCTTACCTATCGCACGGCGAGGCCAAAGGCGGCGTCTGCCTCGCCCCGCGACCACGGGTCTTTACCCGCATTCGCAAGGAGCTAGAGCAGCGCAACTACGAGCGCGCCGCCGAGCAGTCGCGCCTGCGCAGCACCAATCCGCGCGCGTGCGATGTCATCGTCAACCTGGTCCTCAGCGGCCTTTACGACGGCCTCGCTCTCAGCCGGGTGCTCTACGCCGAACTCCACCCCGACGGCGAGACACTGCGCGCCCGCTTTGCCCTCGGCGCCGCCGGCGATCCGCAGTTTCACCGCTTCCGGGTCGATATCGCCCGCCCGTCACTGATTCAAGAGCTGATGGCCAAACCGGCAGCGGTCTGGCTGACACCGCGCCGCTACGAGCGCATCCGCGGACGCGCCCCGGTGGCCCTGCACAACATCGCCGCGGAACGCTCCTTCTTCATCGCCTCGCTCTACGTCGATAGCCAACCGTGGGGGCTCTTTTACGCCGACCGACGCCGCGTCGATAACGAGCTCGACGAGGCGACCTTCAAGTCGTTCCGGCAGCTATGCGCCCTCGGCAGTCTGCGCCTTAAGGAGCAGGTGAAGGCGAGGAAGTGCGATTGAGAAGATAGGAGCAGCAAAAAGGGGTCGGGCAAAAAGGGGACAGACCCCTTTTTGTGTCCTTTTTGCTTTTTGCAAAGCTCACCCCGGGGGCCACTTCAGCGGACGACCGCCGACGACGTGGAGGTGCAGGTGGTAGACCTCCTGACCGCCGTCCGGACCGCAGTTAAAGATCGTGCGATAGCCGCTCTCGGCAATCCCTTCGCGGCGTGCGACCTCGCGCGCGGCAGTGAACATTTCACCGAGCAGGTCGCCATCCTCTGGGGTTAGATCTTGCAGCGTCGGGATCTGCCGGCGCGGGATCACGAGGACATGAACCGGCGCCTGCGGATTGATATCACGAAAGGCGACGACATTCTCCGACTCGTAGACCACATCGGCATCGCCCTCACCGCGGGCGATCTGGGCAAAGATCTCTTCGATCGACATCGTGGGTAGCTCCGCTCCTATGGGCTGATATAGGCTCAAGGGGCCAAAAGGTGGTGGCAGAAAGGGGCCAGCCCCCTTCTCTCCCAAAGCGAAAAGGGGACAGACCCCTTTTTGGTCCCCTTTTTGCTGGTTGGGCGGGCTCGCCCCGACTGGCCACTGGCCAATGCCACCGGCCAATCAACTCAAAGCCTCAGCAAGCCCGCCGTCCGACCGTCCTGGTCTCACCCGGATTAGAAGTAGTAATCCATGGTCAGGCTGAAGGTCTGGGTAAACTCCATGCCATCCGCGGTGGGGTTACCCGTGAGACCGTTCTCTTCGTCGGTCAGGTTCTCCAGCAGCACCTCGGCGTAGATCCAGCCCGGGCCGTAGTTATAGGTGGTGCCGAGCACCAGATCAAAAGTGTCGTCAAAATTAACACCGACGCCAAAATCATCGAGGACATCATTGATGTCGCTGTCAGGCGAACGCCAGGTCAAGTCGGCGTAGGGGTACCAGTTGCCGAGGTCGTTCAGGCCTGCGCTCAGCATCATGGCCTGACCAGAGCCCTGGGTCGTAAAGTCGTAGCCCTCCTGCATAAAGGCATCGACATCGCCTTGATCGTAAGCGACGAACTGCGCTCCAAGATCGAGACTGGCTACAGTGCCTTCGGTGTAGAGCCCAGCGGCGAAATGGGTCTCGCTTTCTTCGCCGACACCAGTCAAGACCTCTCCAGTAACAGGATCAACCAAAGGATCCTGGTTCACCAACTGCCCGGCCTGCAGCGACAACCCGGTGCGGAAGCCGCCAGCGGTAAAGCCGAAGTCACCAACCACCGTGTTGACCTTCTGATAAGTATCGTTGCTACCCCAGTGCTGGCCAACTGCCCCGGCCCTGAACAGTCCAGGGTCCCCGACCCCAGCACCATCATCCATCGAGGTCGTATCACTCCCCCAGTTCTGGCTCTTGATGAACATGAAGCTCATGTCGAGCGGCCCCTGCGGGTCGACATCGAGGCGGGCACCGACGTTGTACTGATCACCGAAACCGCGTATCAGCCGTTCACCGGGCCAGAAGTTAAAGCGGCTGTAAGTGAAGGGCACCTCGGTCTTACCAACCGTCAAGGTCATGGTCTCGCCGATGTGGCGCCCGACCGCCAGTTCCTTAAAGCCCCAATACCGGTCATCATCGCCGCTGAAACTCTGGAAGCTGCCCTCGCCGAAGCGGGTCTCGGCGTTGAAGAACCACTCGTTGTGCTCGTGGTTAACGTAGAGGATCAGCGCCGGCAGACCGACATCACCGAGGCGATCTTCGCTTGCATCGCTGTCAACATCGTAGGTGTAGTTCGCCCACATTCCCAGCGAGATCGACTCTTCCAGCGCCAGTGCCGATGCCATCGGCATGGACAGCGCCGCTGCAACCCCCGTTGCGATTAAGCTTTTGCTCTTGCTTTGTGTACTCATCGATACGTGCTCCTTATTCAGTGCTATGGAAAAATCAGCCGTCGTATGCACTGTCTTGTAATATTATTGACTCGCGTTTTGGCCCAGCGCTCGCCGGCGTTCCCGGGAAACGGGCTCTACCACCGTCATGCTTCAGCATGTGTGACAGAGTCCCGGGGGGCACAGGTTGGAGGGGCCCCTGTGCCTGTGCCTGAATCCACAGCAGAGTCCGGCCGAACGGACCCGCCCACACTCCGGGTGAGAACTCCCCTGGCGCCGGACCCTGCCCTCTGCCCTCCTCTACCCTGATGCCGCATCCGCATACGCACTCGAGCTAAGCTCGAGCGGCTTCAGCTCAGTTGCGGGCACAGGCGACCCAATCGTCGACCAGGCCGGACTCACTCTCAAGGAACTGCGCAACGGCAGCCTCGGTCGACTGCTCACGACCCAAGCGCATGTAGTCGTTGAGCATCTCCAGGTCGATCTCGATGCAGCCGGCAAAGGCGGCAATCTCTGGGAAGTCGTCCTCGAAGCCCTGGCGGGCCATGGCGTGGATGCTCTCGGCCTCACCGAGCACCCCCTTCGGATCGTCGAGATACTCGAGCATGTAGGCGCCGAACTTCCAGTGCGGGCTCCAGCCGGTGACGACGATCGGGTTGTTGCGGCGCGCTGCCCGGTGGAGGGCTGCGGTCATCGCCGCATCACTCGCCTCGACTAACTGGTAGTCGAGACCGTACTCCTCGATGACATCGTGCGAGAGGCGGGTCAGACCAGCGCCGGGGTCGATCCCTTGGATCTGGCCATTGAGGCGGTCGACCCACTCCGGGTCGCGCAGGTCTTCGATTGAAGTCAGACCCTGCTCATAGAGGTAGGCCGGCACGACCCAGCCGAGCTTGGCGTTGTCGTAGAGCACGCCCAGATCGACAATATCGTCGCCGTAGCGCTCGATGTAGTCTTCGTGGGTGATCGGCTGCCACGACATCAGCATCAGGTCGAGATCACCGGAGGCCAAGCCAGTGTACTGCGGCGCGATGTCGGTCTGCACCAGCTCGACATCGACACCGAAGCGCTCTTGGATGACATGATCGGCGATCTGTGTAACGAACTCGGCATCGGCCCACGCCGTCCAGCCGATGCGCACTTGATCGGCGCTCGCCGCGCCGGCCATCCCGGCGGTCAAGGCCGCCGTCACTCCCGCAGTTACGATCTTACGATTCATGGCTCTCTCTCCTTCTCTCTTCTCTGCGGTTATCCGTTTGCCGCTGCGCCGGCAGCCTGACTCTGCTCTTTACGGGCTCCGAAGAACCAGCGCAGCAGCGCCCCGTAGTCGCGGCTCTGACGACCGCGACGGCTCTCACCAAAGCTCTGACTGATACGATCGAGCAGGATCGCCAGGAAGACCACCGCCAAGCCACCCTCGAAGCCGAGGCCGACCTGCAGGCGCTGAATCCCGGTCAGCACCGTACCGCCGAGGCCACCGGCGCCGATCATCGAGGCGATCACGACCATCGACAGCGCCAGCATGATGGTCTGGTTGATGCCGGCCATGATCGAGGGCATGGCCAGCGGCAGCTGGATCTTGAACAGGAGCTGCCGTTTGGTACACCCGAAGGCCTGTCCGGCCTCGACGTGCTCCTGGCTGACCTGGCGAATCCCGAGGTTGGTCAGACGCACCGCCGGCGGCATGGCGAAGATCAACGTTGCGATGGCGCCGGGCACGGTGCCGAGGCCAAAGAAGATCGCCGCTGGGATCAGATAGACAAAGGGCGGCATCGTCTGCATCAGATCGAGCACCGGGCGCGCCACCATCTGCACCTTATCGCTGCGCGACATCGCAATCCCGATCGGCAAGCCGATGATCAGCGCTGCGATACTCGCCGCCACCACCAGCGAGAGGGTGCGGATCGTCTCGGGCCACAGATCCATACTGAAGATCAGAGCCAGGGCGATCAGGGCAAAGAGGCCGAAGCGCCAACCGACGCGCCACGTCCCGACGGCGATGATCAGCACGGCGAGCATCCACGGCGGCGGGTACCACAGCAGCGCCTCGATCACCGGGATGAAGAGACCAAGGGCGAAGAGCGCTGCGAGCCCCAGCGCGGTGATCGCCCCGGCACGCCGGCCGAATTTCAGCCACACCCCAGCGGCGATAAAGAAGGCGGTCAGCCATAAGGGGTAGAGCAACAGAAACTCGGTACTATCGACCAGCATGCGAATGACCGCCTCGATGCCATCGAGCATCGGCTCGAGGTTATCGCTCACCCAGTCGACGCCGTCCTCGATCCAGTCGCCGATGGTGATCGGCTCCAGGATATGCTCGTTGACCCAGTCGGCGACGGTCTCGATCGGGCCGATGGTCTCGTACTCTTCGACGTCCGGTGCATCACCTGCTTGCATAAACGAAACCTATGTCTGCGGCTGAGCCTAATTTTGGACCTAATGTTCGGCCGACTTGTTGGGCCTACTGCTGAGCCTGCTGTTGGGTCCGATCCAAGGTCAGCAGCAGATCGCTCTGCGTGATGGTGCCGCGGTAGTGCCCCTCGTCATCGACCACTACGAGCGGGCAGGGGCTCTCGGCACTGATGCCGAGCACCTCCGAGATCGGGGTGTCGGCCGTTACGCTCCGTGCCTGTGCCAAAAAGGCATCAGCGTAGCCGCCCGATTGACGGATGGCCGCCGTCAAGCTATCGAGCGAGACCAACCCCTGATAGACCCGGTTGCGATCGACGACGACAGCCAAGTCGCCGGCGTAGCTCTTGAGCCGCTCCAGCGCCGCACGCAGCTCCATGCCGGGGCGCTGGATCACGGTCACGCGGCGCTTATCGGCGATATCGCCGGCGCTAAAGACCTGACTGACATCGACTCCGTAGAAGAAGGAGCGCACGTAGTCGTTCGCCGGGTTGGAGACGATCTCCTCCGGGGTGCCGATCTGCACCACCGACCCGCCCTCCATGATGGCGATGCGATCGCCGATGCGCATCGCCTCGTCGAGATCGTGCGAGATGAAGACGACGGTGCGACTGCGCTCCTGCTGCAGGCGCAGCAACTCGTCTTGCATCTCGGTGCGAATCAACGGATCGAGCGCCGAGAAGGCCTCGTCCATGAGCAGGATGCTCGGATCGCTCGCCAGAGCGCGGGCCAGCCCGACCCGCTGCTGCATCCCGCCGGAGAGCTCCTCGGGGTAGCTCTCAGCGTTCGCCGCCAACCCCACCGCCTCAAGGGCCTGGTAGCCCCGTTCGCGCTGCTCGCGCGCCGAGTAGCCGGCCACCTCGAGTCCGAAGGCGGCGTTCTCGATCACCGTCTTATGCGGCAGCAAGGCAAACGACTGGAAGACCATGCTCATATCGCGCCGGCGCAGCTCGATCAGCTCGGCCTGGCTCATGCGGGTAATGTCTTCGCCGTCGACGTAGAGCTGCCCGTAGGTCGGCTCGATGAGGCGGTTGAACATCCGCACCATGGTCGACTTGCCGGAGCCCGAGAGCCCCATGATGACGAAGACCTCGCCCTCGGCGATGGTGAAGGAGGCCTCGCGCACCCCGACCGTGTGGCCGGTGCGCGCGAAGATCTCGTCCTTAGCGCACCCCTGCTCAAGGAGTTCGTAGGCGCGCTGCGGCCGCGGCCCGAATATCTTGTAGAGGTCTTCGACGACAATCTTGTCACTCATAGACAGCCCTTGGTTTTAGACAGTCCTCGCTTCGGCGACTGATGCGGCAGCAACCGATTCGGCCTCCCCCCGCCCCGCCGCAGCGCGGGCCGGAGGAGACCGGTTGGTCTAGATCTTACCGCTGAGTTTGAGCAGCTTTCTCTCGTGTTGCAGACCCATAAAGAGACTGACGCAGATCAGCACCAGGACCACAGTAAAGGGCAACCCGGTCGTCACCGCCCCGGCCTGAAGCGCACTGAGTGCCGCATCGCCGCCGATAAAGAGCAGTGTCCCGGCGAGCAGCCCCTCCAAGGTCACCCAGAAGACACGCTGGGCATCGGGGGAGTCGAGCTTACCACCGGCAGTGATGCTGTCGATGACCAGCGAACCAGAGTCCGAAGAGGTCACGAAGAAGACCAGCACCAGGAAGACCGCCAACAGTGCCGTCAGGGTCGTCCACGGCAGCTGCTCAAGCATGTGGAAGAGCGCCATCGACTCATCGGCGCCGAGCCCGGCGGCCAATTCACCGACCCCATCGACCGCCTGCTGCAAGCCGGTGCCACCGAAGGCACTCATCCAGACGATCGTAACCAGCGTCGGCACGATCAAAACCGCTGTCATGAACTCGCGCACAGTCCGTCCGCGCGAGACGCGCGCGATGAACATGCCGACGAAGGGCGACCACGAGATCCACCACGCCCAGTAGAAGGCGGTCCAGCCGTGCAGGAAGGTCTCATCTTCGCGGCCGATCGGGTTGCTCAGCGACAGGAAGCTGCTGACGTAGGCGCCGCTGGTCGTCGCCAGCGAGACGGCGAAGGCGATCGCCCCACCGGTGATGATCACAAAGAGCATCAACAGCCCGGCTAGGCCGATATTCAGGTTACTGAGCACCTTAATACCGCCATCGATCCCCCGCAGCACTGAGATCAAGGCCGCCACGGTCACCCCGATGATGATTGCGACCTGCGTAGCCAGGGTATCGGGCACCGCCTCGAAGACGTAACTCAGCCCGCTCGCCGCCTGCTGCGCCCCGAAACCGAGCGAGGTCGCCAGACCGAAGATCGTCGCCAGTACAGCAACGGTATCGATCACGTGGCCGATTGGCCCCCACACGCGCTCGCCGAGCAGCGGGTAGAAGACCGAGCGCACCGTCAGCGGCAGCCCCTTATTGAAGCTAAAGAAGGCCAGAGCCAGCGCCATGACGCCGTAGATCGCCCACGGGTGCAGCCCCCAGTGGTACATCGTCGCACCCATGGCGGCGTAGGCGGCCTCGGGGGTATTCCCCTCGACGTTCAACGGCGTGCCGAACCAGTCGGTGTAGTAGGCAACGGGCTCGGCAACCGCCCAGAACATCAGCCCGATGCCCATGCCGGCGGCAAAGAGCATGGCAAACCAAGACAGTCGCGAGAAGTCAGGGGTGGCATCGACGCCGCCGAGGCGGATCTTGCCCACCGGGAGAACAATTAAGGCCAAGCAGAAGAGAACAAAAAGGTTACCGGCGCCCAAAAAGAACCAGTCAAAGGTTGAAGTCGACCACGCTCGCGCGGCGCCGAGGGCGTCGTTGGCGACGTCGGTAAAGATGAGAGTGCCGATTAAAAAGGCCAAGATCAGGCCAGCGCTGGTGACGAAGACCGGATTGTGGAGATCGAGCCCCAGCGGCCGGATATTCTGCTCACCGATCTCGTGATCGGTGTCGTACTCCTTCTCTAACTCTTTGATTTCTTTTTTTACTTCTTGGGGGGATAGAGACTCAGGCGCCTCTTCGCGAGGCTCGCGGTCGTTGGTCATCGTGCGCTTCTCCCTGTGGCCTGACAAAGCGTCGCTGCTGTCGGGGCATCGGGCTATTCAAGGCTATGCCCCGACCAAGACTCGGCAAACTCCGCCTAATTCCGCCCGATTCCGCCCGATTCCGCCGCTGAGGGGATAGCGACACCCTATTCAGGTTCGCAAAGGGTAACGGGCGAGTCAAATCCCGCCGGTATAATCGCGACGGCCCAGAAAGGCGTGCGAGAGTGTGCCCCGGTCAACTTGATCGAGGACCCCGCCCATCGGCACCCCGTGCGCGATGCGGGTCGCACGGACACCGTAGTCGCGGGCGAGCTCGAAGAGGTAGTGCGCCGTAGCCTCGCCCTCCACGGTCGGATTGGTCGCCAGGATCAACTCGCTAATCGGCTCGCTGGAGAGACGCGCTTCGAGATGGTGGAGACCAAGCTCCTCTGGGCCGATGCCATCGAGCGGCGAGAGGCGACCACCAAGGACAAAGTAGAGCCCTGAGAACCCGGTCGCCTGCTCTAAGGCGAAGACGTCGGCACTGCCCTCGACGATGCAGAGCAGCGCGCGATCACGCTGCGTGCTGCGACAGATGCGGCAGCGCGGCTCCTCAGTGAGGATGCGACAATCGGCGCACTGACTGATACCTTCGGCCGCACCCTCTAATGCGCGAGCCAAGCGTCGAGCCCCGTCGCGATCACGCTGTAGCAGATGCAGTGCCATACGCTGGGCGCTGCGGTTGCCGACCCCGGGCAGACGGCGCAGACTCTCGATGAGCTCGGTCAGTGCCGGCGAGAAGAGGCTCAAAACGGCATCTTCATCCCCGGCGGCAAGCCCATGCTCTCAGCCATCCCCGACATGCGCTCCTGGCTTTCGCGCTGCACCTTATGGACGGCGTCGTTGAAGGCAGCGGCGACGAGATCTTCGACCATCTCGCGGTCGTCTTCGAAGAGCGAGGGGTCGATTTCGACCTTGCGCACCTCTTGCTTGCCGGTCATCAAGACTTTGACCATGCCAGCACCGGCCTCGCCGGTCACCTCCATCGCTGCGACCTCTTCCTGGATCCGCTGCATGTCCTCTTGCAGCTTCTGGGCCTGCTTCATGATGTTGCCAAGTCCGCCCTTCATCACGTCTGGATACCTCGACTCGCTTGCAAGTGGGTTGTTGGTGGGGGGCAGCTGTGAGCCGTTGCCCGGCGCCCAGCATTCGGTGTCCGGTGTCCGGTGCCCGGTGTCCGGTGTCCGGTGTCCGGTGTCCGGTAACTGATTGTCACCAAACCGAACCGAGAGCCCCGCCCTTACGGGGCAGGGACTACAGCGCATACCCCACCCAAACGCCCGATGCTAGCACACAGTGCCGCGTGGGTGCAGTCCGCGTAAGCGCCGGCAGATTCTTCTCTTCAGCTATTCAGCTGTCCAGCAATCCAGCAATCCAGCTATTCGCTCTTACCGCTGGAAGCAGGATCGTCTGCGGCCGGTCGAATATCACGCACTTGCGCCCCGAAGACCGCCTGCAACCCCTGCAGACCGCGATCGCTCGCCAGTGCTGCCTCGGCCTGCTGCTGCCGCTGCGCCGCCCGGGCTTGGGCCTGCTGTGCCGGGGTCTGCTCGGCCCCGGCGACCACGATACGCAACTCAATCGCCTCACCGAGCTGAGCGCTCAATGCCTCTTGCAGGCGCAGACGCCGCTCATCGCTGAGCAGATAGCGGTGCGCGGGATCAAGGTGCAGGGTCAAACGGTGCCCATCCTGGCCCTGCCACTGGCAGTGGCTCGCCAAGGCGTGATCCAAGCCGTCGAGGTGACTCGCGACCCACTCGGCCCACTGCTTAGCCGACGGCGCTGCGGCGGCTCCTGCTACGGATCCTGCTACGGGGCGCTCAAGACTCGCCTCAGCCCCCTCGACTGCGGGGCCTTGTGCCGGCCTTGCTGCAGATTCTGCGACGGAATCTGCCGTAGCGGAGCCTGACGTAGCGGAATCTACCGCAGATGCTGTAGACCGGGATGCAGGTGACGATGCATCCGGTGATACTGCTGGTGATGCCGCTGGCAAAGAGGCTGCCGATGGTGGCGCCGCTGACCGTGGCGGCGTCGCTGCCGGGCGAAAGGCGAGCATGCGCAGCAGCGCCATCTCAAAGCCGATCGCCGGATCGGGGGCGTAGGGCAAGTCGCGCCGGGCGTTAAGACCGATCTGGTAGTAGAGCTGCAGATCTTCGGCGGCGATCGCGGTGGCGAGTTCCAGCAGCGCATCGCGTTCGGGCTCATCCTCGGGGATCACCCCCGGGGTGTGACAGGCGAGGGCCAGATGGTGAAAGGTGGCGATCAACTCGGCGAGGACATCGTCGAAGTCGGCCGCATGTGCGGCCAAGTCGCGCGCACTGCGGATCAGTCGCTCCCCCTCTCCGGCGGCCAGCGCCTGGATGATCTCAAGGACTTGGCTGCGCTCCATGGCACCGAGCATGGCAGCGACTTCGGCATCGCGTGCCGCCCCCTCGCCGTAGGCCAGCGCCTGATCGAGGAGGCTCAAGGCGTCGCGCAGACTGCCATCAGCGGCGCGAGCGATGCGCGCAGCGGCAGCGGCATCGACCTCGACTTGCTCGGCAGCAGCGATCTGCAGCAGGCGCTCGCGGATCAGCGGCGCTGGCAGACGGCGCAGGTGAAACTGCAGGCAGCGCGAGAGGACCGTCACCGGCAACTTTTGCGGATCGGTGGTGGCGAGCAGAAACTTGACGTGATCCGGCGGCTCTTCGAGGGTCTTGAGCAGGGCGTTGAAACTGTGCCCCGAGAGCATGTGGACTTCGTCGATCAGGTAGACCTTGTAGCGGCCACGGGTCGGGGCGTACTGAACGTTATCGAGCAGTTCGCGGGTATCTTCGACGCGGGTACGCGAGGCGGCGTCGACTTCGATTAAATCGACGAAACGCCCCTCGTTCAGTTCGCGGCAGCTGGGGCAGACCTCACAGGGGGTGGCGGTTACGCCCTGCTCGCAGTTGAGGCACTTCGCGAGGATGCGGGCGACCGTGGTCTTGCCGATACCGCGGGTGCCGCTGAGTAGGTAGGCGTGGTGGATACGCCCATCGGCGAGCGCATTGCTCAGCGCGCGCAGCACATGCTCCTGCCCCGCAACGTCGGCGAAGCAACGCGGTCGCCATTTACGAGCGAGCGCTTGGTAGGTCATGGCCGACGGCGGCTCCTGCTCGGGATGGAGGCAGCCGTACCAGCCACACCCCGGCGCCCAACGGTCGCTGCTGCCGCTGCTCCCTTCCGGGCCTGACGGGGTTCACAGCGTGTTGTCGCGGGGGGACCAGCACGGCCACCACTGCTTGGCGGAGAGGGAGGGATTCGAACCCTCGGTACCCGATTAAGGTACACACGCTTTCCAGGCGTGCGCCTTCGACCGCTCGGCCACCTCTCCTCGCCTCTCTGTATCGTGGCGGGTACTTTAAACCAGCGGCCAGGGTGACGCAAATCTCGTCGCCGGGGGCGATAAAGGGCAGGTAGCGGCGAGCTCAAAAGTAGTAATCGGCGCTGATGAAAAGCGCTTCGCTGCGCCCGCCGCCAGGCCGGGTGTAGAGGCCATCGGCCACCGGGTCATCAGCGCGGTTGAGATTCGCCAGCAGCAGCTCGAGGTAGAGCTGCCCGGGGCCGTAGCGATAGCGCGTCCCGAGCACCAGATCCATCGTGCGCTCGCCACCGGTGCGCGAGGCCCGATCGGGCCAGCGCGAGCTCCAGTCGACGTAGGGGTACCAATCAGCCCACCGCGCACCGAGGCTCACGGCGGCGATCTGCCCCCGACCGTGGCCGCGCTCGTAAAAGCGGTCGGGGCGCCCCCAGGCGAGCGGCACGGGGCCATCGTCGGCGACCGGATAGAGGCTGCGCCCCTGATCGTAGTGGATGGCCTTGGTGGCCAGATCGAAGCGCCCGTAACGCCCCTCGCTGTAGACGGCAACCGCCCAGTGGGAGCGCCGCTCACCGCCGCTTTCGCGATCTTGCAACCGTCCCCCTTGCAGCGAGACCCCCAGCCGCGTCGCCGAATCCGCCGCACGGCTGGATACAAGCCAGTAGCCGAGATCGCCGACGGCGGTGTAGCTCTTGCGGTAGCCGTAGACTTCGCTGAGCGAACCCCAGTGCGCCAGGGTGTGGTCGTCGAGCGGCTGACTGTCGTCGCGAAAACCCGGGCCGTGGATCAGCATCCAGCGACTCTCCCACGCCCCAGGCAGCCCGCCGAGCAAGCGCACCCCGAGGTTATACTGCGCGCCGAAACCAGAGGCCATGCGCTCGCCCGGCCAAAAATTGAAGCGGCTCCAGGTGAACGGCACGCGGGCCTTGCCGAGTTCGAGGCGCCAGCTGTCGGTAAGCTGATGACCGACGACCAGCTCTTTGATGCCGAGATAGCGCCACAGCTCGGCACTCTGCCCTGTATTCGCCCCAGGGCCACTGTCGGCACCACTGATGGCGGCACCACTGATAGCACCGGTGCTTAAGCGGACTTCCCCGCGCAGCGACCAGGGGCTGCGCGCGCTGCGGTGATCAAGGGCCAGGACGAGGCTATCGTACCCCTGTCCGCCAGAGCGCTCGCCGGCCGCCGTCTTCGCGTAGCTGTACTCATAGGCAAGCCAAGCGCCGTACTGCACCGCGGGCGGTCCCGGAGCGACTGCAGCAGGACGTAGCGGGGCCTCGGCGGGTGCAGCCGCAGCGACGGGCGCACTCACAACAGCGGCTACTGCAACCACAGCTGCGGCCACTGCAACTGAGAGCATCGTTCGTGCGGCGAGTGCGGCGAGTGCGACGAGTGCGGCAAGCACCGAGACAAAGGGCGCTGAAGCGCTCGGTGCGAGCGGAGCATAAGGGGGTGGAAAAGAGGATCGAGTTGACACGAGTACGGCTCCTTCCGTAGTGAGCCCTCCCTTCCGTGGAGGGCGCCGGGGATCGGCTCCGCAAGCTTAGCGGCATCCGCCCGCCGCCACAAGCGATGAGCCAGCGGCACTCCACCCCGCTCCCCTCCCCTGCAGCCATTCGGCGTGGCATACTCAGCCCCATGCAAGCGAACGGCCACGACCTTCATCCAGCCCTTCGGTACTGGCTGATTCAGCTTCCCGGGCTACTGCTCATTGGGGTGCTGGCCAGCATTGCCGCCAGCTTTGGCCTGATCGACGCCAGCACCGCCGTGCTTCTCTTTCTGCTCTGGCTCGTTAAAGACCTTGTTCTTTACCCCGTCTTCATCCGCACCGAAGGGCTCCACTACCCGATGGGACGTGATGCGCTGATCGGCGCGCAAGCTGAGGTGGTCCGCCCTATTGAGCCGGAGGGAAGCGGACAGGTTCGTGTCCACGGCGAATTGTGGCAAGCGCGCAGCGTCGACGGCCGACGTTTTGGCAGCGGCCAACTCGTCGAGATCTTCGGCGTCGACGGCCTGACCCTCTTCGTTAAACCGATCCCGCAGCAACAGGTAAACAGGTAAACAGGTAAACAGGTAAACAGGTAAACAGGTAGCGAACACCTTATGACCCGCTGGAAAAAGCCCCTTGCTAACCTCTTCCAGCCGCGCTGGCGCAACCCTGACCCCGAACAGCGCCGGCAAGCGGCGATCGCGCTATCGATTACCGACCCGGAGAGCGACAGCGTACTTGCTGAACTCAGCCAAGATCCCGAAGCACAGGTACGGGAGGCGGCTGTCAAGCGGCTGCGCCACTTGCCGTTGCTGCGCGGATTCCTCCACGGCGATCCCGATCCGGGCGTGCGCACGTCGGCTTCTGCCCGCTATCGACAGATGCTTCTCGGCGAGAGCGACACCCGTCTCGTCGAGCGCGAGCTCTACCTCTGTGATGACTCGACCGTGCGCGCCCACGTCGCGCAAAAGGCGCGCTGGCCCCAAGTTCGCCTCATCGCCATCCGCCTGCTTGAAGAGCCAGGCATCCTGCTCGAACTGGCCCTGAACGACCCAGAGCCAGGCAATCGCCTCTATGCCCTTGAGCGTATCACTGACCCGCAGGCGCTTGAGGCCGCAGCTTTCCGAGCCCGCAACACCGCCCCGGAAGTCGCCGAGGCGGCCACTGCCCGCTTAGCTGGCGAGCGACCACCGCGTCCGGCTATCACCCATCCAAGTCCGGCCCCGCTGTTGAATGCGGGTATTGGCACAGGCGCGGGTGACGCAGGCACGGGCACAGGGGGCGGAGGCACGAGAGGCACGGGAGGCACGGGGACAGGCACTCGCACCGGCTCCGGGCAGGCAGCAGGCACGGGGACAGGCACTCGCACCGGCTCCGGGGCAACCGTGGGCTCAGGAGCGACACCACCTCGCCACCCGGCGCGCTTTCACGCGCCGCCGACCGAGGCCTCCACATCGACTTCCGCAGCCTCCTTGAGTGCTTCAGCCACCTATCAGGCGGGGTTAGCAGCGGAACGCACCGCGCCCGCCGACCCTGCCTCGGCCCTCTGCTGCGCCATGGAAGGATTGGCCAACGGCCGCTGGAGTCCAGGGTTACACAACCGCCGCCGCCGACTCATCAGCCGCTGGCGGGCCCTCGACCCCACCCCCGGGGCGGCTCTGCAGGCGCGCTTTCATCGCGCCAACAAACGCGCCCTGCTCACCGAGCCCGGAAGCAACAGCGTTGCCACGGATAACCTGCGGCAGCTAGAACGACTGCTCAGGGAGCGGGTCGCCACAACGGCAACCAGCGATGCCATCGCCGACGAGCGGCTGACCTCGCTCATCCACACACTGCGGGTTGATGAGCGCAACAGCGAACACCCCGAAACTGCCCGCGCCTACCGTCTACTACAGCGCACCCAGCGGTACCTCGGTGGCTCATTCAGCAGCGGACTAGGAGCCGGAATCAGCGCCGAAACGAGAGCGGCCGATGCAGCCGGTGCACGCCACGTTCGATCCGAAGCCCAGTCAAAACCCGAACTCCAATCCGATGCTTCGACTGTTGACGCGCCTGCCGCACTGGAGACACCCGCACTGGAGACAGCCACTGCGTCTGCCACTGCGTCTGCCAACACTGCATCTGACACTGCATCTGAGACAGCCACTGCGTCTACAATCGCGCCGACCGCTGCGGCCCGCGCGGCTCAAGGCTCCGCTGGCTCCAGTACGTCAGGGCATGACGGGCGTACGACTCGTACTCACGGCACCGCCGGTTTTCCACAACAACCCACCGCCCGCATCACCCTCGGAAAGCGCTCCCACCTTCGTGAGTTGGAAAACCTGTTAGAAGATGCCGAAGCGGCACTCGAGAAGCGTCAGTGGCACCAGCTGCGGGCCAGCCTTCGCACCGCGCAGGCACTGCTCGGGGGTTGAAAAGAAAAAAGGAGACTGAACCCAGTCGACGAGCCTGCTTGCCGTTATGGATCGACCCCAACGCCTCTTCTTCGCTCTCTGGCCAGACGACGCGCTCCGCTCAGCGATCTGCTCTCGCGTACCCTCTGGGCACGGTGGACGCCCAGTAGCTCGCGATAACCTTCACCTCACCCTGGCCTTCATCGGTGCCGCCGACACCGCTTACGCGACGTGCCTCGCCGAGGCGGCGCAAGCGGTCCGCTTCGAGCCGTTTGCGATCGAGCTGCGGGGCTTAGGGTGCTTCGGCAAGCGCGAGGTACTGTGGCTCGGCGATGTGACACCGCGCGAGCCGCTGGATCGCCTGGCCCTGGATTTGAGTGCCGCCCTGAAACCTTGCGGTTTCCAGCCCGAAGCGCGGCCGTTCTATCCCCACGTCACAGTCGCGCGTAAACTGAAGGCGCTGCCGAGCCTCGGTTCCATCGAGCCGGTCCGCTGGGAGGTCGAGCGCTTCTGCTTGGTCGCGTCTCTCCCGACTCCGGTCGGCGTGCAGTACGAGGTGGTACGCTGCTATCGTGCCGATGCGGCGTGCTAGGCTGCACGAGTACGGTCAAAAATTATCCAGTCGGGCATAGGGCGCATCATTCGCCTACATGCGCGGTCTTATCCACGGGGTTATCCACAGCTTCTGTGGATAACGCGCGCGCGTCCGCTAAGCCATTCTTTGCATGATGATCGCCATCTTCCTGCTGCTCTTGGCTGGCTTGGTGGCCGGCTTAGCCTGGATGCTCTGGGATGCGCGCTACGTCTTCATCGTCGCCATCGAGGACGGCAAGGTTCGGAGCCAGCGCGGGTCACCATCGCCGAGTTTCCTCCGGGACTGCCGGGATGTGGTGCGCCTGCACAGGCTGCGGCGCGGCAAGATCTACGGCGAACGCACGGCGGCCGGAGTCGAGCTGGGCTTCTCGCGCGAGATCCCGGAGCACGCCCGCCAAGCGCTGCGCAACGTCTGGACTCCACCGCCGAGTGGTGGCGGTGACGGTGCCAAACGGCGTGCTTGAAATAATCGACGAATTAGGGGTTGTGGATTCAGTCGGAGCAGAGTAATCTCCGCGCAGGCGTCCAGGAAGGACACTACAGGGCAGGGACTCAGGAAGTGAGTTTCGGCCGTGATTTGCAAAAGGACTTGTCCGGTCATGGATGGCCGGAGGATAGACAGGGACCGTATGCGATACCCCTCCGAATCTGCTGGTTGCGCCAATCCGACCCGCTCGGCACGGATTGCTGTGTGTGGCCCCGGAACAGCGGCAGCAGTCCCCATCAGTGCAGTCAACCGCCGCCCGTCACGGGTAGCGTCTCTATTGCTGTGCTGCAATCGGGATCTAGGATGGTCCCACAGAAGGAACGGGCAGTAGGAAGCTGCTCACTCAAACCAAGGAGATGGCAATGAAGTATTTCAGAATTCACGAACACCCGGAACACGGCCTTGAGGCTGTCAAGGACGGCTTCTCGTGGCCAGCGCTCTTTTTCGGCATCTTTTGGATGCTCTACAAACAACTTTGGTATCCGCTAATGTACCTCTTGGCGGCCGGGGCAGGCCTTCTGCTGCTGGAAGGCGTCCTCGTCGCGACCATCGTACCGTTCTATTACCACGATCTCGTATTCATGATCTTCGGCGCGATCTCCTTAGCGATTGCGATCTGGGTTGGCACTCAGGCGAACCAGTGGTACGCGGGAAAATTGAGGTTCATCGGGTACAAAGAGGTCTCGCAGCAGATATCAGGCTCGCCAGAGCTAGCCATCTCACAATATCAAGCCGCGAAGAGCTAGGCATACAGAGGGCGGGGAAACCCGCCCTTTTCGTTAGGAGAGCAAGCTAGTGCCTACCCCCCCCACTTTAATCAAAGGCCTTGTGCGCCTCGTCGCGGGTCTCGGCCATCCAGATGTCATGGAGGTCGGCCTTGACCTTCGGTTGCACCGACTTCGGAAGCTTGTTTAGCACGTTAGCGCTCTTGTGGACCCAGCAGCGCTGATGGTCGGTCGCCGAGTGGTGCGCCGCTGTCGGTCTTGAAGCAGTACATCGAACAACAGGAAGCCCCAAAGTAATGGCGCTGCGCGCCATGCGCCGCTTCACCACCCCCTAAGCCGCTGCGCGGCTATAGGCGGAGCACTGCATCCGATTTGCCTGTCCATCCGATTTGCCTGTCTGTCCCTGGGTGCGCCGCCTGCCTGTCCATCCGATTTGCCTGGTCGTGCCGTGCAAACCCGTAGTCAGTAAAAGGAATGTAGCCACTGCGGCCGTGTTGGCTCGGTGTGAGCGTTTGCCAGGTCATATCGTGTCCTTGAATTATTTGAGGATATGCGTAACAGAAAACATACCACCAGACTGCAACTCGACACAGGCTGGGGGATGCGCGCGCAATCCATTCGCCCTATATCCGCTCAGTGCTGCCCCTGCCCCTCACTACGCAGCTTGCCGACACCCTCCACGCTCAACCCCGTCGCCTGAGCGATCTGCTCATCGGTCAGCATATTCAGTGAAATGAGGTTACGGGCGGTCGCCTCAGCACGCAGCCACTCTCCCTCTAGCCGCCCCTCTAGCCGCCCCTTCTGCTGCTCTTGCTCCGCCCACGTCAGTATGTTCTCTGCCAGCATATCCCGATCCTCCACTAAGCTGTTCACCTGCTCCAGCACATCCTCAACCTACGGACCTAAGCGCTTCAGGTGACGCTTGAGCCAACGGGTGATCACCTTATCCAAGCGTTCCTTGTCCGGATGGGCGCGGATGCTCGCCACCAGACGATCCACCGCAGCCTGCATCGCCCCTACGTCCTTAGACGCCTGCTCCACCTCGAAGATCCCGCTTAGCGGCGTGGAACGCTCTGCCAGCTGCTCTGTGCTGTAGGCCGATTGATTGACCAGATAGTAGCGCAGATGCGGCTGATACGAGCGCAGGAAGTCCGGTGGCTTGGGCCGGATCATGCGGTAGATATCTTCCTGTGCCGTCCAGCGTGCTGAGCCGTTGTAGATCACCACCGGAAAGATCGGCGGCATCCCCTGATACGCCGTCGTCACCTGGGTCTTGATCAGGTGGTCGTAGAAGCAGGCAACGTAGTGGAGCAGACGGATCGGCAGACTGTGATCAACGGTCGACTGAAACTCCATCAATAGGTAGAGGTAGACCGGCCTCTTGACACCATCCCAGCTCACTTCCACCGACCAGACCTTATCCTCGATCTTCTCGTTGAAAAGTGGGGTGATGTAGTTGCCGCTATGATCCTTCAGGGTGGCGAAATCCATCATCGCCGCCACTTCCGGCGGTGCAAAGCCCTCAATGAGCTCTCGTACCAGCTCCGGATAGCTGAAGAGCTCCTTGTAGCCGGTATCGTGGTAGTTGCCCTGCATCGCCATAAGCGAAAATCCGTGCTACGCCGAGGCTCTAGCGTAGCACAGCACCGGGGAGAGACAGAGAGAGACGGATGCGCTCGGTTCGCATCCGCTCTGCCTGTTCCTGGGGGTACTGAGGGTGTCCGCCGTCTTCACCCCTCAGTGCCCGTCCCCCCTCTTTTCGTCATCCGCGTACCTCACTATGGTCACCTCACCTCTGGCGCTCCTCCCACGCCACTGGTGCGCCCATAGGTCCAAGACGTAGTGTAGGTATATGTTCCCCAGTATCGGGGACAGTACCGCACCCTGTGGCGTCCCCACCACCGTCTTCGACCGCCTGCCGTCTTCGTCTACTCCACATTTGAGCGTGCGCTCCACAATGCGCAGCATCCGTTTATCTGCGATCCGGTGCGCCATAAACCTCATCATCCAGGTGTGGTCTATGGCATCGTAAAAACCCTTGATATCTGCATCCAATATCCAGTTGACCTTCCTGGTCATAAGCGCCACATAGGTTGCATCCAACGCCTGATGTTGCGAGCGACCCGGCCGGTGCCCGTAGCTGAACCCGAGAAAATCGTTCTCGTAGATCGCCTCCAGCACCCACACTACGGCCTGTTGGACGACCTTGTCCTCCACCACGGTAATGCCGATCGGTCGCCTTCCGCCATCTTCCTTGGTCAGCCAGACCCTCTTGACCCGCTGGGGCTTGTATCGGTTCGCCTGGATTCGTCCGTGGAGCTCCGAGAGTCGCTCCCGGAGTCCCTCGCCGTAACTCTCCCAGTCCTGCCCGTCAACCCCGCTGGCCGCATGGCGGTTCAGTGCGTAGTACGCCTGCTCCAATAGTTCCTCCGTGATGTGGTGCAGCAGGTTATTGAATCGCAGACGGCTGTCCCGTCTCGATGCCTCATGTAGCCGGATTAGCCCGGCCGGCGCTTGCCTGATGCTCTGCGTCATCGTCACACCCCGTCTAATCCCGCTTCCTCTCTGTCAAAGCCCTTCGCTCCACAGGCTCCGCTAGGCT
>NZ_NRRN01000001.1 GCF_016583625.1 Halorhodospira abdelmalekii | reverse complement strand
GGTATTCTGGAGTCGCAGCTACTGCATCATTACCGTCGGTGGTGCGCCGCTGTCGGTCTTGAAGCAGTACATCGAACAACAGGAAGCCCCAGAGTAATGGCGCTGCGCGCCATGCGCCGCTTCACCACCCCCTAAGCCGCTGCGCGGCTATAGGCGGAGCACTGCGGCGCCGTTTGGTAGAGCCGATCGCGGGCACGCCGGAGGTGGCCCTTATCGGTCAAGGGGGGCTGCTGGATGTGGCTCTTCACCCCGACTACCCTGAGCAACCGTGGGTCTATTTGAGCTACTCGGCCGCCGGAGAGGGCGGCTACGCGACGCATGTAGGTCGGGGTGAGCTCGATTTGCCGAACCGCGAGTTGCGAAACTTCGAGGTGCTACACGTCGCCACGCCGTTTGTCTCCGGCGGCGGCCACTTTGGTTCGCGACTGCTCTTCGACGCAGAGCAGCACCTCTATGTCACCGTTGGCGACCGGCGGAACCGCTACGCTGCACAGGACTTGCAGAGCCACCACGGCAAGGTGTTGCGGCTGCATGCCGACGGCCGCATTCCTGCCGATAATCCCTTTGTCGAGGACGACGAGGCTCTGGATGCCATCTTCAGTTACGGCCACCGCAACGCCCAAGGGATGGCGCTCCATCCGGAGAGCGGTGCGATCTGGATCAACGAACACGGTCAACGCGCCGGAGACGAGATCAATATTCTGGTGGCCGGCGGCAACTTCGGCTGGCCCATCGCAACATACAGCCGAGAGTACAGCACGGGAGGCTCCATTGGTCGCTTACCGCCCGAGCTTCCCGAAACAATCGATCCGGTACACTACTGGGAAGATCAGGCTTTTCCACCCTCGGGGATGGCCTTCTATGAGGGCGAAGCCTTCCCCGAATGGCAGGGCGACCTCTTTGTCGGTGGCTTGGGTCGGCAGTATTTGGCCCGCTTCGCGCTCGATGGCGAGCAGCTGTTGGACGAGGAGCGTCTCTTGGAGGGGCATGGTTGGCGAATCCGCGATGTCCGCGTGGGCCCGCACGACGGCTATGTTTACGTGCTGGTCGATGCCGGTAGCGCCCCGCTGTTGCGGCTGGTTCCGGCATCCGACAGCGGGCAGTGAGCACGCGTTACTTTCGTCCCGCCCAGCCGTAGGTTCAGAGAACGAAACCAACGTAGCGGCGCAGCGAATCCCCACAAGGGGGATGCCCGTGCCGCACGCCATCCTTCCCAGACCTAAAGGCCGATAAGCGCAGCGACGACCTATTTCACACCCCCACCCAAAACGGGGTAGTATTAGAATGCATACTGCCGTACCCGATTCGGCGCGCCTTGGCAACCACGAGTGAGATCGAGATGGACAACCAAAGACACCGCCTGGTCACGAGAAGTGATTTCGATGGACTGGTCTGCGCTGTGCTCCTTGAGCATTTAGGGAAGGTCGATGAGATCAAATTCGTCCACCCCAAAGATGTACAGGACGGCAAGATCGATTTTACCGAACGCGACATCACCACCAACCTCCCCTACGACCCACGCGTCGCCATCTGCTTCGATCACCACCACTCAGAGGTGCACCGGGTCGGCGAGCAACCGAACCACATCATCGACCCCTCGGCGCCTTCCGCAGCGCGGGTTGTGTGGCGCCACTTCGGCGGTCACGACACCTTTCCAGCAGCCTGGGATGAGATGATGGCGGCGGTCGATAAGGGCGATTCGGCCGACTTCACTCGCGACGAGATTATTAATCCGCAAGGCTGGCCGCTGCTCAACTTCCTGATGGACGCACGCACCGGCCTGGGACGGTTTCGCCACTTTACCGTCTCCAACTACCAGCTCATGATGGACCTGATCAGCTACTGCAAGGACCACTCAATCGACGAGATCTTGCAGCTGCCCGATGTGAAAGAGCGAGTGGAGTGCTACTTCGAGCATGAGGAGAAGTTCAAGGAGCAGCTGCAGCGTTGCGGTAAAGTCCACGGCAAGCTGCTGGAGATGGATTTGCGCGAGGAGGAGACCATCTGGCCGGGCAACCGCTTCATGCTCTATGCGCTCTACCCGCAGTGCAACATCTCAATGAGCATCTTCATGGGCTTTCAGCGCCAAAATACGGTCTTCGCGGTCGGCAAGTCGATTCTCGATCGCGGCTCACCGGTCGATGTGGGCAGTTTGATGCTGGCCTACGGCGGCGGTGGACACTTAGCAGCCGGCACCTGTCAGATCGCCCACGAGGATGCAGAGCGCGTTCGCGAGGAGTTGATCGAGAAGATCACCGCGCAGGGATAAGGCCAGATAGGGCCGGCATGTTTGATATGCGCTGGGACAGGACCGAGGCCAAGGGCGGGTGACGGGCCGCTCGTAACAGAACCGCTCAGACCGCCGCCCCCTTCGGTGCGCGCACCTTGACGTAGCGCCCCGGGGCCGGTTCGATGCCTGGCGCCGGGGTTCGCGCAGCGACGCGCTCGCCGGCGTGGCCCTCAACCCACGCCCGCCAATCGGGCCACCACGACCCCGACTGCTCTTGGGCCGCAGCGAGCCACGCCTCGGGATCGGCGAGCAGCTGATTGTGGGTGCGGTAGCCGTACTTGCCGGAGTTCTCTGGGTTGATGACCCCAGCGACGTGACCGGAGCCACCAAGCACGAAGCGCACCGGACCGGCGAGCAGGCGCGCGCTGCGGTAAGTGCTGCGCCACGGCGCGATGTGATCGGCCGCGGTCGAGAGAAAGTAAGCCGGGGTCTTTACCTTGCCAAGATCGATGCGGCGACCAGCGAGCTCAAGGGCATTGGGTTCACGGAGGCGGTTCTCCAGATAGAGGTTGCGCAGGTACCACGACTGCATGCGCGCCGGCATGCAGGTGTTATCACCGTTCCAATAGAGCAAATCGAACGGCACCGGTTCGCGTCCGAGCAAGTAGTTGTTGATCACGTAGCCCCAGATCAGGTCGTTGGCCTGAAGCAGATTAAACGCCTGGCCGAGCAACGCCCCTTGGAGATAACCCGTGCGGGTCATGTGCTGCTCGAGTTGGGTGATTTGCTCATCGTCGATAAAGACGGCCAGCTCGCCGACCTCTGAGAAGTCGAGCATAGTGGTCAAGAAGGTCGCGCTGACGATCCGCTCCTGCTCGCCGCCCGCGGCCAGCCACGCCAAGGTGGTCGCCAGCAGGGTACCACCGATGCAGTAGCCAACGGCGTTGACCTGCTCTGCACCGGTTAGGTCGCGGATGGCGTCAAGGGCCGCGACCGGCCCTTCGGTCAGGTAGTCGTCGAAGGTCGTCTCGGCCAACTCGGCCCCGGGATTAACCCAGGAGATGACAAAGACGGTGTGGCCCTGAGCCACCGCCCAGCGAATCCACGACTTCTTCTCGTTGAGATCGAGGATGTAGAACTTGTTGATCCACGGCGGCACGATCAGCAGCGGGCGCTGGTGAACAGTCTCGGTGGTCGGGCTGTACTGGATGAGCTGCATCAGCCGATTCTCAAAGACCACCCGCCCAGGGGTCGAAGCCAGATCGTGACCGATCTCGAAGGCATTCGGATCGACGTGGCGCAGACGCAGCTGACCATCGCCGTCGGCAAGATCTTCGAGGATATTCGCCAAGCCGCACAGCAGGCTCTCACCACCGGTCTCAATCGCCCGCTCGACGACGGCTGGATTGGTGAGCGCGAAATTGGTCGGCGAGAGCGCATCGACGTACTGGCGCGTATAGAACTCGACCATGCGCTGGGTCTGCGGTTCGAGGTTGCCGGCCGCCTGTGCCGTTTCGAGCGTGCGACTGGCCAACATTTGGTAACTGCGTCGAATAAAGTCACAGGCGCTGTTCTCAAGCCACGCAGCGTGTTGAAAACGGCGATCCGGCTTAGCAGCAGCGCTCCCTTTGTCCGCGGCCTCGCCCGCAACACCCGGCACCAAACTCTGCTGCCAGAGCTGAAAGCTGTCGTTGATCAGCGCCTGCTGCAAACCGAGTAACGCCTGCGGATTGGCGAGGAGGGAGCAGCCCAGCTGCTGATAGGAGCGACTGATCAGCAACGGGTCGGGGAAGGTGAAGAAGTCGCCGGTCAACTGACGGCGCGCAACACCGGCGGCTAAGCGGCTACTGGCCATCGCGATTCGCTGCCAATGCTCAGTCATGCGCAAGGTGGTGCGACTGGCCGAGGGCCCTTTGCGCTCTTCACCCATCCTGCTCCCCCCACTCTATATCAGGCAAACGCCAAGCGACTCACTCGCTGTCGCGCACCAAACGGACCTTGTGGGTGCCGTTTTTGCCGTTCCAGCCGTCGCGCCCGGTATGGAAGTAGACGCCCCAAGCGCTCTGTGAGCTGCCGGCGTAGGGCGAAGCCGACCAGAAGAAGCTCGCCGGCGTCTCAGGGAAGACCTGCGCGTTGATCGCCGCACCGATGCGGCAACGCTCGACGATACTGTGCAGCTCGGCGATGGTCGGCAGACGCCACCCCTCCCCAGCGGCCTCGGCACGCTCTCGCGCCTCCTGCCAGTTCAGCGCCTGAGCGTTGCCCTGACAACGACCATCCTCCCAACTCATGCCCTCGGCGCAGCGCCGCCACTCCAGGCCGGTGGCCTCGTGATACACCACCTTGCCCTCCTCCAGCGTGGCAAAGGCAGCGGAGGGTGTCACTTCGCTCTCTTCATCGGCGCACGCCTCTGTCGCCGAAGGAATCTCTGCGTAAACGGCGGCAGACGAAAGCAGAAAAGTGACGGGAAGCGCAAACGACAGAACGGTGCGAATCTTTTTCATAGTCCCTCCGCAAGGAAAGCCGCGACGTGGGTCGCGGGAAGCGTTGTCGCCAGAACATTGACGCCCGATGGCGCCCGATGGCGCCCGAGACAGGCACCATTGCCTGTCCGAGTCTGGTGTCTGTCCGAGTCTGGCACTACACGGTTGTATCATATAGCAAAAGCGAAGGGGAGTGGCGAGCGCCACACGACAGTGCGATTACACCAGCGCGCGTTGAGTATGAACCGGGGTGGTCTGGCGCGCACGACAGCAATGTGATCTCGGCATGCGAACCCCGGGCGGTGCTGCACTCACCTCTTTTCGCTACAATCGCACGCTGAAACTTTGCGCTCCACGGCGCGCCACAGCCCTCCGTCGCCTACCCTCCGGTTCACAACCTCGAAGGTTAGCGCGTCGCCACCGGACGTTGCCGGACAGCAGTGGCGTAGCGGACGCCCTAAAGGATCGTTGACCCATGACCATTGAGACCATAGAGACCATAGAGACCATACCCGCGCGGATCGCCGCTGAACTCGGTGTCCAACAGCGCCAGATTGAGGCTGCCGTACAACTGCTCGACGACGGCGCCACCGTGCCCTTTATCGCCCGCTACCGTAAAGAGGCCACCGGCGGACTCGACGACTCTCAGCTGCGCTCCCTCGAGGAGCGCCTGACCTACTTGCGCGAACTCGAAACACGCAAAGAGAGCGTCCTCAAGGCCATCGACGAACAGGGCAAGCTGACCGTCGAACTGACCGCGAGCATCCGTGCCGCAGAGACCAAGACTCGTCTCGAAGACCTCTACCGCCCCTACCAGAAAAAGCGCCGCACCAAGGCGCAGATCGCCAAAGAGGCCGGCCTCGAACCGCTCGCCGATGCCCTCCTCAACGATCCGGAACAAGAGCCGCAGCAAGCCGCCCTCCCCTTCGTAACCGGCACCGACCAGAGCCCCACCGACGACGACGTGCAGCCGCCCACTGTACCGACTGTCGAGGCCGCCCTGGAGGGCGCTCAGCAGATCCTGATGGAGCGCTTCGCCGAGGAGGCCGACTTGATTGCCGCCCTGCGCGACTACGGCTGGCATAAGGGTTATCTAGTTAGCCGTGTTGTCGACGGCGAACAGGAGAAGGGGGCGCGCTTTCGCGACTACTTCGAGCACGCCGAGGCGCTGTGCAAAGTCCCGTCGCACCGTGCCTTGGCCATGCTCCGCGGGCACAACGAGGGCGTGCTGCGGCTGGAGATTGCCTGGTCGGATGCTGAAGCCTACGGCGATGCCGCAACGCCCGCAGCGAACAGCGTCGACGTCAACGTTGGCGAGGCGGCCATCGCCCGTCACTTCGGTGTCGTCGATCGCGGCCGACCCGCTGACGCTTGGCTGACTCGCACTGTGCGCTTAGCGTGGCGCGGGAAGCTAGCACCTCACCTCGATCTGGCCCTGAAGCGGCAGTTGCGCGAGCGGGCCGAGGAGGAGGCAATCCGCGTCTTTGGCGCCAATCTTGAAGACTTGCTGCTCGCCGCTCCGGCCGGACCGCGCGCCACCATCGGCCTCGATCCTGGGCTGCGCACTGGCGTGAAGGTCGCCGTGATCGACGCCACCGGCGCGGTGGCCGAGACGGCCACCATCTACCCCTTCGCCGGGCGCAAAGACCCGGCTGGGGCGCTATCGACCCTGGCTGAGCTGGCGCGCAAGCACGCCGTCGGCCTGGTGGCCATTGGCAACGGCACCGCCTCGCGCGAGACCGACGCCCTCGTAGGTGAACTGATCAAGCGTCACCCTGAGCTGAAACTGCACAAGGTCGTCGTCTCCGAAGCCGGCGCTTCGGTCTATTCAGCCTCGGCGGCAGCGGCACGCGAACTGCCCGATCTCGATGTCTCGCTGCGCGGGGCCGTCTCGATCGCACGCCGACTGCAGGATCCACTTGCCGAGCTGGTCAAGATCGATCCGCAATCGATCGGGGTCGGCCAGTACCAGCACGACGTCAATCAAAGCCGCTTGAGCCGTAAGCTGGATGCGGTGGTGGAGGACTGCGTCAACGCCGTCGGCGTCGACGTCAATACCGCCTCGGAGCCGTTGTTGGCGCGCGTCTCCGGTCTCGGCTCGGGGTTGGCGGCGAAGATCGTCAGCCACCGCTACGCCAGCGGTGCCTTCCGCTCACGACGCGATCTGCATAAGGTGCCTCGTCTCGGCCCGAAGGCCTTCGAGCAGGCGGCCGGCTTTCTGCGCATCCCACAGGGCGATAACCCGCTCGATGCCTCGGCGGTTCACCCCGAGGCCTATCCGGTGGTCGAGCGCATCTGTGCGGCGACCGGCCGCGAGGTCGGCGCCCTGATCGGCGATGAGCCCTTTCTCAACGGTCTAAGTCCGCGCGATTTTACCGATGAAGCGTTCGGCGAACCGACGGTACGCGATATTCTGCGCGAACTCGCCAAGCCGGGCCGCGATCCGCGCCCGGAGTTTCGCACCGCCGCTTTCCGCGCCGGGGTCGAGAAGCCAGAGGACTTGGAACTCGGCATGGTCCTGGAGGGGACCGTCACCAACGTCGCCAACTTCGGCGCCTTCATCGATATCGGGGTCCACCAGGACGGTCTAGCGCACATCTCGGCGCTCTCCTATGAGTTCGTCAAGGAGCCGCGCGATGTCGTGCGCGCCGGCGATGTCGTCACGGTCAAGGTCGTACAGCTCGATTTGGAGCGCCGCCGCATCGGTCTTTCGCTGCGCCTCGATGACGACCCGGTGGACTCCGCCGCCGCGCCTTCCAGCACCTCGCGTCGGCGCCCGCCGCAGGAACGACAGGAAGGAGGCCAAGGACGGCAAGGACGGGGCCAGGCGGTGCGCGGTCGCAGCGATAACGACGGACGCAGTGAACGACCGCAGCGCAGCGGGGGCCACAGTGGACGCGGACAGCCCGCGCAGGCTCAACAGCGAGGAGCAGCGACCGCGGCCCGAGGCAGTACCGGTCAGCGCGATCGCGGCCAGAAGAAGGGCGACGCCTCGACCGAGCCGACCACCGCCTTAGCCGAGGCCTTTCGTCGGGCCAAGTGAGGCGCACCTGCCAGGCAGCGAAACTTATCCCCAAAGCTTGTGGATAACTCTGTGGATGAATCGTGAGCAATCGCACCAACCCCTTGCCAGAACGCCGCGCTTGGCAATTGGTTACTTTTTGCTCATTCGGCACAGGCTTTATTTATCAGCGTGTTACGCCGACAGAATGAAGCATCAAGGAGTTAGGGCCGCCTCCCTCGCTACAGCGGGGGCGGCCGCCTCGGACTGTGGATAATCGCTTCGTTTACCGGGCTGCTGTGCACCTAGCTGGTACAGAAGAGCTACCTCCCTATGGGGCGGCAATGGCCGCACTATAAAGACCCGGGCACTTGGAGGTTTAGAGGCCCAGAGACCTAGAGGGCTTGAACCGCCTCAAGCACCTTCGCCGGGTGTGCCTCAGCTTTGGTAACCCGTCGCCAATGCTTGCGCACGAGACCTTCGGCATCGACGAGAACCGTGGAACGGATTACGCCCATGCTCTTACGGCCATATAGAGTCTTCTCACCCCATGCGCCGTAGCGACTCATTACCTCCTTATCGGGGTCGCTGAGCAGAACAAAGGGCAGACGGTGGCGCTCGCGAAACTGCTGATGCGAAGCAGCGTCATCGGGAGAGACCCCGATCACAACGGCACCTGCGGCACGCAGATCGTCCCACAGGTCGCGGAAGGCACACGCCTCCTTGGTGCAGCCAGGCGTTTCGTCCTTCGGGTAGAAATAGACTACGACGGGCTGGCCGCGGTAGTTGCTCAGCGAGACCGCACTGCCTTCGGCGTCGTGCAGGGTGAAATCGGGGGCGGGGCAACCTTCAGTAATCGACATCGCGCAGTTCTCCTGAGTTGAAATAGGCGGGGATCCTGCTTGCACCCTATCAGGACTCTAGCAAAGAACATCCAGGCGCACACACGGCACGAGACTTATCCCCAAAGCCTGTGGATAACTCTGTGGAAGAATCGTGAGTAGCTCCCTTAAGTTCTCGCCAATCAAGGCTTCGAGGCAACTTGTCTAATTTCTGCTCACTCGATCACAGGCTTATGGTTCAATAGTTTACAGCTTCACACGGGGAAGATCAGTGGCTTACGGCCATACGCCGCCCGGCTCAAAAGAGCCGATATCAGTCTGTGGATAATTATCCCAACTTAGGTGATATCCCGAAACGGCGCGTGCAACGGCCGGCGCAGCATCGGGTCGTGGGGTTGCGCCTTTGCTCTTCGCTCCACGACGGCCATCTCTAGCCCCCATTTCGAGATATCAACAGCCCTGATCGTCAACCCAATTAATTGATATTGAAGGATATTCACTGTAGGCGTAGGTTGGAGTTCAAACGGCCCGATGCAGTGGCGCGGGCCTGTGAGGACCCTGATACGCCATGATCTCTTTTACCGACGCGGTCACGCTAATCCGAGAAGCCGCCAGTCGGCACACGCTGGCCACCGAGGCGTGCCCGCTCGCACAGATCGACGGTCGGATCTGCGCCGAACAGGTCACCGCACCGATCGCACTGCAGCCGTTCGACAATGCGGCGATGGACGGCTACGCCGTTCGCCATGCCGACTGCGCCCCAGCCAGCCCCACCGCGTTACCGCAGCTACGCATTGTCGCCACCGTAACGGCCGGCACCCCGCCGCTGCAACACCCGCTAGCCGCCGGCGAGTGTGCAACCGTCTTGACCGGCGCCCCCCTCCCTCCCGGTGCCGACACGATCATCCCGTTTGAACAGACCGAACGCACGGCGGAGTGGGTCTCGATTTTGCGGCCCCCGCAAAGCCGCGGCGCCAACGTCCGCTACGCTGGCGAAGACTTTACCGCCGGCGACGTCGTCCTGCAGCCCGGCACGCCGCTGACCACCACCCACCTGATGCCCCTGGCCGCCCTCGGAATTGAGCAGGTTCGCGTCTACCGCCGCCCGACAGCGGCGCTCATCACCACCGGTAACGAGCTCACTCACACCTTGGGCAGCGCGCTGGCTCCGGGCCAAATCTACAACTCCACCTACCACTACGGCGACGCTGCCCTGCGCCGCCTCGGCTGCGACGTAGTCCACCGAATCCATCTCCGGGACGAGTTAGACGCCTTCACGGCGACGCTACGCCAATTGATGGATGATGGTGTCGATCTGCTGGTCTCCAGCGGGGCCGTCTCGGCCGGCGGTGAGAGCGATTTCGTGCGTGCCGGGCTCGAGCAGATCGGTGCCAAGATCCTCTTCCACAAAGTCGCCGCCCGCCCCGGCAAACCGGCGCTCCTAGCGCGCCTGCCGAACGGTCGGCTCTACTTCGGACTCCCCGGTAATCCGCTCGCTACCGCAGTTGGATTGCGCCTCCTCCTCACGCCTGCGCTGCACACAATGACAGGCGCGGCCCCGGAGCGCCCGCTGCTAGCGCGACTGACCCATCCATTCGAGAAGAAGGCAGGCTTCACCATCATCGTCCTCGGCACACTCCATCACGACCACGACCACCGCCCATGCGTCAAACTGCCACGCGGTCAAAGCTCTTTTATGACGCACGCGGCACTTACCGGCAACTGCTGGACTCTGCTGCCCCCGGGGGCCGATCGTCTGAAAGGGGGAGCGTGGCTCGAAACCTATCCCCTTTGGCCGAGTACACAAACCGACGTGCAGTCGCTACAACAGTAACAACTGTTACAACCGACCGGCGATTCAACGAATCAGCAACTCAGCAACTCAGCAACTCAGCAACTCAGCAACTCAGCGATCCAGCTTCACTACCAGGCTGCACCGAGAATGGACGATCCCTGCTATGTCTGAGCCCCACTTTGCGATGGTCAACATCCAGGAGAAAGCGCCGACCCACCGGCAAGCCCTCGCTTGCGGCACCATCTACCTCGGCAAACGCGCCTTTGCCCACGTCCGCGATCGTACGCTGCCCAAGGGCGACGCCCTGCTCCTCGCCGAAACTGCCGGCCTACTGGCCGCCAAACAGACCGCCCACTGGATCCCACTCTGCCATCCGCTGCCCCTCGATGCGATCCAGATTCGTCACGAACTCAACCCAACCACGTTTAGCGTCACGCTCTACGCCGAGGTCGCCGCTCACACCAAGACCGGCGTTGAGATGGAGGCGCTCACCGCCGTCCAGGCAGGACTGCTGACCATCTGGGATCTGGCCAAGCAGATCGAACCCGATCTCACCATTGGCGACGTCCGCTTGCTCATCAAGGAGGGCGGTAAGTCGGGACGATGGGTCGGATCGGGGCGCGCCAACCACACCGCCTGAGGCCACGTATGCAGAGCACCGACCCAATCCAGATCGAGGTTGAGTTTTTCGGCGCCTTGCGCGAATACGGCGATCGGATCGCGCTTACGGTCGCGCCCCGGGCCGATGTGCGCCAAGTCAAGCGCGCCCTCGCCGAGGCCCTGCCGCCCCACGCGCACCCGCTCCTAGAGCGCTCAGCACTCGCCGAAGAGGAGACCATCCTTACATCCGAGTGGGTCTTGTCGAGACCGACCCGCCTGCTCGCGCTCCCCCCGGTCAACGGCGGTTAAATTTGGAGGGCTGGATCATGTGCTCGGCCACCACCCGACAATGGCAATCGCCCTGGCTCCAGGGCAGCCAGTGGAGCGAAGGATGATCAACGGCAACGTGGAGGAGAACGCAGTGACCGCCGACCCGATCTACACCGCGATCCAATCGGACCCGCTCGATCCGGCCGCCGCCTTCGCCTTCGTCCACACCCCTCACCACGGGGCCGTCAACCTCTTCACCGGCACCGTCCGCGACCACCATGCCGGCGAGTCGGTGAGCGCCCTCCACTACGACGTCCACCTCCTGCTGGCCGAGCAGACCTTCCGGTCGATCGCCGCAGAGGCCGTAGAGCAGTGGCCTGGCCTGCGGATCTACATCGTCCACGCCAGCGGCGAACGACTCCCCGGCGAGATCAGCGTGATCGTTGCTGTTAGCGCTGCGCATCGACAGGAGAGCTTTGCTGGGTGTCGCTATCTCATCGATCAGCTCAAGCAGCGTGCACCGATCTGGAAAGAGGAGCGCTACTCGGACGGCCGCCGCGAGTGGCTGCCCGGTCACTCACTGCTCGCCGCCGAGCGTCAGGTCGACCCAGAATGAGTCACCAGCCGCCCCCTACTCTGCATCTGCCAGCCGGAGCCCGGCGCGTCGGGGTCGTGCTGGCCGGTGGTCAAGCGGCGCGGATGGGGTGCGACAAGGCTCTCCTACCGTGGGGCGATCAGACGCTACTCGATCACATGGTGGCGAAGCTGGAAGCGAGCGCCCCGATGCCGGTCTACGTCAGCGGCGAGCGCCCCGGATACCGATACATCGCCGATAGGGCGCCCTACCACGGCCCCGGGGCTGCCCTTGCGCAGCTGCTCTCCGCCCTCCCCCGTGGGCTCGGAGTCCTCGTGGTCCCGGTCGATATGCCGCTGCTACCCGTCGCGCTGCTCCAAGAGCTCCTGCGCCACCCCGAAGGCGCCTTCTTCAGTGGTCATCCACTGCCCGCTTACCTGCGCAGCGGCCCGCTACCGCAGTCGGTCGATCGCGTCTACGCCCTTCACCGCGCGCTGGGCAGTCGCGAGCTGCCACTGCCCGCGACCACGGTCATAACCGCGGCGATGAGCAATATCAACACCCCCCAGGAGTGGGCTGCGCTGCGCACCCTCAACCCGAGCGCACAATCGGCAGCACAACCGACTCGACTTAATCAGGAGAACGCTTCATGGGCAGCCACGCCGCCACCGAATTTATCCCCATTGCCATAGCACTACTGACTGTCTCCGACACCCGCGGCCTCGCCGAAGACACCTCCGGCGCTGAGCTGGCAGCGCGCATTACCGCCAGTGGGCACACTCTCGCCGCACGCGAGATTCTTACCGATGATCGCTACCGGATAAGGGCGGCACTCTCGACCTGGATTGCCGACCCAGAGATCGATGCGATCATCATAAACGGCGGTACGGGACTGACCGCGCGGGACGTTACTCCAGAAGCGGCACGGCCGCTGCTCGACCGCGAAATCGACGGCTTTGGTGAGCTCTTCCGCCAGCTCTCTTACGAAGAGATCGGACCGGCGACGATCCAGTCGCGCGCCTTTGCAGGGATCGCCAACGCCACGCTACTCTTCGCCCTTCCTGGATCGACTTCGGCCTGCTGCACCGCATGGGACCGTCTGCTCGGCGACCAGCTCGACGCCCGCAGCCGGCCGTGCAATTTTATTCACTTGCTGCCCCGTCTGCGCTCCGATCTGCGCTCCAAGTAGGGCCAGTAGGGGTCCCCGACGTGAGCGAAGCGCACCGGAGCGTACCGGCGAGAACGCCTTTGATCGACCCGTACGGTCGGCCGATCACCTACCTGCGGCTCTCCGTAACCGACCGCTGCAACATGCGCTGCGCCTACTGCGCCAGCCCTACCATTACGAAGACGAGCAGCCAGCAGGTGCTGAGCCTCGAAGAACTCGAACGGCTCGCCACCCTCTTGATCGAACTCGGCATCCGCAAAATCCGCATCACCGGGGGCGAGCCGCTTATCCGGCGCAATGTCATTGATCTTATCTCCCGCATCGGCACCCACCCCAGGCTCAACGAGCTGGCGCTGACGACCAACGGCACACTGCTCCCCCGCTACGCCGAGGCCCTCCGCCGGGCCGGTGTAACGCGCATCAATATCAGCCTCGACTCCCTGGAGGAGAGACGCTTTCTCCGGCGAACCGGGACCGGCCGCCTCTCCCAGGTTCTCGACGGCATCGCTGCCGCCCGCGCAGCCGGGTTCGAACGCATCAAGCTCAATGCGGTTATCTCGCCCGGTGCACACGAACTCGAGATTCCGCAGCTGGCCGCCTTCGCCGCCGAGCACGGCTTTGATCTTACCTTCATTGAGCAGATGCCGATCGATAGAGACCGCACTCATAGCGGCCATAGCGGCCATAGCGGCCATAGCGGCCATAGCGGCCATAGCGGCCACAATGGTGATCCGTTCGTACCCGCACAGCAAATCCTCCAGCGACTCACCGAACGCTTCACCCTGACCCCGGTAGCAACCGACACTGGAGGGCCGTCACGCTACTACCAACTCGACAACACGGCGACTTTGATCGGCTTAATCTCGCCCCGCTCACAGCACTTCTGTGACCGCTGTAACCGCGTTCGGATTACCGCAACCGGCCAATTGATACCGTGTCTCGGTAGCGCCGCTACGAGTGATCTGCGCGCCCTCTTGCGCGCCACACCAGCAATGCCGCAGCGGCTCGAAAAGACTATCCGCACCGCAATCGCCCGCAAACCCCGCGGCCACGCTTTCGATGACCCACCGTCACAGTGCGCCGCACTGCCCCGCCCCATGCACCTTACCGGCGGTTGAGCGGTCTTGCGAAAAACGAAAATAAGGCGAGTGCAATCTGGCCTGGAACTTTGCAGCCACCGCCGGCGACGGTGCCAACCAACCACTGCCGCAGACGCCTTCAAGACACCTTCAAGACACCTTCAAGACGCCTTCAGCCGTGATCTGCTATCAGCCAGCGCTCGGTCCAGGCGCTAGCGTGAACGAAGTCTTCGTTGAGTTTCGCTACTACGGCAGATTTAAGGTGCGCGACCTCTCCCGTCTCATGCGCATCTAACACATCTAAAAGTTTGCCCATCTCGCCTTCACGCTTGAGCAGAGCCTGTTGCATCGGGACAGAGAAAGGCATGCCCTGGAGGAGAGCGGGCATCGGCACGCCTTCTAACGCAGCGAGGCGAGAAAACAAACCCAGGGTAAATGCGGTATCACGGTCGATACTTCGCAGCCGCTGCGCGATACGAGCAGCCATCGCGGCACGATTTAAAAGCATACGAACCTGCACGGCCTCGATCGGATCGTTGCGATTGAGCAGCAGCAGCGACGCCATCGTCTTCACCCTCTCCAAGCCAAGACGCATCACTGCATCGTATAAATTTTCGATGCGACGATTGCCTCTTGCAAAGGCGCCAGAGTTTGCCTTTGAAAAAAGCATAAGACAAAAATGCGGATGCTGTGCAAGCAGCGCTTCTAGCCGCTCAAACCCCACATCTGTGGAATTGAGTTCAGCGAGCAAACGGAGCTCAACATTACGATTACTCTGGCGCTTTCGGCCACTCTCCTTAACCTCTTGTGGCGGCAAAAAGACAAACCCCATAAACCAATCAAAACCGGCAGCACGGGCACGTGCTAGACTAGCTTGATCTTCGACAAAAGTCGCCATAAGGCGCGGCCCCTGGCCTCGAAAACGCTCGGCAAGTTCCTCAAGGTTAGGCCTTCGACTGTCGACCTTTATGAGATCCACTTCACTAACAGGGACCTCTGGATTTTTTTCGAAGACAGTTTGACTCAAAGCAATTGAATAGCCGGTAGCGCGTAAGCGCCGCATGGCAGCGAGCGCATCAGGCAACTCGAAGAAATCGAGGGTCAACTCTGCAAAAACTTTTCCAGCGGGGAGTTCAAAAAAGCCGCTCTGCTCGATCCACTCGAGCGGCGCGGTAAATAAGAGCATACGGTCACCCACAAGATTCTCAATACCAACCTCATAGATCGCAGCTGAGTAAGAGCGCACTGTAGCAAGAAATGGGTCTTCGATTGAGGCGACAGTCGCTCCACTGTGGGAGCGATACAGTAATTTATCGGCGACATGACGCAACGTGCGGTCACAAATCGGCTGCAGCGCGATACAATAAGGGGGCTGTTCAGTCGGTTCCATCAATTCACCTAGACATCCGAGTGGTTTTTTTTGAGCTTCTCATCGAGCATCGGACGCACCTGCTGCAGATGCTCGAAGACCGCACCAACTTGCAGCTCAAGCGCTGCCCAATTGTCTGCAGGGTCACCACTCGCCTGCTCTAGCGCCGCAAACCCCGCTCTTGCCTGCTCCAAACAGAGGGTTGCACACAGGCTCTTTAAAGTATGCACCTCCATTTTTAACAGCTGTGCATCACGTTGCGCTAATGCATTTTTTACGCGCTGCTCGGCAGATGGCAAATCGGTGAGAAAGCGCGACAGAAACAAGGCCAATAGCGACTCTTCCGCACCGAGCTGACGAACTGCCCGATCCCAATCGAATAGCTGCTGATCCACATTGATCGCTCCTACTGCACCGTCTAAAACCGGGCGGCTAGCGATAGGCAGCGCCGCTTCTTGCTCTGTTGCTTCGCCAGTATCAAGCCAGGCATCGAGATCCGAGTAAGTCGATCCCACAGCAGCGTCATCAAAAACGCTACTAGACCCGTAATGTTGACTCAGAAGGCGCTCCATTTCCTTGAAAAGGAGCTCGGCATGAATCGGTTTTGCAACGTATCCGTCCATACCCTGCTCAAGATATTCCTCACGATCACCCTTCATGGCCTTAGCGGTTAAGGCAATAATAGGCACCCGCGGCCACTGCTGTTGCTGCTCATGCTTACGAATTTTACGGGTAGCCTCCAAGCCATCCATTTTCGGCATCATGATATCCATAAAAACAAGATCAAAACGCTCTTTACAGGCCCGTTTGACGGCCTCAAGACCATCGTTAGCCACAGTACATAGAACTTGATATTTTTCCAGCAGGGCTAGCAAGACCTCTTGATTGATTGCATTGTCTTCGGCAATCAAAATACTTAAGCGCTGCCCGGTCAACAGAGACTGTCCATCGTTCTCCTTTAAGCTTTGCAAAGCGCCAGCCTCCTGGCGGAAGAGCAGCTGCCGCAAATCGGACAACGTGATCGGTTTTGTTAAAGTTTGCCGCTGAAATTTCTGACACAGCGTCAACTCGCCGTTGCAAATTGGGCAACCCTGCTGGCAGAGGCCCTGGTAGTCAGAAAAAGAGTGCGGATCGCGTACATCTTCTCCAGCAAATGCCGAAGAACTTAGCACTTGAATTTGCGCCGGACAAAGAAGCTTTTCTCGCAAAACTTCGGCAGCCATTGCGTAGCCATCCATACCAGGCATATTGGCATCAAGCAGCAACAGATTAAATGGTCGCCCCTCTTCACGGGCCGTACGCAGCGCCAACAACCCCTCTGGAGCACTCACTTTCGCTTCACATGCAACACCTAAAATTTCCAACATGTGGTGGATCACAGAGCGGTTCAGGCTCTCGTCATCAACCACCAAGACACGATACGAAGAAGCGGTTAAAATTGGCGCTTCATAAGAACTCATGCTCGGCGCAGCAATCGATTTCAATGGCAGCATCACAGAGAACCGAGTGCCCTGATCTAACTCACTTTCAACGGTAATGGTTCCGCCCATGATCTCGACCAGCTCACGGGTAATGGCTAACCCGAGTCCCGTGCCCTCAAATTGCCGTGTTGTCTTGCTGTCGACTTGCTCGAATGCATTAAATATTTTGGACAGATGGCCAGCTGGAATCCCGACCCCGCTATCCTCCACATCGATGCGCGCCCAATGAGTGCATTCATCACTGCAATCGATCTCAGCTCGGTGAACAGCAGAGACAACAAGCTTAACGCTACCTCGATCGGTAAATTTTAAGGCGTTGCCAATTAGATTGGACATGATTTGACGCAATCGTGTCGAGTCGATTTCAACCCAACGCGGCAACTTCGGATCAACATCGTAGAGCAGATTAAGCTGCTTACTCAGCGCGTGTGGCATATGGCTTTTAATCAACTCTCCGATGAACTCAAAAAAATCCGTAGGCTCTGGCCTCAGACTGAATTTTTTTGCCTCTATTTTCGAAATGTCGAGAATCAAGTTGATGATCTCCATCAAATGCTGAGCGGAGAGCCGCGCTTGACGGAGATGGTCACGCTGCCGCGGTTGCAGCTCGGTCTCTAGCGTGATATCTAGCATACCGATCACGCCGTTCATCGGAGTACGAATCTCGTGGCTCATGTTGGCAAGGAATTGACCTTTGGCAACATTTGCTGCCTGAGCCGCTTCAATTTGTTTTTTGAGTTGCGCATCGTGGAGACAAGCTACAGCCGAATATGCGAGCTTGCTCATTAAAGTATTTAAGGACAACAGCAACGTTCGGGAAAGAGGAGAGTTAACCCTTTTTAATATTAAAAAACCAAACTGCGGAAGAAAAAAACCGTAATAGACGGAACCATTTAAAACTGTGCTGCACGGCAAATCACCCCGCTCAGCGGATCGCTCCTGCTCCTCAAGCTCTACAGTATTGCGTGGCAGCTGAAACTCTTCTATGACCGCCTGAAAATCAGATGCTGCACTTGCGCTTTTTGGGATGCAATAAAGAGCATCCCAGTTTAGCACCGCCTGGTTTGAGCTTGACTCTTTGTGTGAGCTTTCAAAATCGCTCGACTCATACTTAAGGACCACTGCAGCTTTGCAGCTGAGCTGGCGCATGATCGTACCGACAGCCTGTTTGAGCATGGCCGACAACTCTAACCCGTGACCGATCGCTAAAGAGATCTCGTAGAGGATCTCAAGCTCCTGCCGGCTGTCCACACAGCCGGAGCTTACTCCATGCATTGTCAATAGCTCCCAATCCGGCCTGATAATTGCGTGACCTCGGGCGGCACCCTTCTCAACTCTCAGCCTCCCACCGCTCTCAGACACTTCGAAAAACTCGGCCCGCAGCCCGCCGAACCATTGAACATAGATGGTTCAACTGGGGGGGGCTCGTGAGATCCCCTCTTGTCTAATTCAGCCCCATAGCAAGTCAATCAAAGCTGAACAGACTTACGCTCTAAAGAGAAATCGGCACAGGTCTTCTGCAAAAACTCGACAATCTCCTCTCCTGGCAGCGGTCGAGCTATCAAAAAACCTTGGATTTCGTCAATATTCAAAGCGTCAAGATAATCGCGCTGTGACTCCGTCTCAACACCTTCGGCAATAGTTTTTAAGCCCAAATAAAAGCTTAAAGTGCTAAGCGCGGTCACGATCGCTCGATTTCGCTTACCTTGAGTAATCTCAGAAACAAAAGCGCGATCTATCTTCAAGGTGTCGAGCGGAAATTGGAGCAGGTATGAGAGGGAGGAATAGCCAGTCCCAAAATCATCGATAGCAACTCGAAAACCGAGGTCTTTAAATTTCTTCAGGTTTAGCAGCGTCTGCTCTGGTGCCTGCATTGCGGTGCTTTCAGTGATTTCGAGCTCAATAGAGTGGGCCGGCAAACGGTAAGCATCCAGGAGGGCAGCAAGGCGATGAACCAACTGTGGATCTTCGACCTGCGTTGCGGCAAGATTGATCGACATCTTAAGGCTGACCCCCTGTTGCGACCAGGCGAGACTCTGGCGCATTGCTTCTTCAAGAATCCAATCACCGACGGCACGAATCAAGCCGGTCTCTTCCAAAATGGGAATGAATTCAGCCGGTGACACAACACCACGCTCAGAGTGGTTCCAACGCAACAACGCCTCGACCCCTACGATGTTCCGATTCGCTAAATGCTGCTGAGGCTGATAGAGCAAGAAAAACTCTTTTTTATCGAGTGCGCAACGTAAGTCGCTCTCCAGAATCACCCGCCCCTCCTGGCGAGCTGTGCCCACTTCGGAGAACTGGACCAAGCGCCGGTTTTGATCGCGATTGGTCTCCCGCTCGGCGGCCTGGGCAGCCTGCACCAAAGCATCTGCTTCTTGTGCATCATCGGGATAGAGGGCGACTCCGACGCTACAGTCAATATAAACCCTACGGCCATTAATTTTTAAGGAGAGATCGAGCGGCTCTTGAAGTTTCGCTTGCAGCGTGGCAAGATCGATGCTTTCTAGTGGGACTGCCATCCCAAAACTATCTGACTCAAGCCGGCACAGGAGCACACTGGCATTAGCATTGGCTGGAATGAGCTGTCCCAACCGCCCAGCCAAAGCGACTAGTGCCTCATCCCCGCGTTTCGCACCAAAGGCGTCGTTGATGCGATGTAAGCGATCGATATCGATCACCACCATAGCCGTGCGTGCTGCGCCTTCCTCTTTGCCTCCCTGGAAACGTGCCTTTAGCTGATCTGCCAATAAACGTGTAAATAGTCGATGGTTGGGCAAACCAGTCAATTCGTCGTGTTCGACGAGATAGAGGGCCTGGTCCTCAAAGGCGCGCAGTGCAGTCACATCCTGAAAAGCGCCAATGACTACAGCGTGGTCAATATGCCGACTGCTTTGCAACTTAATAATACAACTGTTGCCTTGGCGCACTAACTGTATTTCCAAATCCAACCTGTCTGAAACGCCCTCTGTAAGCCGATCAAATGCCTGCCGGAGAGAAGGTTGCTGCTCTGGATTTGCCTCGGCGATCAGCGCAGCCACACTGTTCGGCATATCGACGGATCGCCCGAGTAGAGTGGCCGCGTCGGATGACCATTGCAACGCCCCGGTGGCCACCTCAAGCCGCCAAAACCCAAGCTTAGCCAACTGACAGGCACTTTGCTGCTCGAGGTGGATGCGCTGCAAGCGCTGCTCACGCTCAGCACCGGCCAGGGCGTAGCGTACCCGCTGCGTTAAGATGGGCAAGTTGATCGGCTTGGTGATAAAATCGGTAGCGCCGACGTCGAAAGCCTTCGTCACAGACTCACTGTCATCAGAACCTGTCACCATCACCAAAGGAATCATCTTACCATCGTCGCGCTGACGAATAGCTGCAACTGTTTCAAAACCATCTAGTTCCGGCATGCTTACATCAATCAGAAGCAGATCCGGCCTGACCGTTTCAAAGCAGCTTAAAGCCTCTAGCCCGTTACTAGCCTCAATCACTTGATAGCCTGCCTGGATTAATCCGTGCTGAACAAGGAACCTAATGCCAGGATCATCATCAACAAGCAATATTTTTGCTAGCTTCTCTTTCATGAATCAGTCCTGATCGTACAAGACACCAAAGACAGAGGTCTTGTTATAAAACTCCAGGAAGGCATCTCCGCTGTTAGCAATTTCACCGAGAGTAAAGGCACCGCAGACTGGGTACTCACTGCCGACCGCGTACAGCTCATCGGCAATTCGCTCGCCAAGAAAAAGAACGCGTGAGATACAATCTATAAACAGACAGCAGCCAAAACTGCTCCCCACCGACTCGGGCAGAGCGATTTGACGTGCCTTTTCTGCAGCCTCAATTAACGTTTCCGGGGTGCCATTTAGCAGCCGCACAAAGGAGCCTTCAGGGACCTCTCCGACGCACACCAGATCGCTTTCGTTCTCGACCATCAGCGGATCACGGACGACAACTTCGGCACCCAATTTAGTCATACCAAACGGGTAAGATTTGGCTACTGCAAAAAAATCTTCAGCGCGAACCTCTACCCCACTGTGTGCCTTAACTAAACGCTGATATACAGTGAACGCCGGCTCCCAATCCAAAGTTGTAATGACGTTCCCCCGCGCCCCGGTAACTTTGAGTGGATCACTCACCGGTTGCCAACCGTGCGTCACACCGATACTGCTGCGCAGCGGCAAACGGACAAGTAGCGCAACGTCAGCAAAAAGCCCATCATTGGTAAAAATACAAGGCTTTTTTTGGAAGCTTAGAGAACCCGCACCACCGCCGATAAAGTTATTCTCTAGACCGAAGTTAACGAATAGGCCCTCGACCAGCGCACTGATCCGGCTTGACAATCCATCGACGAAAACGAGCAGCGTCGTCTCTCCCTCCGCATGCCCCCAGTGTTCGGTAGCGCTCTCAACTCGTTCATCGAAATCAGCCTCCTCCTCGCTAAGCCCTGGCACGCAGGCGACCTCCGGCGCAGCATCGAAGGCAATAAGCAGGGAACCCCGTTCGTAGTTTTGATTGTGGTAGGCGACTTGCGGGAAGATCCCACCGAAGACCGGCACCGTGCAGGTTTTTAGGACTGGATCGAGTGCTTCTGCCGACCAGCCGTTGGCATCGCATGCAAGCACCATCAGCGCACCACTCTCAGGCTCGCTAGCCAGTGTCTGGAGTGCAGCGGCCAAGCCGTCCAGGGTTCCACTAGGCTCGAAATGTACGCGGACCACCATAACCCCCTGTCTTGTCTTGCTTATTTAAAAACTTACCGCCCATTTCCAGCGCTACCCAGGGAGTCACGAAGCCATGCTTCGAGGGCTTGCGCGGCGATTTCTATCTGCTGTTCTAAAGCATTCACCACTGTTTCGTCGATCGGCTCACTTCGTTTTATTGTTTGCTCAATCTGCGCGGCCAGTTCAGCAATGGCAACAGCACCGACATGATCGCCGCTGCCTTTGAGCGTATGAGCCTGCCGCTGCAACGCCTCCTGGTCAGTCATCTCCCCGCTGCGAAGTGGCTCGATAAGCGCAGTGAGGTAGCCCGACAGTTGGCCTTGAAAGAGTTTCAATAGGCGAACATAGATCTGCTCATTACCACATGCGACTCGCAACCCACGTGTCATATCAAAACCGGGGAGTGCAGCGGGCAGCCTATCTGGACCAGCGCCAGCGGTTTCGAGCTGCGCTCTTCCCCCTTCTTCGCCCTTGTCCTTGCCCTCGCCCTTGCCCTCGCCCTTGCCCTCGCCTTCGCCGTCGCCCCTGCCCTTGTCTACAGTGTCTACAGTTGCTGCCGGCACCGGCGCCCGCAAATAGGCTATCAACGTGGCGTAGAGTGCTTCCGGTTCAATCGGTTTTTTAATCAGTTCACGCATACCAGCCGCCTCAGCACGCTGGCGGTCTTCATCCAGCACTGCTGCCGACAAGGCAATAATCGGCCCCGAATAGCCAGAGGCAAGCAGTCGCTGTGAGGCCTCGAAACCATCCATGACCGGCATTTGCAGATCCATAAAGATTAAATCAGGCCGGCGTGTCGCAACCGCAGCCAGTGCCTCGGCGCCGTCGCCTGCCACCTCGATCTGCGCCCCAGTCTTTTCCAGCATAAGAATTGCGACTTCTTGATTTACAAGGTTGTCCTCTACGAGAAGAAGCACCATCCCAGTCAGATCAGGGACGCACACCAGCGTCGCTGCGGCATGGGGGGACGCTCTCGCTTCACCCTGCTCAGCCTGTACCAGCGCTTGATAAAGCGCTGAAGCTGTAACCGGCTTAGTTAAAAAGCCTTGTATTAGCCCTGCAGGCAGAGCCATCTGATCCCCGTCGTAGGCGCTCACCATGACAGTCAGCGGCCGAGTCTGCGCCAACTCGCCGCGCTGGCGCCGCCGCTCCAGCTCCTCACAGGTCTGCCGCCCGTTGAGCCCTCCTGGCATCGACCAGTCCATCAAAATGAAATCGAACGGTGCGGCGCGCTGCTCTGCCGCAGCAACCTGCTCAATGGCCGCCTCACCACTATCGGCCTCATGCGTCTCATACTGGCAATAGTCAAGCAGCCCGCGCATGACACGCCGTGCGCTCTCATGATCATCAACGATCAGCACGCGCCGACCGCGCGTTCCACGGTAAGGGGGGTTGCCAACCGTACGACTGCTTGAAGCCTTTACTATCGGCAGCCGCACGGTAAAAAAGAAGGTGCTGCCTACGCCAGGCTGCGATTGCACACTGAGGCTCCCTCCCATCTTGGCGACCAGGCTCCGCCCAATCGCCAACCCCAAGCCCGTGCCACCATACTGCCGAGTCGTCGAGGTATCAGCCTGAGTGAACGGCTTAAAGATACGGGCAATCTGTTCCTCGCTCATACCGATGCCACTGTCGCGCACCTGAAAGTGGATCGTCGCCGTCTCTGGTTCTACACAGTGAGGCACCTTATGCTCCTGCACCGTATACACCGCCAATTCTATGGTCCCACCACGCGGCGTAAACTTAATTGCGTTGCTTAGCAGGTTAGTCAAAACCTGTGTGATGCGCAGCGAATCGCCAACTAGCGAGCGTGGCAGATCAGGCTGCACAGCGTAGATCAGCTCAAGCTCTTTGGCGTGGGTACTATCGATAAAGAGCGTCGCCAAATGGTCAAAAATTTCGCCCAGGTCAAAAGGGTGCGCCTCAAGGGCGAGCTGCCCTGACTCGATCTTGGAGAAGTCAAGAATGTCATTAATAATGCCGAGCAACATCCGCGAAGAGCTGTGAATCTTCTTGAGATGATCGAGCTGTCGCGCATCTAGATCGGTATCAAGCAGCAGCTGGCTCAAGCCGATCACCGCATTCATCGGCGTGCGAATTTCGTGGCTCATATTAGCGAGAAATTCGCTCTTGGCGCGGCTCGCACGCTCGGCCTCTTCACGGGCCTGCTCCAACGCTACCTGCTGCTGCTTGCGTTCGGTGATATCGATACCCACCGCCTGAAAAGAAGCAATCCGGTCATCGTCATCAAAAAAGGCACGACACGTCCACTGCACCCTCCGAAGACCGCCACAGCGCTGTGGAATGCTGTTTTCGAAGGTGCCGATCGGACTCTCGGGGGTATAGCTCGCCAAGTGCGCGCGCACCTCCGTGCGCTCCTTCTCCGGAACGACATCCAACCAGCGCCGACCGACCAGCTGCTCCGGATCGCACTCAAAAAAATCGGCCAAGGTGCGATTCACGAAGGTGACCGTGCTATCCGGCAAAAACCGCTCCACCATAAGTGGGTGGTTTTCGACGAGATCCCGATAGTGCGCCTCCCGTTCGGCGAGAGCCTCCTGCAGCTTTCGCTGCTCGCTGACATCTTGCGTGGTACCGCGCCAGAACCAAGCGCTGCCCTGTTGGTCGAACTCGGTGCAGCCGCGCTGGTGGAGAATACGCACGCCGCCATCAGGGCGTACGATGCGGTGCTCAATATCAAACTGGACACCATGCTGGAGCGGCCGCTCCAGCGTCGCCTGAACCGCATGGCGGTCTTCAGGGTGGACCATTGCCATAAACCGCTCAACGGTGATCGGCGGCCTAGCGTTGGCTAGCCCAAAAATTTGATAGATTTCGTCAGACCAGTGCACCGTTCCGCGCTGTAGATCAGCCATCCAGTGCCCCAAGCGCGCAATGCGTTTCGCCTCGGTCAACTCGTGTTCGCGCCGCCGCAGGGCGGACTCTGTCTCCTTTAGCTGTTGCACGTCGACATGTGTACCGACCATCAAGGCTGGCTTCCCTGACGGTGTCCGTCGCATGGTTTGGCCACGCCCCTGCACCCACAGCCAATCGCCATCTGCACACCGATAGCGAAATTCCACAGAGAACGATCGCCCCTCTGCAAGCCGCCGCTGTACGATCGGCTCGATGCGCGCCAGATCGTCCGGGTGAATCATCGCTCGCCAAGTGGCGTAGTCGAGCGGACCACACTGCTCCGGCGGGTAACCAAGCTGAAGCCAGCAGGCTTCATCCCAGGCGATTCGGTCGGCCGCCAGATCCCACTCCCAGACCCCAAACCCTGCCGCCTTCTGCGCCAGACGATAGCGCTGCTGTTCATCAATAGCCGACGCCTTGCGCTGCGGGGTTGACTTTGCGCTGCTCCCGCCAGAGCCTGGAACGATCGAGCCCTCTTCACACTCAACCATCTAAACCGTCCTCACGCCTCTTATGCTGCGAAGATCCGGAAGATCCAGCCACACTGTGCACCGCAGCCCATTACCGCAAGCGCCCATCCAAGCCATCCGCCACACCCAGACATTAAAAGGCTTTAAAAAAACAGGGTAACCGGGCGAGTATACTTCAGCAAGCCACCGGGCGGCTTCACGCCCCGGGGCGGTAGAGAGCCACTGCAGAGTCAGACGGCAGCAGGCCAACACAGACAGCCGCAGGAAAATCGGTTATCATCGGCAGACAGCGGCGGTTGCTGTCTTTATCGACGCACCGGCGCCCACCTTTTGCTTTCCTAACAAGACGCCAGAATGAACCTTGATCCCAAAAGCCTGCTCGACTCGGTGCTGCATAAACGGCATAAAGCCCGTCAAGCCCTCGGCATCCTGCTGCTGATCGTGATCGTGGTCGCCAGCACCCCGTTCTCGATCCCACTCTATCTACTCGGCGCCCTCCTCGCGCTGCTCGGGATCGCTGTCCGGCTGTGGGGAGCCGGACACCTGAAAAAGGATCAGGAGTTGGCCCGCGATGGACCATACGCCTTCGTGCGTCACCCGCTCTATGTGGGCAACATGCTGATCATTATTGGCTTTTTGCTTTGTGCGCAGGCATGGTGGCTGGTTCCCGTGGCTATAGCCTTCGCCCTGCTCTACTACCCGCCGGCCATCCGCAAGGAAGACGCCAAGCTGCGCCGACGCTTCCCGGCGGAGTGGGAGGCGTGGGGCCATTCGACTTACGCCTTGATCCCCAAGCTGCAACCACAAGCCCCCCTTAACCTGCAGCACTGGTCGTTTCAGCAGAGTCTGCGGGCCAACGGCGAGCCGATCATCGCCGCCCTGCTGCTCTTCGGGGTGGTGGTCATGGGCGGACGTCTCTTCGGGGGGTGAGGCCGTTAGCGGCCTCGCGAGAAGATGGCCGGGAAGGTGGCACAGATGGCTCCCGAGACCTTACGTCCGCTGCCGGAGAACTTGCGCCCTACGGCGGAGCAGCAGCTAGAACGGCTGCGCTCCGCTGGCGCCGTTCCTGCGGATGAGCGCATCGCCGCCAGCCTGCCCGGCGTTGTTGCGGCGAGCGACTTCGTCACCCGCTCTTGCAGCGAGGCTGACTCCGGACTGCTCCAGGAACTGCTTGAGAGCGGCGATCTATTCTCCGCCTACCCGGCGCAGCGCTACCGTCAACTCCTAGAGCAGTACCTCAGCGAGGTCACCGAGGAGGCAGCGCTGCACTCAGCCCTGCGGCGCTTTCGTCGCCGCGAGGCGGTGCGGATCGCCTATCGAGCACTCACCGGCTGGGCCGATCTCGACGAGACCTTAATCGAGACCAGCGACATGGCCGAGGCGGCCATCGATCTCGCCCTCGCCTGGCTCTATCGTGCACTCACCGAGCGCTGGGGGGTACCGCGGGGCGAGCAGGGCGACCCGCAGCAGCTGGTCGTGCTCGGCATGGGCAAGCTCGGTGGCCGCGAGCTGAACTTCTCCTCCGATCTCGATCTGATCTTTGCCTTCCCTGAGCAGGGCGAGACCGACGGTGCGCGCCCGCGCAGCAACGATGAGTTCTTCGTCAAACTCGGCCGTCAGCTGATTACTGCTTTGGACGCCATCACCCCTGAGGGGCGGGCCTTCCGGGTCGATATGCGACTGCGCCCCAATGGCGATGCCGGCCCGCTCGCCCTCTCGTTTGCAGCCCTGGAGAGCTACTACGAGAGTCAAGGCCGTGAGTGGGAGCGCTACGCCATGGTCAAGGCGCGCTGCGTCGGTGGCGATTACACGGCGGGCAACGCCTTAACTCGCGACTTGCGCCCCTTCGTCTATCGACGATACCTCGATTACGGCGCCCTGGAGCAATTGCGCGAGACCAAGGCGATGATCGCCAGTGAGGTCAGCCGGCGCGGCACGGAGGAGAACCTTAAGACCGGCGAGGGCGGCATTCGCGAGGTCGAATTCATCGCCCAAGCCTTCCAGTTGATCCGTGGCGGCCGCGATAACAACTTACGCTCGCGACAGCTCCTAAAAACGCTCTACTATCTGCGCGAACAGGCGATCCTGCCGGAACACAGCGCCGATACGCTGATCGCGGCCTATCGCTTCCTGCGGCGTGCGGAAAACGCCGTACAGATGCTCAATGATGAGCAAGCCCACACCGTACCGACCGATCCCACCGCCCGCGCCCGGGTCGCCTGGGGAAGCGGATACACCGATTTGACGGTTTTCGAAGCCGAGCTCACCGACATCCGCCGTCAAGTCCACAGCCACTTCGAACAAGTCTTTAGCGCTCCACAAGCGAGCGCTCCGGCGACGACCGAACCCGATGCGGCGACCGAACTGTGGGGGGGGCGGCTGTCACCGGCGGAGGCCTGTGAGCGTCTCAGTGAGCTCGGCTTTACCGCCCCCGACACACTGGAACCACCACTGCGCGCCTTTCGCGACGGCGCCACGGTGCGCTCGCTCTCGGCTCGCGGACGCCACCGGCTCGATCGTTTGATGCCGCTGCTAATCGGCGCCTGTGCCCAGGCACGCCATCCCTCGCGCACCCTGCACCGAACCTTGGAGCTGATCGACACCATCGCCCGGCGCACGGCCTATCTAGCTTTACTCGTCGAACACCCGATGGCGCTCTCGCAACTGGTTCAGCTCTGCGACGGCTCGGCCTGGGTCGCCCGCTTTATCGCCGCCCACCCGCTGCTGCTCGATGAACTGCTCGACCCGCGCACGCTCTATGAACCACTCGGGCGCGAGGCCCTGGAGCACGATTTGGCACTCCGCCTGGCACAGATCGACGTCGAAGATCTGGAGCAACAAATGGAGGTGGTGCGGCAATTCAAACAGGCGCAGCAGCTCAAGGTCGCAGCCGCCGATGTCAGCGGTGCAGCGCCGTTAATGGTCGTCAGCGACTACCTCAGCCACATCGCCGAAGTGACTCTTGAGCACACCGTCGCCCTCTGTTTCGAGCACCTGCGCCAGCGCCACGGCCAACCGCACTTTATCGACAGCAACGGCGAGCGCCACAAAGCTCGCTTCGCCGTCATCGCCTACGGCAAACTCGGCGGCCTAGAGCTCGGCTACAACTCCGATCTCGACCTCGTCTTCATCCACAACAGCAGCGGCAGCGAGCAGGAGACCGACGGCCCGCGGGTCATCGACAATCAGGCCTTCTTCGCCCGTCTCGCCCAGCGCATCATCCACTTCTTAACGACCCCCACCCCGAGTGGCTTCGTCTACGAGGTCGATGCACGGCTGCGCCCCTCGGGCAAAGCCGGCTTGATGAGCACCAGCCTGGAGGCCTTCACCACCTATCAGTGGCACAGCGCCTGGACCTGGGAGCACCAAGCGCTAGTTCGGGCCCGCGCCGTCGCCGGCGATGAAGCGATTCGCAGCGCCTTTGCGCAAGCACGCGCCGACGTGCTGCAGCAACCGCGAGAGCACGCCACCCTGCGCGAGGAAGTGCGCAGCATGCGTAACCGGCAGCGGCAAGAGAAGGCCGCTCGCGATCCACAGCACTTCGATCTAAAAAACGACCGCGGTGGCTTAACCGATATCGAGTTTCTTGTCCAATACTGGGTGTTGGCGCACGCCCATGCACACCCGGCGCTCGTCGAGCACACCGATAATATTCGCCTGCTCCGCGACTTGGCCGCAACCGGCGTGCTCAAGGCAGAGACCGCGCACGCCTTAGCGAACGCCTACCGCGCCTACCGCCGCCGCCTGCATCATCTCGCCCTCCAAGATGAGGGCAGCGGCGTTGCGCAAACAGAGCTCAGCGACGCGCTCGGCGAGCATCGACGCATCGTCACGCAGCTGTGGCAGGAGGTGATGGAGGCCTGAGCACCGCCTCCCCATACCGCTGACCGGCGCAATATGGCAAACTGCAACGCCGGTAGGTGTGCTGCACGCCCCTTCCCTGACCTGTACCCGCAGTCAATGATCACTACGGAGCACCGATGGCTAACTTCTCCGACCGCGACGGCTTGATCTGGTTCGATGGTGAGATGATTCCCTGGCGCGAGGCGCGCGTCCACTGCCTGACCCACACGCTGCACTACGGCATGGGGGTCTTTGAAGGCTTGCGCGCCTACGCAACGGATCAAGGACCGGCGATCTTCCGCCTGCCCGAACACACGCGGCGGCTGTTCAATTCGGCGAAGATCCTCGGTATGGAGATCCAGCACAGCCCCGATGCGATCAACCAGGCCTGCATCGAGGCGGTACGCAGCAACAAACTGGCAAGCGCCTATATCCGCCCGATGTCGTTTTACGGCTCCGAAGGCATGGGTCTGCACGCCGAAGGACTACGCACCCACACCATCGTGGCCGCTTGGGAGTGGGGCTCTTACCTCGGGGCAGAGAATCGCGAGTGCGGTATTCGGGTGCAGACCTCCTCCTTTACCCGCCATCACGTCAATATCGCCATGTGCCGCGCGAAGGCCAACGGCAACTACATGAACTCGATGCTCGCTGTGCAAGAGGCTGCACGCGCCGGCTGTGACGAGGCGCTCCTGCTCGATGTCGACGGCTTCGTCTGTGAAGGCTCCGGTGAAAACTTCTTCATGGTCCGCGACGGCGTCCTCTACACCCCGACTTTGACCTCGGCGCTGGAGGGTATTACGCGCGCGACCGTGATGCAGCTGGCTGCTGAGGAGGGAATCGAGGTCTGCGAGCGACGCATCACCCGCGACGAGGTCTACGTCGCCGACGAGGCCTTCTTTACCGGTACGGCCGCCGAGGTCACACCGATCCGTGAGCTCGACGGCCGCACCATCGGCAACGGCTGCCGCGGCCCGATGACCGAACGGCTACAGCGGCGCTACTTCGACCTCGTCGAGGGTCGGGATGCGCGCCATCAAGAGTGGTTGACCGTCGTCTAAGCGCGTCGTGTCGTGTTGCCGAGCCGTAGCGCGAGTCGCGGCGTTCACTCAGCTTGAGTCACCCGCAGCACCTCTTCGAGGGTCGTCTCACCGTTGCAGACTCGCCGGGCGCCGTCGGCACTCATTGAGGGGGCACCCTGGCGGGCGTACTGCTCGAGGGCCTGCTCCGCGGCCTGATCGTGGATCATCTGCCGCAGCGCCCCATCGAGTTCGATGACGTCGTAGATCCCGGTCCGCCCCCGGTACCCAAGTTGGTTGCACGCCTCACAGCCGCGTGCGCGATAGAGCAGCGAAGGCGACTGCCCCGCTGACGCCAACCGCTCCTGCTCGCCGGCGCTCGGCTGATACGCCTCCTTGCAGTGCGGGCAGAGCAACCGGACGAGGCGCTGCGCCATCACGCCGATCAGACTGGAGGAGAGCAAAAAGGGCTCAATGCCCATATCGCGCAAGCGGGTCACCGCACCGATGGCGCTGTTGGTATGCAGCGTCGATAGGACCAAGTGCCCGGTGAGCGAGGCCTGAATGGCGATCTCCATCGTCTCAACATCGCGGATCTCGCCGACCATGACCACATCCGGATCTTGCCGCAGGATCGCGCGCAGTCCGCGGGCGAAGGTCATGTTCACTTTCGTATTGATCTGGGTCTGGTTGATCCCATCGAGGTAGTACTCGATCGGGTCTTCGACGGTCATGATGTTGCGTTGTCGATCATTCAGCGCCGAGAGCACCGCATAGAGGGTTGTCGTCTTCCCCGAACCGGTCGGACCGGTCACCAACAAGATGCCGTGCGGACGCTCGATAATCCGTCGCAACCGCCCCAATGTCGCTACATCCATCCCCAAGTGCTGCAAATCGAGCCGCCCAGCCTGCTTATCGAGCAGGCGCAGCACGACCCGCTCCCCCTGCCCCACCGGCAGAGTCGAGACCCGAACATCGACGGGACGCCCGGCGATACGCAGCGAGATCCGACCGTCCTGAGGCAGCCGCTTCTCGGCAATATCAAGACGCGCCATGACCTTAACCCGCGAGATCAGCAACGGCGCCAGGCCCGGTGGCGGCTCTAGGATCTCGCGCAACACCCCATCGACCCGGAACCGCACGACCAGACGGCTCTCGAAGGTCTCAATGTGGATATCCGAGGCCTCCTCTTTGATCGCCTCGGTCAGCAACGCATTAATCAGGCGAATGACCGGGGCATCGTCCTCGGTCTCCATGAGGTCTTGCGGCTCGCTGAGCTCACTCGCTACGCGCTGCAGATCGAGATCTTCGCCGATCCCCTCCATCGCCTGCGCCGCCTCGCCGGAGGTGCGCTCATAGACCTCGCGGAGCAGGGTCTCGAAGCGCGCCTGATCGACCCGCTCAAGCTGCAGTGCCCGCCCGAGACTGCGTCGCAGCTCGATGATAGCGCTGGCCTTTACGCCGGGGCGACAAGCGACCCGGACCTGTTCGCCGTCACCCTCTAAGGGCACCAAGCCGTTGCGGCGCGCAAAGGCGAAAGAGACGCGCTCCATAGACGACCTACTCCTGATCTTTATTGGGAGCGCCGGCGTCCTCGCCGGCATTCTTCTTATACTTGCCGACGAGTTCTACTTGCCGAAGAGGACGTCGGCGTTCCCGGGAAAAGTGCTCGACCACCGCCACGCTTCAGTAGTGTGACAGAGCCCCGGAGGGCGAAGGTTGGGTGCTGTTTGGCACAGTGGACCAAACGATGACCACCCTGAGTATGAGCAATCGCACGCCGGCTCTTCAATTGATGCGCAAATGCACGTCGCGCTCGACGCCGTCACGCTCGATACGCAGATGTACACTGGAGGTCGAATCGAGTTCCCCGACCAACTGTTGCATCTGCCGCTGATTGGCGGCCGAGACCCCATTGACCTCCAGGACGATATCACCGGCCTGCAGACCGGCCCGGGCAAAGTAACGACGCGCCCGCTCATCTTGAGGACTGACGCGAAAACCGCGAATCGAGCCGCCTTGGAGGACCGGCCGGACCTCGACCATCTCGGCGATGCGCTGCGGACGCTCGTAGAAGTCCTCCCGCAGACTCTGCAACTCAGCGCGCCCAATCCGTGCCTGGGCATCCGCAGCCGTTTCGCTCTCTGTACGAGAGGCCACAGTGGCCTCGCCGCGGCGCACCGGCGAATCAGTAGGGCGCGCGGCGCGCACGCTGTCGACCCCCTGGCTCAGCGTGAGGCGTTCCCGTTCAAGGCGTAACATCTCAAACTGACCGTCCCGCGAAAGGATCACTCGGTCGGGCTGGACCCGCTCCAACACCGCACCGCCAGGCAGCTCGGCGCCGGCAACGAAGACTTTCTGCCCCTCGCGACTCTCGATCACCGCCGCGCCACGCCCCTCGCCGCCCTGCGCCAAAATCCCGCGCAGCGTCAGATTCAGGCGCGTCTCTGGGGCGTCGGTGGGGATTTCAGGGCGTGCCGCTTCTCGCCGCTCGGGCGGGCGGCCGAATAAATGGTAGTCGGCGATCGCCGCCAAATCGCTGCCCTCACGGCCCCGTTCAGGGGTGCCGGCAGCACGTTGCGGTGCTACCCCCGTCCCAAGCGCACCGGGCGGCGGCGCGCGCAGGCCGGCGGGCTCATCCGGCGCCACCCACTGCCACGTCGTCTCGGCAGCGCTGTGCGCAATCAGCAGAACCCCCACGGCCAACAGCACAACGCCTAAGCGTCTTACCCAGGGCCCACCGACCTCTGGGCTTGCCAACGCCTTCAGGCGTTCCAACCACGCTTCCATCACTCCGGCCTCTCTCTTTATACCGCCCCAGTTTCAGTCCTGAGTCAGTCTGCCGGGACAACAGTTGCATCGTCCGTATTCAGAGAGACCCATTGGCCGCCCCGCTCCCCGAACCGGCACCCTGAACGGGAAAGAGGCGGTAGACCTGGGCGCCACCAGCCAGCTCCAGGGTGACGGCAACCGCTAACAACTCCCCCGGGGGCAGTCCCTGAGCGCGATCGGGGGGCCAGTGCGCCAATCGTTCGATGTCATCGCGGCGCTCGCCGGGAGAGCCCCCGCCCACTGGACGGTAGTAAAACGTATAGTACAGATCGTCGATGGTCGCTCGCCCGCCGCCCGATTCACCCGCCAGTCGGCTGCGGATATGGGGCTCCTCCCCGCCGCCGTCGATGACGTGCCACACGAGCCGATAGAGCACCCCATCGTCGAGCTCATAGCTGATCCGCTGGAGCTCGCTGCGCTGCATTCCGACCCGTCCACCGGCGCTGATCAACTCCAAACGTGGCTGCGGGTCAAGTGGATCGAAACCGAGCGAGGGACGCCGATCGCGCCACGCATCGGACCAATCGCGCGCCACGTGTTGGCGAAAATCGCGCGCCATCACCCCGAAGGCCAACTGCAGTTCGCTAAGCCGCTGCCCTTCCGCCACCACCCGACTGCGTGTCTCGAGAACGGTCTGCAAACCACCATACGCCATTACGGCTACCAACGCGAAGATGGCCACCGCCACCACCACTTCGAGCAGGGTGAAACCGGCTGCGGCGGCGCGCTTCTTCGCGCCAGCCGCCCCTTCGGAGCACTGAAGAGGCGTATCCGCCGACTCACTCATCGGCGCCGGCCCCTCCATTCGTTTCACGGCGCTCGGCACGCGGCACCCGATACCACGCACTACGCACGGCGAGTGGACGCTGCGTCTCACCCGCGCGGAAGACCTCGATCTCCAGCTCTAACAACCCCGGCAACTCAAGGTCGATCGGCAGCGGCGGTGTCGCCACGCGTGCATTCAGCTCCCACGTCCACTCACGCCCAGCCATCTCACTGCTGCCGCTGCGCTGCTCCGGCCCGCGCAGCGGGACGATCCCCGCCTGCACCCGCGTCAGCTCATTCTCCGCCACCCAACCGGCGTAGGCGCGCTCCCGCAACTCGAAGGTATTCCCCGCCGCCTGACTCCCCAAACGGATCGTCGCCGCCAAGGCCGTCGCCAGGATGGCGACCGCCACCAAGACCTCCATCAAGGTAAAGCCGCGCGAGTGCATCAGTCGTCAGCACGCTCAATGCGCAAGGTGCCGTCGAGTTCGCCGGTCAAGCGCAGCGCCCGGTGTGAGTCGCGGCGTGAATCACCGCGATCGCGCAGAGTCAGTTCAAAGGGGGTCATCTCGCCGCTGCCCTCCAAAAAGATCACCGGGTCGGGGTGTTCGGGGTCCGGCTCCAAGTGCAGACGCCGCCCCTCAACCCGCAACTCCAGCTCAAGGCCGCGCTGCTCTAGCGACCGGGGGCGCAAGAGCTGCGCATCGGGAATATCGCGCCACTCGACCACATCGTCGCCAATGCGCTGCTGCCGCTGGAAGTGATAGCCCTGTTCGGTAAAGGCGATACCGATCGGGGCCGCACCGAGCATGACCTCCTCCCGTGCCGTGCCGATCAAAGCCGCAAGCCGCTCGGCCTCGTGCCGCATCTCCCGCTCTCGCCCCCCATCGCCGAGCGAGAGCACCACCAGTGAACTCAGCAGTGCGAGGATAGCCACGACGGCAAGGACCTCGATCAGGGTCAATCCGAGTCCGCGAGTCGATCGGGCGCGGGTTTGCAAGGCTAGCAAGGCGACCACACATCGAGTCGATCAATCACTGGTTTGTCGAGGCACCTGCTAATCGAGGGCCCAGTTGCCGATCTCGGCATTGATCCCTTCGCCTCCTGGGCGGCCATCGGCGCCTAGGCTATAGATATCGATCGTGCCGCGCTCACCAGGGTTGAGATACTGATACTCGTTGCCCCACGGATCGCGCGGCAGCCGATCGAGATAGCCCTGCCAGTTGCGTGGCTGCGGCTCGCCACGCGGCTCCTCGACGAGGGCCTCAAGCCCCTGATCGGTACTGGGGTAGTGGTTGTTATCGAGTCGGTAGAGATTCAGGGCCGACTCAATCGCGCGGATATCTTGTTTCGCCGCCTCTACGCGCGCGCTGTCCGGGCGGTCCATGATTCGCGGCACGACGATACCGGCGAGGATACCGAGGATGACCACCACGACCATGATCTCAATCAGGGTAAAACCGGATTGCGCTGCTCTTCTCATCGTGACCACTCTGCGGCCGCTGCGGCCGACTGTGCTGCGGGTGGATGACGGTGCCTCGGCGCGCTGCAACGCAAAGTTGTGGACGCAATTACAGGACACACCTACTGCACCAACTGGTTAATCTCAAAAATCGGTAACAGTATAGCCAAGACGATTGTTAAGACTACGGCGCCCATTGCCAAGATCAGCGCCGGCTCGAAGAGCCCGACAATGACCCCGGTGGTCGCCTCCATCTCTTGCTCCTGGCTCTCGGCGGCGCGCTCCAGCATTTGGTTCAGCTGACCACTGGCCTCGCCGCTGGCGATCAGGTGGACGGTCATTGGCGGAAACTGTCCACTGCGCTCCAACGCCCGCGCCAGCGCCCCGCCTTCACGCACTTGCCGCGCCGCCTCTTCGATCGCCTCACGCATCGCGACATTGCCGACCACCTGACTCGAGATGCGCAACCCCTCCAAGATCGGCACACCCGAGGCCGAGACAATGGCCAAGGTGCGGGCAAAACGCGCGGTGTTGCTCCCCCGCACCAGACGCCCTACGAGCGGGAGTTGCAGCAGCAAGAGATCCCAGCGGCGCCGTGGCCCCGGATAACGCAACAGTCGCGAACCGGCGACCGCGACCCCGAACACGCCCGCCCCGGCGTAGAGGCCGTACTGTTGCAACGCATCGCTGACTGCGATCAGACCGAGTGTCAGCGCCGGCAACTCCTGCCCGATATTATCAAAGACCTGGATGACCTCGGGGACGACGTAGCCGAGCAAAGCCAGGGTGACCAATACCGCCACAACTGTCAGCATTGCCGGATAGAAGAGCGCCAGCTGAACCTTTTGGCGCATGCGCTGGCGCGTCTCAGCGTAATCGGCCAAACGCTCCAACACGACATCGAGATAACCCGACTGCTCACCGGCCGCCACCGAGGTGCGATAGATATCGGGAAAGACGTACGGGAAGTCGGCGAGCGCGGTCGCCAGCGCATACCCCTCGGTGACGCGGGTGCGCACGCTCAGCAGGATGCTCTTCAGGCGCTTGCGCTCGCACTGTCGCGAGACCGTCAACAGCACCTCTTCAAGCGGCAGCCCCGAGCGCGTCAGTGTCGCCATCTGCCGGGTCACCAAAGCCAGATCGGCCGCTCGGACCCCACGCTGGGATAGCCGCGAGCGGCGCTGCAACGCACTCGCTGTCCCCGCGCCAGAACCAGCCCCCGACGCACGCCCCCCGACCTCGGCCACCGCCAGCGGGGTCAATCCCTGCTCACGCAGCTTGCCGCGAATCTGCCGGGCACTGTCGCCCTCAATCACCCCGCCGCGGGCGCGACCACTGACATCAAGGGCTTCGTACTCAAAGGCGGGCATCGTGACCGTGCCTCAACTCAGCTGCGCCGCGATCGGGCAGCGTTAATTGAACAACTCAGCGGCCCGCGGCGGCGCTCCGAGGCGCTCGCGCTGGCGATCGCTGCCAGGACGCCCCACCCGATCCTCGAATGAGGGCGGCAGGGCCATCAATTCGGCGCGGGCATCATCCAGCAGCGGGATTTCATCGTCGTCGATAAACCGCAGTCCACGCTCGCGCATCGCCAGCTGCTGGTTGCGCAGCAAGGTGTACTTGGGGCTGGTGACCGCGCGCGCATCCTCGCGGTTGACAACAATCTGCGGACGCAGAAAGACCATCAGGTTTTGCTTCTCGGTTTGCGAGCGCTCGTAACGAAAGAGCCGCCCGAGCCCCGGCAGGCTACCGAGCCCCGGCACCCGCTGCGTCTGCGTTGTCGCCTTCTCATCGATCAGGCCACCGAGCACGATGATCTGGCCATCGTCGACCATCGCCGTCGTCACAATGGAGCGCATGCTTGTAACCAAGTCCTCTGCCCCCTCCGGACGACCAGCGACCGCCGACACCTCCTTTTCAAGCTCCAGCTTCAGCGCATCGCCCTCGTTGATCTGCGGCCGCACTCGCAGTTTGACCCCGACGTCTTGGCGCTGAATGGCGGAGAAGGCCTGGCCCGATTCTTCAATGGCCCGGCCGGTGATAAAGGGCACATTCTCGCCGACGACGATCTCCGCCTCCTCGTTGTCCATCGTCAGCACCGACGGCGTCGAGAGGATATTGGTATCGCTCTCGCTCGTCAGGGCGCGCAGCAGCATCGCGAACTCACCGCGCCGATCACTCACCGCCGCACTCAACCCGTCGACATCGGGAACCGAGCCACCCTCAATCGATCCGGCGATGTTGCGCACCGAACCGGCCCCCGCTGCACCAAAGTTGACCAAACCGACCGCCTGATCGCCCAATGCCCCCCACTGGATGCCGAGCTGCTGGGCACGATCGGCCGAGACCTCGGCAATAATCGCCTCGACCAGCACCTGGGCCCGGCGCACATCGAGACGATTGATCACCGTTCGCAGTTGTCCGACCGTGTCGGGAGGCCCGTTGATGATCAGGGCGTTGGTGCTCTCATGGGCCTGAATACTAACCCGTGGCTGCGACTCATCGCCGTGCATTAAGCCCTCGGCCAGATCCTCGAGGATCGGGCGAATGCTATCGGCATCGGTATAGCGCAGATAGATCACCGCAACGCCCTCCTCCTCTTTCAGCTGCTCATCGAGACGCTGAATCAGCGAGCGCACCGCCGGGCGCCGGCGCGGATCGCCGCCGAGCAGCACGCTGTTGCTGCGCTCATCGGCAGCGAGCAACAGCCGGCGTCCAGCGCGCTCTTGCGGCTCGATCTCACCGACGAGCGAGACGACCTCACGAGCCGAGGCGTAGCGCAACGGGACGATCTCGGTCACACCGGTCGTCTCGCGATCGAGTTGTGCGATCACCTGCCGAATGCGTTCGATATTGCCGGCGGCCTCTGAAAGAATCAGGGTATTGGTCGGCGGGTAGGCCGCCAACTGCGCCTCATCGGAGAGCAGTGGGCGCAGCAGCGGCACCAGCTCCGCCGCTTCGGCGTGCTCGACGGTCAGCACGCGGGTTACGAAGTCGTACCCCTCCCCTGGCGCGGCATCGTCGGTCACCGGCGTGTGATCGCGGCGGGCCAGGCTCTTCGGGACGATCCGCACCGCCCCATCGGCCGGGATGGCACTGAAGCCGTGGACTTGCAACGCGGAGAGAAAAACTTGGTAGAGTTGCTGCGAGTCGACCGGTCGATGGGAGATGATGGTCATCTCGCCGCGCACCCGCGGATCAACGATAAAGTTGCGCCCGGTATGCTCGGAGACCAAGGCGATGACGGAACGAATATCGGCCTGCTCAAAGTTGAGCGTGATGCCTTCGCCCGACTCCGTGCCGCGCTCTCCCGAGGCGGCGTGCGCCGCCGGCGGCAACACCAGCATCGCCGCACAGAGCAGGAGCAGGAGCAGGAGAGTGGGTAAGTGGACCGCCGGGGAGCAGTATAAGCGTGCCGTTGCGGGCGTAGTAGCGGGCCGTCGTGTCACAATGAATCACCCAGATCGCAGAGGAGCTTGGATATTAAGCACAGTATACGCATAGCCTACGCGCTCTGCGCACTTCTCGCAGCCCTTGCGCTACTGACCCTCGGCGGCTGTGCTGCATTCGGTGAGCGCTCATCGCGGGATGCCGCCGCACAGCTTTACGCGCAGGCCATGCAAGCGCTCGACGCCGAACAACTCGATGAAGCCTACGAGTTGCTCGGGACACTGCGCAGCGACTATCCGCAGACCCGACAGGGGCAACAAGCTGCCCTTGAACGCGCTTACGTCAGCTACCGTCTTGGGCGCTACCGCGAGGCCATCGAGCAGGTCGAGCGCTTCGCCGCCGAGCGCCCCGACGCCGCAACCGACGATATCAGGTACGCACTCATGCTGCGGGCGAGCGCGGCACACGCCCTCTGGGAAGGCGAGTCAGACCCGCCGGATACCGCCCTGGCGCGCACCGCCTTTGCCTACTATCGGCAAATCGTCGAACGCTTCCCGGAGGATGAGCAAGCGCGCCGCGCACTGCGCCACATGAGCGAGCTCCGCCGCGACCTGGCTGCCGAGGAACTGCGCCGTGCCCGCGAGCGCTACGCCGCTAACGACTTTGTCGAGGCCGCCGAACGGGCCGCCTGGATCGCCGAACAATACCCTGGGCTGCAACAGGCTGGCGATGCCCTCGCTTTACAAGTCGCAGCCCTTGAGCAACTGGGACGCGGCCGCGAGGCCGCCGCAACCCGCCGAATGCTCGAGATCAAGCACCCCGACCATCCAGCGCTGGAGGCACTGCGGGATAGCCGACGCTAGCACTCTTGGAGAAGGGGGATGGTGGCCGGGGACGGAATCGAACCGCCGACACGGGGATTTTCAATCCCCTGCTCTACCGACTGAGCTACCCGGCCACAACAGGGGTGACATTGAAACGGAATCCTCCCGACAAGTCAAGGCCCAGTGTCTCTGGCACAAGATGAGGCGCTGGGGAGCACTCTTTAGCGAACGGTCGTAGTCTGTCGGCAGTTATCGGCAGCCTAGCGCAGCACCCGCGATGCTTAACGGACGGTCGCGCGGTCGCAACGCCCACGGGAGGCTGCTAAGATCGACGCCCCACGGCAACGCGGTTGGCAATGCCGGTGGCACCGGCCGATATCGGCGACATCGACGCTCTGGCCGCAGGTACGCGCGGGGGCTTAAACAGGCTCGCGCACCCCATCCAGCGAGGAGGCGCCATGGCTGATGCCCAGAACCCGTAAAAGACTCGCGCTGCTGTGGATCGGGGGCGTGGTGGCTATCGGCGCTACCGGAGCCGCTCAAGCCGACAGCCTGGCCTTCACCTTCGAAAACGACATCTTTGCCGGGCGCGACCAGTACTATACGGCCGGCTACAGCGCGACGTGGTACGGTCGTCGCCGTGACGGCTACGGTCGGGCCGATTATGCCGCTGCTTTTTTGCCTCTCTTCCCTACAGGTGGAAGCCGCCGCCTGATGGGCGGAGCCGGCCAGAAGCTTTTCACCCCGGGCGACATCACCCTGGAGGAGCCTCCCGAAGATGACCGCCCCTACGCCGGGTGGCTCTATCTGACTGCTGCCCTGGTCGTCGAGTCGGGTTGGCGGCAGAGCACCGCGAGCTGGACGCTTGGAGCCGTCGGCCCCTCGGCGGGAGGACACTCTCTGCAGCGCAGCATCCATAACCGACTGGAGAACTCTGATCAGCCACAAGGCTGGGAGACCCAACTCGGTGATGAACTCGGGGTCACGGTGCGCTACACCGACCGCTATCGCGCCCGGCTCCACTTCGGGCGCAGTGCCTGGGCGATGGATCTAATCCCCGGGTGGTCGCTGTGGGCCGGTAACGTCTACACGGCCGCCGAGGCCGAGTTTAGTCTCCGCTTCGGCCCTAACCTGCCAATGGACCACGGCGGTCCTATCTTTCACCCTGTAACAGCCCCCGAGACCTACTTCAAGCCCAATCGCGGGGGCTGGTACGTGCATGCCCGCGCGGTCCGCCGCCTCGTCGGCTACAACATCTTTTTAGACGGCAACACCGTCCGAGATAGTCGCAGTGTGGAGAGGGAGCGCTACGTCAATCAGGTCTACGTGGGAATCGCCTTTCACTGGGAACGGATGCGAATCAGCTACACGCACAGCACACTGACTCGGGAGTTCAAAACACAGGAGCACCGCGACCCCTACGGGGCGCTTCAAGCTGCTTGGGCCTTCTGAGTCGCTACTGGGTCGTTGGAGGAACCGCGTTCAGCACCGAGGGCAAGAAAACGCTAACCCCACCGCCCAGGTCACGCCACGCGCCTGTAGATCGACCGGAATGACGGCCCCCATTGGGCGAGGGACGAGGAGTGACCACACGACCCTCCTCCAGCCGCAGCGCTGCGACTGACCGCTCACGTTCGTTCGCACAGCTACTTGCGAAACAGCCAAAACAGCAGCGTCCCCACCCCGCTGAGTAGCAGCATGGTGGTGACAGGAAAGTAAAAGCTAAAGCCGTCACGCTCTATAGCGATATCCCCGGGCAAGCGCCCTAAGCCGAGCTTGCTGATCAGCGGCCAAGCCAACCCCACCACGATTAACACCGCACCGGCGATGATCAGCAGCCGTGGGATCTCTCCCATAACCACCCTCTCGCAGTTGCCGACTTTCTTATCGGGCTACTAGCTCCCGAGACTACTCTGGATCGACCCGGCGTACCCCCGAGGCGCTACCGAGCAGCAACACATCGGCCGGACGTAGGGCGAAGAGACCATTCGTCACCACACCGGGGATGTTGTTCAACGTCTGCTCCAGTTTGAGCGGCTCGGTGATCGAGAGCCCGTGCACATCGAGGATCACGTTGCCGTTATCGGTGGTGAAACCTTGACGCAACTCGGGGCGCCCGCCGAGGCGAACGAGCTCTCGGGCGACCGTGCTGCGGGCCATCGGAATGACCTCCACCGGCAGCGGGAAGGCGCCTAAGACATCGACCAACTTGCTCTCATCGGCGATACAGACAAAACGATCTGAGGCCGATGCCACGATCTTCTCGCGCGTCAACGCGCCCCCGCCGCCCTTGATCAGCTGCAAAAACCGATTCGACTCATCGGCACCATCGACATAGAGCGACAACCGGCCGGCGCTGTTAAGATCGACCACATCGATGCCGTGGCTGCGCAAACGCTGGGTACTCGCCTCCGAACTCGAGACAGCGCCTTGCAACTTCATTCGCTTCGCCGCTAGGGCGTCGATGAAACGATCGACTGTCGATCCCGTGCCGACACCGACGATGGTATCCTCTTCGACATACTCTAGTGCCGCCTCAGCGGCCAATCGCTTACCTTCGTCCTGGCCCATCTCAACCTCCTGGCAATTTTTTTGTCACAAAAAGGGTGCGGCAATGCCCCCAAGAGCGGTATCCTCTTCAGTCATGCATGCTCATCATAATGGCCCAGAGACGGCAATCAACAACACCGATGGGGTAGAGGTGGAGTCGCAACGCAGCTACCTAGAGCGGATTCTTACCGCCTGTGTCTACGACGTTGCCATACAGAGCCCGTTGGAATCGGCCCCCATCCTCTCGGCGCGTCTCGGTAACGAGCTGCTACTCAAGCGCGAGGATCTGCAGCCGGTCTTCTCGTTTAAGCTGCGCGGCGCTTATAACCGAATCATCCGCTTACCGCAGGAGGCGCGTCAACGTGGGGTGATTTGTGCCTCGGCAGGCAACCACGCTCAAGGCGTCGCCCTTTCGGCACAGCGACTCGGCATCGAGGCGACCATCGTTATGCCGCGCACCACGCCGCAGATCAAGGTCGATGCAGTACGGCGTTTCGGCGGCGAAGTCGTCCTACACGGCGATAACTACGATGCGGCCTCAGCGAAGGCGCAAGAGTTGATCGCCAACCACGGACTGACCTACATCCCGCCCTACGATCACCCCGACGTCATTGCCGGACAAGGCACTGTCGGCATGGAGATCCTGCACCAGCACCCGCGTGATATCCACGCCGTCTTCGTGCCGGTTGGCGGCGGTGGGCTGGCCGCCGGAATTGCGGTCTACATCAGCCAGCTGCGCCCCGATATTCGTTTGATCGCGGTCGAGCCCGAGGACGCCCCGACCCTGGCGGTCAGTCTGGAGGCGGGCGAGCGCGTTGCCCTCGATAAGGTCGGGCTCTTCGCCGACGGCGTCGCTGTACGCCAGATCGGTGAGTACACCTTTCCCATACTGCGTCGTCATATCGACGATGTCGTGCTCGTCAGCACGGATGAGATCTGCGCCGCCATCAAAGACACCTTCGAGGAGACCCGCTCGATCCTTGAGCCCGCTGGCGCACTCGGCGTTGCCGGGGCGAAGAAGTACGTCGAACAGCACCGCCTACGTGGCGAGACGCTGGTGGCGATCAACAGCGGCGCGAATATGAACTTCTCGCGCTTAGCGCACGTCGCCGAACGGGCGGAGCTCGGCGAGCAGCGCGAAGCGGTGTTGGCGGTGACGATCCCGGAGCGGCCCGGCGCCTTTCGGCGCTTTTGCGAGACGATCGGTGAGCGCTCGATTACCGAGTTCAACTACCGTATGGGCGATCCCGACATTGCCCACGTCTACGCCGGTATCGCGCTCGCGCGCGGCGATGAGGAGCGCCGCGACTTAATCGATAAGCTGGAGGCGGAAGGCTATCCGGTCCTCGATTTGACACGCGATGAGATGGCGAAGGTCCACGTCCGCCACATGGTCGGTGGCCGCGGCCACGGTGTAGCCAACGAGATCATCTACCGCTTTGAGTTCCCAGAACGCCCCGGGGCATTGATGCAATTTTTGGCCAACGTCGGCGGGCGTTGGAATATCAGCCTATTCCACTACCGCAACAACGGCGCGGCCTACGGTCGGGTGCTCTGCGGCATTCAGGTCCCGGAAGACGAGCGCACGCTCTTTACTGAGTTTCTTGGCGGACTCGACTACAACTTCGCTGAGGAGACCGACAACCCTGCCTATAAGCTCTTTTTGAGTTAGCCTAACACTTCGCCGCCCTTCTGCCCGACTCCTCCCTAGTGGATTCTCCGCAGCGGGCTGATCGTAGCGACAGCGAAGATAGACACCGATCAAGGCAGTGGGAGGCCGGGAAAACTGCAGCTTCTGCTCTTCATGCGGAGCGCTAAGCCACCATAGAGCGGGGGCTTCGAGTTCGAGATGCTCTTTGGTAATCCGGTAACCCACTCAATAGACCGCGGAAGGCTTGACCCCCTATGCGCCGATTGACCCTCCGTATCTTCCTGATGCTGACCGTCTCAACGGTTGCCCTCGGCGTCTTTGCCGTCACCGCTCTCTTCTCTGCGGCGCTCTACGGCAACATCCTACAGCGTCAGGCCGAACAGAACTCCAGCGCAATCGCCCAACAGACTTTTGAGTCGATGTTTCAGGTCATGCGCTTGGGCTGGGGACGAGAAGAGCTCAGCGAGTTCACCGGGGCACTGGAAAGCACCTATGAAAAAAGCCCGACCAAGGTCAAGATCTATCGTGGCCCCCTCGTCGACGAGCTATACGGTACGATTGAAGAGGATACCAGCCCGGATTCTGCGGTCGAGCGCGCCTTTAGCGAGGGCGAAACGCTCCAGGTCCGCGACGAAGGCCCATTACTGCGCCACATCATGCCGGTCACCACTCGCGCAGAGTGCCAAGATTGCCACAGCAATGTCGAACCTGGCGACGTTCTCGGAGTCATCGAGGTGCGCCAGGACATTGCGAGCGTCTTGGCGCAGGCGCGAACCGGCTATCTCTGGCTGTTGCTCGCCGGCGCCCCCCTCGCCCTGCTGGTCGCTGCCGGAGTCGGTTACTTCACCCACCGGCGCCTGAAGCGGGCAGTCGATGAGTTCGGCGCGCAAGTCGCGCAGGTCAACGCAGTCAAGGACATCCACCGTATCGAACCGCGCAAACTCGATCTTGGGTTTCGCGACCTCAACGGCGTGATGGATCGGGTCGATGACTTGATCCGACGCCTCAAGGCGATCGCCGTCGATAAAGACATCTTGCGCACCCATCAAGACCGGCTCGAACGCGAGCAAGAGCGCGCCGAGCGTATCGTTGCCCGTGCGCTGAGCTCAGCGGCCCTCAAGAGCCCTGGGGTTCGTTACTTCTACCGCCCCGCCGCGATTCTCAGCGGCGATCTGCTGCTGGCCGAGCGGCGTCCGAACGGCAACTTGCTGGTGCTCATCGGTGACTTTACCGGCCACGGGATCGGTGCAGCAGTCGGGGTGCCAGCGGTCGCTGAGGCCTTTTACGAGCGCGTTGTGCGCGGTGTGCATCCGGCAGAGCTACTTGACCTCATCAACGAGCGGCTCTACCGCAATTTGCCGCCTGATATGTTTCTGACTGCAGCGCTGATCGAGATTGACTGCCGCAACCGTCGTCTTGGCGCTTGGAACGCCGGAATGCCGCCGCTGTGGCTGGTTCAAGAGGGGCAAATCTTCGCCACCTTCGATTCGGGCGACCTGCCTCTCGGCGTGATCGGCAACAGCGCCCCCGGTCGGCGCCAACTACGCTATCAAGAGCTACCCCCCAACAGTTACCTCTACGCCTGCTCCGACGGGGTCGTCGAGGCGGCGATCGAAGGGCGCATGTACGGTGCCGAGGGAGTCGAAACGGCCCTGCGCACGGCCCCCCCCGGAGAAGGCTTCGATCTCATCCTCAAACATCTTGAGCGGTACTGGGCTTCGACTGAGCCGAACGACGACACCACCTTGCTCGAGCTCGATCTAGAGCGGATTACCGCAGCCTTCTGCAGCAGCCCCTCCCCCGCTGCTTCCAGCGTAGCCCCCTCAGGCATCTGGCGCGCTGAACTTCGGCTCGACGCCACCACCTTAAAACGGATTAATCCTGTACCGGCCGTCATGGAACTGCTTGGCGAGCTCGGTACAGTGGAAGCCGATCGGCAAAGTCTCTATTTCATTATCGCCGAATTGTTCAACAACGCCCTAGAACACGGCGTCCTCGGCCTCGACTCGGCCCTCAAGCACGACGCCGACGGTTTCGAGCGCTACTACCGCGAACGGCTGGCAAAACTGGAAACGCTGAGCGCAGGCGAAATCTGCATCCGTATCGCCTCTACCCCCGCTGTCAGCGGCAGCGATACGCTGCTCATTGAAATCGAAGATTCGGGACCGGGGTTCGACTACGCGCCGTGGCTGGAGCGCCAACGGAGTGTGGCACAAGAGGAGACAAGCGAAAAACCAGCCGGACGCGGCATCAGGCTGGCACGGCAACTAGCCGACAGCGTAGAGTTTTTCCCCCCGGGCAACCGCGTACAAGTTCGCTACAGTGGTCAGAAATAGGCGCAAGCGCAGCGCGCCCGGGGGGGTGTCCCCCCTCTCTTGCGCCCTTGCGCCCGGGGGGGCACCCGCGTCGACTCACCGCGTTGAGAGGATCTTCCGCACCCCCTCTGGATCGACAATACCGGGCACCTTGAATCCAAAGCCATCCCTGCAAATAAAGCTCATACGCCCGTAGCCGAAGAGCTTACCCAGCCAGCCTTGGTAGACGCCGACCGCCTGAATATCGTCGCGGTCGAGCACCCGGAAGGTGCGCACGATCAAGCCAGTCGCCGCGGCCATCTGATTCTGCGTCACCTCCAACTCGGTGTTGAAAAAGATGCTCAACGCATGCGCCGCTGTTCCTGGCAAGACGATCAGATAGAGCACAGTGGCCACACCGTAGCCGATCGTGCCCAGCGGGGCCAAGGTCAACAGCAGAATTACAGTGATGACCCCGATCGTCGGCAGGAAGACCCCCCAGTGCACTTGCGCCTGGTAGACCACCTCCTCGCCGGGGTCGAGCATGCTCTCGGCCAGAGTGCCACGCTCACGGCGCGTAGAGAAGGTCAGCAGGAGCAAGATCACGACCGGCGGCAGCAACATGGTGCCGGCGACGGTCAACATGGTTCCTGCCGCCGTACCGAACCAAGCGATCCCGAGCAACAGAGAGACCGTAGCAGCGATCGCCAAGCCGGCGGCCGAGAGGTGCAAGCGGCGGCGCCAATCGATACCGTCACCGACCTTCTGGGCATCGCGTTGCGGCCACCAGCGCATCAGCGCTGCAATGACGGTCGCCGGGAAGAGCAGCACGAAGAAGAGCAGGAAGACAAACGAGCGCCCCCCCCAAAATGGGAACGAACCGACCAGCGAGACGGTCGCACCGAGCCCCAATAACAAGACCAACCAGCCGCCGAATCGGCTCCGGCGCCGCGGCGGCTCATCGTAGTCACTCGCAGGGTGATTGTGGGTCGACTCGTTCACTGCAACTCTCCTCCCTCGTGACTAGAGCCCCCACCCGCAGGCGGGGGCCACAGCAGGCAGGCGATCCGCCATCGATCCCCGCCCGTTCGTGCCGCAACTCAATAGCGCTGCCGCAGATAGTGATCGCCACTCCAACGCCCCGCACCGGCAGCGATAAAGGCAATCATCGCCCCACCGAAGAGCAACGCCAACTCGCGATCGGCAAATGGATCACCGGCGTGCGCCATAAAGGCGGCGACCAGCATAGTAATGAGAATGGAAAAGGCCGAGACCCGCGTCAACACTCCCGCGGCCAGTAGCAGACCGCCGAAAAATTCGACCACTCCGGCCGACCAAGCAAAGAGCGCCGGCGCCGGAAAGCCCAAGTCCCCAATCATGCCGATAAAGGGGTCTTGTGGGGGCACCTTGCCCAAGCCATGCCCAAAGGCCATAAAGAGGCCAGCCGCGACGCGCAGCACGGTCCAACCAGCGTCGACAGCGGCCGAAGCCGGAATATAGCCGCCAATCAGCACCTCACGGGGATTCAAGTTGCCCTGCATATGCACGACTCCTCTAACTCGCTCCCAAACAGTCACACTTACCCTGCTGGGCCTCCAAGGCTAGCAAGACCAAGTGACCACCCTACCTGCACGGCAGCCATCCATAGCCCCGCCGCCTACAGCACATACAGCACGCCGAGGCCCCACCAAGCGCCTGTAATCCAGCCAGAGCATAAAGTTCCCAGTGGGGGGCAGGGGCACGAACGCCTGGTTCGCACGGTAACGTCTCCGCGAGCTTCATTCAACCGCATCAACCGACTGCAACTGCCAGCACCAAACCCAGGGTCATCGTCACGGTAACCAAGAGTTGAAAGAGCGCTGTCCGCGCCAAACAGGAATTGTAGGTCGCCGGCTCTTCAGCATGGATCAAGGCGCGCCAAACCCTAACCCCGAGCGGCACGCCGGCCAGGCCAAGCGCCACCCCCACCCACGGGGGTCCGGCCGTAGCCACCACCAGCAGCCCCACCGTTACGAAGAGCAGAAAGCCGCCAAAGAGCCATAGCGCGCGTTCACGCCCGAGCAAGATCGCCAGTGTCCGTCGCCCGGCTCGGGCATCGCTTTGCCGATCGCGGAGATTATTCACCAGCAGCACCGCCGCCGCCGGTACGCCGACGATCAGCGCAATCAGCAGCACTTTCCAGGTGATCGGAGCGCCATAGAGGTACGCCACCCCGCCGACGGCCACCAGCCCGAAAAAGAGGATCACCACCAGCTCACCGAAGGGACCGCGGGAGATCGGCCACGGTCCGCCGGAGTAGGCAAAGGCGGCCAGCACCGAGAGCAGTCCCAGCACAACAATCGGCCACCCACCCAGATAGATCAGGTAGACACCGAGCAACAGCCCCACCCCGTAGGCGGCGAAGGCCCCCGTGAGGACCTGGCGTGGCGTCAGCCAGCCGCGTTCGGTGACCCGCAGCGGACCGACCCGCCCCGCCTGATCGGTGGCGTTGAGGGTATCGGCGGCATCGTTCTGCAGATTCGTACCGATCTGGATGATGGCGATGACCAGCGCCGCCACCAACGTGACATCGAGGCGAAGCACCCCGCTCTCGACCCAGCCGACCGCCGACCCGGCGAGCACCGGTGAGAGCGACAGTGGCAAGGTGCGTGGACGGATTGCGTACCAGAGCACCAGCGGCCAGCCGGGCCGCGGCTCTCGATTGCTCGTTGCAGTGGTCTCCATACGTGGCGGCAGCTCCTGTACTGATTGCGCGACTAGCAGGCCCCGCGAAAAACCAGGCCTTCGGTCACCGAAGTGATTGACCTTAGAAACACAGAGGTCGGGCTTCTTCGAGAGGCTCCCGAATGGTAACGACGACTGGGCGTTGTGGAGCACGCCAATGCGTCACCGGTGGTTGCCGCAGCGATCATACTCACGACTTGGGGCGGTAATCAGGCGGCGGCTCCGAACCCGGTCCGAAGAGAAAGCGCTCCATCTCGCGCTCCAAATAGCGCCGCGCTTGCGCATCGGCCGGCATCAGCCGGTATTCGTTGATGAGCATCGTCTGCTGCTGGACCCACATCTGCCAGGCCGGCTTACTGACCTGCTGCTGGATGCGCTGCCCGAGCTCGCCGGGATAGGGCGGATACTCCAGCGCCTCGGCCTCTTGCTTAAGCTTGATGCAGTGAACCGTCTGTCTCATGCCCCACCTCAGTGATCTAACGCGCTCGGGTCGGTAGCGAACTGTTTGCGCTCTGCGTTCTGCGTTCTGCGTTCTGACTCGCCGCTCAGTCTATCAAAACCGCACGGTCATCGGCGGCCAAATTGCGGCAATGCAGCAACGCCCAGCAAAGCGTGCAGACCGTGGTTCGTTTCGCGCTCTTCTTCCCGGGTCAAACAGTCAACGACTTATCTCCCCGATTTTTGTCACCTAGCGATGCTGTAGTGCCAAATTTATTGTTCAAGATCACTGGGGTAATCAGAGATATTGAACGCCGCCACCCTTCCTTCCTGGCACTCCTCCAGCAGGCGCGCGATCGGCGCCGGCAGTCCGGGGGAGGACTCATTGGACGGTCGGTACCAGCGCAGCGGCAGCGCTGCCCCCGGCTCGGCAATCCGCAACGGCTCATCGACGCGCTCTAAGCTGTGCAGGAACAGCGGATGCAACTCGAGCTCGAAGTGGGTCAATGCATGGCGGCGGACCGCCAGTTCACGGCCACGCTCGACAGGCCAACCGAAGCGCTGGAAGACCCATTGGCAGGGATCGTCGCTCAGTGCACACTCGGGCAGCGACCACAACCCGCCCCAGATCCCGGCCGCTGGACGCTGCTCAAGCAGCACCGCATCGTCGCGCTCGATAAGCAGCAGCCGCAGGCGGCGCAGTGGACGCACCCGCGGCGGCCGGGGTGCTGGCACGTCGGCGGTCCGTCCACGCTGCTGAGCCAAACAGGCAAAGGCGAGCGGACAGCGATTGCAGTGCGGCGCCCGACGCAGACAGAGGCGCGCACCGAGGTCCATGAGCCCTTGATTAAACCGTGCGCAATCGCCGTCCGGCGGCACCAAGCAGGCAGAGAGTTGCCAGAGCTGCCGCGCAACGGCACTCTGCCCAGGCCACCCAGCGATATCATCGAGGCGCGCTAAGATGCGCTTGACGTTGCCGTCGAGAATCGGCGCCGGCAGGCCGTGACCCAGCGAGCGAATCGCCCCGGCCGTGGACGGCCCGATCCCTGGCAGTGCCTGCAAGTCAGCAAGCTCGCTCGGCACAGCACCGCCCCAGCGCGCAACAATCTCGTCTGCAGCACGGTGCATATTGCGCGCTCGGGCGTAGTAGCCAAGCCCAGCCCAGTGCTCAAGCACCGCCTCAAGCGGCGCCGCTGCCAGGGCGTGTGGATCTGGAAAACGCTGGATAAAACGCTCGAAATAAGGGATGACGCTCTCGACCCGCGTCTGCTGCAGCATGATCTCGGAGATCCAGACCCGGTACGGGGTCGCCGGCTGCTGCCACGGCAGCTCGTGGCGCCCGCAGCTGCGCTGCCAATCGAGCAGACGCGCACGCAGCGCCTCGATCAGCGCCGGATCGTGCCACCGCTCTGGCACCTTGAAAGCCCTGGACTCGGGACCTACCATGCCGTGGCTGCTCCATGGTGCTTTAGGTGACTCACCGGGCGCCGAGCGGGCACCTTAGCCACTTCAACGATTGCCTTGCAGCAGCTCTTCGAGGCACTGCAAGGCCTCATCGAATGCCATCTGTTCCACATAGGTTGCTAGCGCATCACAGTCGAGCCCCTGACCGCGCAGGTAGCCAAGAGCCTCCTGCAGGGTCTCCTCCTCGATCAGTTCGCTATCCTCTAGCCGCTGGCGCAGTGCCGCTACCGCCTCCGGCGCCCCCTTAGGAGCGATCGCGGGTTCGTAAGTAAGCTCGGCGAGCACCTGCTCGGTCTCCCGAAAGGCCCGCTCAAGGTGCTCGATGAGTTCGGTGGAAACTTCTGTACCCCTTTTCAGGGCGCGATCGATCTGTTCAGCCAAGCCCTGAAGTTCCACCGCCGCTAAGGTGCCGGCCACACCCTTGAGAGTATGGGCGAGTCGACGCGCTTCCTCGTCGCGACCGGTGCGCAGGTGGTCTAGCAGATGGGCGTAGTCGCCAGTCAGTTTAGCGCGGAAGCTGCGCAGCTGCCGGAGGTAGAGGGCCTCATCACCACCGAGCTGGCGGCGACCGCGTTCAAGGTCGAAGCCGGGCAGTTCGGTGGGCAGCGCGCAGGCAGAGTTGGCTTCACCGGTAGCAACATCGGCGTGGACAGCAGCATCCGCGACAGCCTCTACACCGAGGTGAGCGAGCAGTGCGGCGTAGAGATCGGAGCTGTCGATCGGCTTGCCTAGGTGGCCGTCAGCCCCGGCCGCTGCGGCACGCCGCCGGTCTTCCTCCATCACCGCTGCTGAAAGGGCGAGGATAGGGCGCTCGTAGCCCCCTTCCCGCAGCACTCGAGTGGCCTCGAAGCCGTCCATCACCGGCATCTGCAAATCCATCAGGATCAGATCCGGGGCCTCAGCGTGCACCGCCTTAACGGCCTCGGCCCCGTTCTCTGCCGTCTCTACCGTAGCACCCGTGCTCTCCAGCAGCTGTATAGCCACCTCCTGGTTGATTTCATTGTCCTCGACCAACAACAGCCGGCGACCACTGAGATCCGGCACGCGGGCCGCAGGCTCGGCACGCTCCAAGCCCGCGCCCCCCTCGGCGCGCACCAGGGCATCGTAGAGCGCAGAGGCAGTCAGCGGCTTAGCCAGAAAGTCAGTGATCTGGCCCTCTGGGATCTCCAACTCTTCCCGGGCGTAGGCACTGACCATCAAAATCGGTGGCCGGGTCTGCTGCAATTCACCGGATTGGCGCCGGCGCTCAATCGCCTCGCAAGTCTCAGTGCCGTTCATGCCGCCAGGCATCATCCAGTCGAGCAGGATGAAGTCAAACGGCTCGCCGCGTTGCTCAGCCGCCACGATGCGTTCGATAGCGGCCTCACCACTGGCGACCTCCTCAGTGAGGTAGTCACAGTGATGGAGCAGTTCGCGCATGATCGCGCGGGCGCTCGGCTGGTCGTCGACAATCAGCACGCGGCGGCCACGGGTCTGCGGGCAGGCGATGGCCGCCCCATGGCCTTCGCCCAGCGGTAGCTCCATCGTGAAACTGAAGGTGCTGCCTTCGCCAAGGGTCGAGACCAGCGTCAGTTCACCGCCCATGGCCTCTACCAACCGCCGACTGATCACCAGCCCGAGCCCGGTGCCGCCGTACTGCCGGGTCGTGGAACTGTCGGCCTGACTGAATGGCTGGAACACCCGGGCGATCTGCGCCTCGCTCATACCGATGCCGGTGTCACACACGCAAAAATGCAGAGTGGCATGGTTAGCGGTCGAGGGTTCAACCGGTCGGATGCCCAGTTCCACTGTGCCGCCACGCTCAGTGAACTTGATGGCGTTGCTGAGCAGATTGCCGAGCACCTGAGCAAGGCGCAGCGAGTCGCCGACCAGGGTGCGCGGCAGACTGGGCGGGATATGGTAGAGGATTTCCAGTCCCCCGGCGTGTGCCTTCTCGCCGAAGAGGGTCGCCATCTGTTCGACGACGTCGGCGAGCCGAAAAGTGCGAACCTCCAGTTCCAGCTTGCCGGCCTCGATCTTAGATAGGTCGAGGATGTCGTTGAGGATGCCGAGCAGCATCTTCGAGGAGTGCTGGATCTTGCGCAACTGCTCGCGCTGTTTTTCGTTCAAATCAGTCTGCGCTAAGAGCTGGCTCAGACCGATGACCGCATTCATCGGCGTGCGGATCTCGTGGCTCATGTTGGCCAAAAACTCGCTCTTAGCACGACTAGCGCGCTCCGCTTCCTCTCGCGCCTGATCGGACTCTTGTTGAGCTTGTTTGATTTCGGTGAGATCGTCGTAGACCACAACCACTTCGCCGGAAGAGAGCCGGAAGGCACGGTTTTCCCGCCACCCGGCGATGCGCCCGTCGCCGTACTCGGCGATGGGCAGAACTTCCGGCTCGCCGCTCTTGGCCACCCGTTGCATGACCGCCAACAGTCCCATCTCCTCGACACCCGGGAAGCATTCAGTCAGTCTCCGGCCGATAACCGCCTCTCTGGGGATCTGCTCGATGCGTTCCGATGCCGGATTGAACTCCACGAACTCGAAATCCTCTCCACCCTCGACCGGCCAATAGACAACCACCCCGCTGCTCGTCTGCTCGAAGATGCCCTGAAAGCGTTCCTTGGCTTCGTGCAGGGCCTGTTCGGCCTTGCGCTGCTCGGTAATATCCAAGATGAAGCCGTCTAGATAGGCGACCTCACCCTGCTCGTCACGAATGGCGACCCCCCGCTCTTGTGCCCAACGCAGAGAGCCATCCCGATGCCGGATCCGGTACTCAACCTCCCAGGGGCGGCCCACGGCCACCGCCTCCGCGATGACCTGTTCGACCCGAGCCGCATCCGCGGGATCGATGAGCTGGGCATAGGAGACGGTGGCGTTGTCGATGACTTCGCTGGCCGTATAACCGGTCAGAGGATCGACAGCCTGGCTCATGAAGAGCATGGTCCAGTCTTTATCGTAGCGGCAACGGAAAGTGATCCCAGGGATGTTCTCCACTAGCGAGGCGAACTGGTTGCGCGCACCTTCCAACTCCCGCCGGGTCTGCTCAATATCGGAGATATCCTGAATGATCGACCAGATGACCTCGCGCCCCTCCGGCGTGGTGGTCTTAAAGCCGTGAAGCAAAACCGGGTAACGCGAACCGTCTTTGCGAATGTACTCCTTCTGGAATGGACCGTAGCGGCCAGTGCGCTCCATAGATTCGAGCACAGCCTGTTCGTCGGCCAGGTAGGCCGGCGGGGTCAACGCCCAGTAGTCGAGTTGCTGGAACTCTTCGTGATTATAACCCGTGGGTTCGAGCAGGGCCTTGTTGAAATCCAGGAACGTACCAGTGGCGTAATCGTTCATAGCGATCCCCACCGGTGCAAGTTCAAAGAGACCGCGGAACTTTGCCTCGGCAGCGGCGACCTGCTGGCGATTCTCCTCCTCCTCGGTGACGTCCCGGTTGACGCCCACTACGCGGATCGGTCTACCGGCGCCGTTGCGAATGACCTGGGCTTGACCGTGCAAGGTGCGGATTTTTCCGTCGTCGGCACGGCGAATGCCGATCTGGATATCGAAAGGGGTGGCGGAGGCTACAGCCTCCTGGAATGCAGTCACTGCCTCCTCCCGCGACTCGGGCAACAGCGCCTCAGCCCAATCAGCGAAGGAGTGACCAAAAGCGGCAGGGTCGATGCCATAGAGGCGGAACATGCCCGCGTCCCATTCGAGACGGCCGCTGATCAGGTCGTATTCCCAGATACCAAGCTCGGCGGCTGCAGTGGCCAGATGCAAGCGCTCCGTCAGCGCCTTCTGAGCCCGTTCAGCCGCTTTCTCTGCACTGATATCGCGGAATACGGCGAGGAGGAGGGTCCGCTCCTCGAACGGCAACCGGACCCCCGTTACGTGGACATCGACCAGGCTACCATCCTTGCGTCGGTGCTGGGTCCCAAACGCTTTCTGCCCGTGTGCCAGGATAGACTGGATGCACTCGTCGATCTCTTCTGACGTTTGCACGGCCTCGTAGTCGGCAATTCGCAGCTCGGCGAACTCCTCGGCGGTGTAACCCAATTGCTCATAGGCCAGCCGGTTGAAGCGCACCGGCCTACCGGTATCAGGATCGATGAGCAGAGCGGCGTCGGGATAGAGCTCAAACAGGGTGTGAAAGTGACTCTCACGCTCCTCAAGCTCTTGTCTCGACTGATACTCCTCTGTAACGTCGTGAAACAGCAGGATGGCGGAGCCATCACCGGCCAATCTTCTGGTGCGAATATCCACGACTCGCTGGGAGCCGTCCTCGGAGATGATAACTTCGCGGCCAGCGTACTCCGTCCCCGCCTGCAAAGCCCGGTGCAGCGGGCAAGCCTCAAGGGTGATCGGTTGTGAACCACTCTGGCGACAGTAGTAGCGGCCTGACTCGGCAGCTTCGCGAGCACAGCCGAAAAACCGAAAAATCGACCGCCCATCCAGGCGAGAGGCTGAGCTGCCTAGCATCTCGGCAGCGGCCGCACTCGCCCTAGTGATGGTGCCATCGGCATTGAGGGCCAGCAGACCACCAGGCACCTCTTCAGCTAAGGTCTCTAGCTCGCGGTTTTTCTGCCGCAACGCGGCGTTGAGTCTATCCAGCTCGCTCTGGTGATCCTTCAGCAGAGTAAACCACTGGTTGTAGTAGAGGTTGACCAAATCCTTTTGGCCGATCACCCCGCTGAGACGACCGTTGGCATCGACCGCCACCACTCGCTTGATGCGCCGTTCGCGGCAGAATGTAAGTGCCTCGGAGACACTGGTTCCCTCATCAAGGGTCAGCACGGGACGGGTCATACACGCTTCGACCGGGGTCGCCGGGTCGGTTCTGGCGTCTAGCAGAGTGACGATATCGCGCTGGGTAAGGAGCCCGACGGGACGCTGCGCATCGACGATGATCGCGGCATCACGGTCCTGATCGGCCATCCGTGCCATCGCATGGTTTAGCGCCAAATCCGGGGCCAGTTCCAAGGTCTTAGCGCTGTACAGCAGTTCTCCAAGATTCTGGCTCTGAGCCAGAGCCTGGGGATCGAGGCTACCAGCTAGGTCGCTGTAACTGACGATGCCGCAGAGCGCACCGTTCTCATCCTCAAGGCAGATGTGCTCACTGTGGTTACGGATCGCTTTGAGACCATCGAGCACCGAGGCATCTGGTGCCAACGCGGTCGCCCAAGGCAGATCCAGCGCATCGAGCGGAGTTTGGAAGTCGTGTCCCTGCGCCTCTAGGGTCAGCAACATTGAGGAGAGAAAGAGGCGATAACCCCGGTCGTCGACCACCACGACATTACGGATATTGCGGGCCTTCATTGTCCGCACCGCATCGGCGACGGTCGCCGTGGGCGGCAAACAGACCACCTCGGTGGTGGCAATGGTGCTGATTGCGGGAAAGGGCAGGGTCATTGGGGCACGGGGTCGGTGGGCGGCAATCCTACCGTCTTCTGGGGCGAGCGGACCATTTTACCACTAACGGAAATGTGGAAAAGATCCGCCGCTAACCCTTTGATACATAAAGGCCCTATGGCTTTCTACTGCAAGTGGTTCTGGCAGTTGGTAACAGGATCTCAGCGACCGGAGCCCTTGGAGGCTCGAAGGCCCGACGAGGATCTCGAGACCATTCAAGGGGCTAGAGGAAGGCTCGGACGATTTGAAAATATCAGAGATGGCCCGCCCGGCAGGATTCGAACCTGCGACCTTCGGCTCCGGAGGCCGACGCTCTATCCGGCTGAGCTACGGGCGGTTCCTGACTAGGCCGCTCAGTATAACGCACCATGCACTGCCTCACCACCCCTTACTGCTGCACGGTGGCATCACCACCCGACTCTACGGGCGGTCACCTCGAAAACCTCCAGTTACAGCTTCTGCTATCAGTGGATTGACCGACTGAGTACGAGTGGTTCCGTGTTGCCGAGGCTGGGCAACGCCACCATGGCCGCACAATAGTCTACGCAGACTTACCTTGAAGGCTAGGCTGCTAATCGGCCCGATCGCTGAGCATCACGCCGATCCAGCGCGTCGCCGGCTGCGCCTCCAGAGCGAGCTTGGCGATCATGGTCAGCGGGATCGACAGCAGCATCCCCACCGGCCCAAAGACCCAGCCCCAGACCAGCAACGAGATCAGCACCACCAGCGGCGAAAGCCCCAGACTGCGCCCCATCAGGCGGGGCTCAATGACGCTGCCGATGGCCACATTAACGCCAACAAAGAGCGCCGTTGCCAAGATCGCCTCCACCCAACCACCACCCACCAGGGCGATCAAGACCGCCGGCACTGCGGCGATAATCGAGCCGACGGTCGGTACGAAGTTGAGCAGGCCGGCCAAGATGCCCCACAAAATGGGGAAGTCGACACCAATCAAATAGAGACCGATGCCGACCGCTAGGCCCGTAGAGAAGCTCGTCGCGCTCTTGATGAAGATGTAGCGATCGACCGCCCTGAGGAAGCGACGCATGCGGACCCGCCCGCGCCGACTGCTCGGAAAGGCCGCGGCAAGCTTCCCCGGCAGGGTACTCTCCTCAAGCAGCAGGAACATGAAGGCGAGCAACACCAGGAAGGTCGCCGCCGTAAACTGAGTGATGCCGCCGGCGATCGACGCCGCTGCATCGGCGAAGGTCCCCACCGCCGGCAACGGGATCTTATCGGGCAAGGCCTCATTCGGTACGCCTAGCCCCATCAAGTAATCGCGCAGTTGCTGAAAGAGCGCACCGATATGCGCCTGATACTGCGGCGCCTGTGCGGCCATCGTCTCCACCGCTCCGCGCAGCGCCAAAAAGAGCAGGAAGAAGAAGAGCCCGACGACCAAAAAGAGCGCCATCACGGCAAGCGGCCCCGGCACCCCGCGGCGCTGCATCCAGTTCAGCGGGGTCGCCGAAGCGATGGCCAAAAAGGCAGCAAGAAGGAGCGGGTTGACGATGGAAGAGACGGCCTGGAGGCCAGCCAGCACAACGACTAAGGCGGCACCGCCGACCAGCCAGTACCAGGCGTTGGGCAAATTCGGTATACGCTTCTTAGTCGAGACCAACGCAGAGACCTCCTGCAGGGATACTAAGTTTCTCAAGGGTGAAGCCAGCCCTTGATGTACCGCCATAAGTGCACAGGCCAACTCATGCGACTGACTTTACTTACGCAAAGTTTAGCAACAGCTGTTCGCGCAGTCGGGGCGAGCCATTCGAGTGCGCATCCCGCCTGGCTATCGTAGAGGATCCCAGAGCGACGACCAAACCGCAGCGCAGCCTTCCACCTAAATCGCGCAGCGATTCGGGAAGTGGTGGGGACGATACGCGGTGCGCTACACTGCGCAACGGGCGGCGGCTCGGACTCCAGCCGCAGCGTTGCGTCGGTTGCAGGCAGCCCCCCTGCTGTGGGCCTTACCGTGGGCCCTGGCCCGGGTTTTAGCCTTCCCTCGCGCAATGCCAACTTCGCGCCGTGAGCGTAGCTCGACGAGCGTCGCCCAGCAAGCCTCTTTGAGCGACAGAAGTAGGAAGCCGAGATGACACGAAACAGGCGCTGGAGGCGCGCTGGGAAGTTCTTCCTTGGGCTTCTCGGTGGGCTTGTGCTGCTGATCGGCGTCGGGTTCGCCAGCGTACCGTTGTGGATCGATTCCGCACCGGCACCGGGTGCCCCCGCCGCTGCCCTCGGCGGGGAGACGAGCCGCTTTGTGACGGTAGCACCGCCAGAACAGCTGCCGGTCGAACTGCACTACCTCGCCGCCGGACCCGACACGTCAACAGACGAACCAGCCGAAGGGTCGACGGATAACGTCGTGGACGAACCTGAAGCGCAGCCAGTGCCACTGATGCTGCTGCACGGCTTTACCCTCAACGTCCACTCGTGGTCTTCGCTGATGCCGCGGCTGGCTGAGCGCCATCGGGTTGTCGCCTACGATCAGGTTCCGTACGGACTCAGCGCCAAGCCCGACCCGGCTGAGGTCGGCAGCGCCCCCTTCACCCTGGAGGCCGCTGTTGCCCACTGGCGCGCCCTGCTCGATCACAGCCTCGATCACGGGACGCTGGCAGAACAGAGGGTGGTGCTCATCGGCAACTCCTCCGGGGCGGCCATCGCCCTTGAGGCGGCCTACCGCCACCCCGAACACGTCCGCGGCCTGGTGCTGATCAACCCCATGGTGACGGTCGACCGCCCGACCCTGCCGCACTGGCTGGCGGCCACTCCGCAGATCGAGCACTTGAATCTCCTCGCCGCCCGCTGGATCGGTCAACGCCCCTGGCTGCTTGAGGCCTCGTACCACGACCCGGCACGGCTCAGCGAAGAGCGCCGCGCCCTGGCTACCATCCACGACGAGGTCGCGGGGTGGGATCTGGCCTGGGCCGAGATCTTTCGCCGCGCCCTGATCGAGCCGCTTGATGTCGAGCAGGCGCTGGCGAAGGTCGAGGTGCCGATCTTGGTGATCATCGGTGCTGAGGATCCGATCATCCCGGCGGCCGACTCGCATCAGGTCGCTGCTCGGCTAAAAAGCGCCGAGACCGTCGTGATCGACGACTGCGGTCACGTCCCGCACGAGGAGTGCCCAGAGGCGGTCCATACGGCAATCAAGCAGTGGCTTAGCGAGCGCTAACAACGACGCTGGCACGCAGCCGTGCTGTACCCATGGGGGTGGTCGAGCGCTTTTCCCGGGAGGCCGATCAATCGTCGTCCTCAGCCGCAGCGATTCGCTCCAGATCACGGCGCTGCGGTTTCAACCCGCCATACTCCGGCAACGGCCGGTAGGCCACCGGCAGCTGGTAGCTCGCTAACCGCTCGCGCAGCCACGCTTGCAGCTCTTCGGCTGCCGGCATCGCCCCGGCTGCAGCGAGGAAGGCGACCGGTCGAAAACCGAACTCGGGGTCGGGACGCGGTACAATCACCGCCGCATCGATCTGCGGATGGCGTGTCAGCTCGCTCTCAATCTGCTCCGGCTGGATATTCTCACCGCCGCTGATGAACTGATTGTCCTTACGCCCGATGATCTCCAGGCGCTGCCCCTGCCAGCGCCCAAGATCGCGCGTCTGAAACCACCCTGCCGCGTCGGTTGCCGCCTGCACCCGCCCCGCCTCGAGGTAACCGAGAAAGAGCGTTTCGCCACGGACCCAGATCTCGCCATCGTCGGCGATGTGCAACTCGCGGTACGGCAGCACCGCGCCACGCCCCGCCGGATCGTGCGTCACCACCTGTGAGGCCATCTCCGTCAGCCCGTAGCTGAGCCAGCACGCCAGCCCACGCTCTGCGGCGGCCGCCAGCAGCGACTCAGCGACTGGCCCACCCCCGAGCAACACCCGCTGCAGCTGCGGTAGTGGCTCAGCTGCGGCGAGCAGACGACGCAGCTGCGTCTCGACCAGCGAGACGTAATGGATTGCATAGCGACGGAGAAAGTCGGCATCCTCGGCCCGCCCTCCGAGGACCATCGTCGCCCCGGCGGCCAGCGTGCGAAAGAGGATCGCTAAGCCACCGACGTGATTCAACGGCAACGAGAGCAGGTAGCGCGATTCAGGCTGCAGCGGCATCTGCTGTGCCGCGCCCTCGGCACTGCGAACGTGGTTGGCGTAGCTGTGCACGGCAATCCGCGGTCGCCCCGTCGAGCCGGATGTCAGCACGCCGGCACACGGGCGATCGGCACGAAAGTGCCAACATAGTGCCGATTCGTCGACTCCACTCCGCCGCTTACGGCTTACCGGCGGCGCAGCCTGCTCCCAGTCAGAACGCTGCAGCGCCGCACCGGGCTGCGGGATCTGCCCTTCCAGGCCGTGCTCATCGAGCAGTTCGCGCAGCGCCCGATCGGGAAGGCGTTCGCTCAGCGGTAGGGCATAAGCGCCGGCTCGCAGCAGGGCGAGCCAATCGATCACCCCGGCAGCCGTTGTGCGGATGCGCAGCGCCACCCACGCCCCCTCGCGCAGCCCCTGCGCCCGCAGCGCCAGCGCCCGTTCGCTCACTGCGGCATCGAGTTGATGAAAGCTCCAAGTGCTACCCTCGGCGGTCAGCAGCGCTAAGGCATTCGGGAAACGGTGCGCGGCCCGCGCCAGCAGGCAGGGAAATTCTGCAGGGGCCCCGCCACCCGCTGCCTCCCCATCTCTTGCAACCCTCACATCACTCATATCACTCATATCGCCTGCTGCGTGGCCGTTCACAGCCACTCTCCGCACCACTGCAACGCCTCCCGCGTCCAAACCGGTTTGGCCGCCTCGGTGGCCTGGCTCTGCAACGGCTCCAGCAGCGCTGCCGGCCACGCCCCAAAGGTATCGAGCCCGGGCGGATCGGCCAGCCCCCAGTAGCGCTGCAAGCGAGCGTAAAAATCGAGCGTCAGGTTGCTTTCGAAGGCGGCACTAAGTAGCACTTGCCGACCGGCGTACTGCGCCGCCGCAGCCCACTGCGCGGTCGCCGTCAAGCCGGTTAGCATCGGTTTTAGGACGATGCCGTAGAGTCCGGGTGTGCTCAGATCGGCGTGCGGCTGCTCGCGCAGAGTCTCATCCCAGGCAAAGGGGATCGCGCAGTGCGCCGTCCACGCCTGATAATCGGCGCCGGCGTGCAACGGCTCCTCAATCATCTCGATTCGCTCAGCCGGCAGCGCCTGGCAAAAGGCGTGCGCCTGCAGCAGAGACCAGGCGCGGTTGGCATCGAGGCGCAGCCGCACCGACACAGGGAGGTGCGTCAACAGCCACTCGAGCTTCTCAATCTCCTCTGCCAGAGGCGCCCGCCCCACCTTCACCTTTAGGCAGCGCACGCGCCCTTCTGCCTCAACAACCGGCGCTGCCAAGCTCTCGGTCAGGACCGTTAGTTCCATGCGCGAAGGATCGATCAGGCGACACGGTGTGATCGTCGGGATCGGCGGCAACTGCGCATCACCACTGAGCTGTAACCAGCCGCTCTCCAGCCCATAGCGAACCGCTGCCGGTAGGGCGGCGAAACCGGGTAAGGGCTCCGCAGCCGGCGAGCGTGCTCCGCTTGATCCGGCACCCGGTCCCGCCGCTGACTCCACCGCTGACCCTGCCACCGATCTGGCCAAGGGCGGCTGCAGCTGCGGCAGTTGCGGTACGCATCGGGCGGCCTCACCACCCGCCGCTAGCCACTCGCGTGCAGCCTGCTCACACTCGCCGAGCGACTCGGCGCTAAATCCCGGCAGGGGGCTGATCTCGGAGTAGACGCGCGCACCGGCAGCGCTCTGCCACTCCAGCAGCAGACCCTCACGCCAGCTCAGCGGCGCCGGTGGCTGCAGCGGTACGCTGTAACGCCACACCGTAAGCCGCTGCACCCGTGCTGCGGTTTCGGCTTCGGCTCCCGCCATCACCCTTAACGCTGCCCGCCTTAGGGTTGGCGCTTAAAGCGTTGGAAGTCCGGCTTGCGCTTCTCCAGGTAGGCGTTGCGCCCCTCCTGGCCCTCTTCGGTCATGTAGAACAGCAACGTCGCATTGCCGGCCAGTTCCTGAATACCGGCTTGGCCGTCGACCCCGGCGTTGAAGGCCGATTTCAGCGCCCGCAGAGCCAGCGGCGAGTGCTCAAGGATGCGCTGACACCACTCCACCGTGACCTGCTCCAACTCCGGCAACGGCACTACGGTGTTGACCAGCCCCATATCCAGCGCCTCTTGGGCGTCGTACTGCCGACACAGGAACCAGATCTCCCGGGCCTTCTTCTGCCCGACGATGCTCGCCATGAAACTCGCCCCGAAACCGCCATCGAACGAGCCGACGCGCGGACCCGTCTGGCCGAAGCGGGCGTTCTCCGCGGCGATGGTCAAGTCGCAGACCATGTGCAGGACGTGGCCGCCGCCGATAGCGTAGCCAGCCACCATGGCGATCACCGGCTTGGCACAAGAGCGGATCTGGCGCTGCAGATCGAGGACATTCAGGTGGTGAGTGCCACCCTCGTCGCGGTAGCCGGCATCGCCGCGCACCCGCTGATCGCCACCGGAGCAAAAGGCCAGATCGCCCTGTCCGGTGAGGATGATGACCCCGATATCGGCATCGAAGCGGGCGTCAGCCAGCGCCTGCTGCATCTCCTCGACGGTGCGCGGACGAAAGGCGTTGCGCACCTCGGGGCGGTTGATGGTGATCTTCGCGATCCCAGCTGCCTTATGGTAGAGGATATCCTCGTAACCGGCCGAGCAGTCTTGCCAATCGGCCCCTGGAATGATGGAGCTGTGTGCGTCTGTACTCATGGTTCTGTTCGCTCACCTTCGAGTGTGCCGTGAATGACCCGGGCGACCCGCTCAGGCGCCTCGGCGTGGCAGTTATGCCCGAGACCTGCCAATTTGGCAACCCTCAAGCGGGGCAGCTGCGCGGCGAGTTCATCGGCTAGGGCGGAAAACTTCGTATCTTCGCTACCGGCGATGAAGGTTATGGGAGCGGCGATCTCGGCCAGCACCGGGCGCATATCCGCCTGTTTCGCCAGGCTGGCTGCCCGCAACACGGCAGCGAGGTGGTGGGGGGAGTGGCGGGCGCGGCGCTCGATCAAAGCGCGCCGCTGCGCTTCGCTGAGCGAGGCAAAGACCGGCTGTCGATACCACGCGGTTAGCGGCTCCGGCCACGGCTCGGTGGTAAAGCGCTGCGCCCACTGCTGATCGGCCGCCCAGCGCTGCGCCCGTTCAGCGGCACTGCGCAGCCCAGGATGCGCCCCTTCGAGCAGCAGTGCCGTGAGCCGCGCGGCCCGCTCCGGCTGCGCCGCCCACTGCAGGGCCAACCGCCCGCCGAGCGAGTAGCCGAGTACGGCGAAGCGCTCCGGTAGATGCCGCTCAAGTGATGTCCATAGCGCCTCGGCCAGCTCCGGCAGGCTCTCGGCCGCGACCACTTCACCGGCGTGTCCCGGCAGTTGCGGGGCCATGCAATGCCAATCAGGCTGCAGCGCCTCGGCGACCGGCGCCCACTCCTGCGGATCGCCCATAAAGCCGTGCACCAGCACCACCGTAGGGCGTCCCGCCTCGCCCCAGCTCAGCACCCGCCGCCCTCCACCTCCGCTAGGCGGCGCAGCAACTCCGTTAAGCGCTCGCTGGCTTGCTGTGGTGCGCACGGCACCTCAAGGAGACTCGCCCCGGGGTGGGCGCACGCCTCGCGATAGACCGCTTGCAGCGTCGCAACATCGCTACAGCGGCGATACGGCAGAGCGAACTGCGCGGCAGCGTGGGCGAAATCGCGCCCGTGCGGCATGCGAAAGAGCTGGCGCTGAACGGCTGGATGGGTCCGCGCCGGCAGCCAATCGAAGATGCCGCCGCCGTCGTTATTGAGCACGATCAGCACCAGTGGATGTGGCACGGCGGCTGCGAGCTCGAGGCTGTTGAGATCGTGGAGCACGGAGAGGTCGCCGAGTATCGCCGTGACCCCGGGGCTATGGTAAAACGCGTGACCGGCAGCGGTTGCGATCAGCCCGTCAATGCCGCTGGCTCCGCGCTGGGTAATGCACGGCTGTCCGCTGACGGCGGGAGCGAGCAGATCGCAGATGCGGATGGCGAGGCTGTTGCCGGGAAAGAGGGCCATCTGCTCCGGCAGTTCAGCGACCGTCGTGGCAACGGCGCTGAGTTCATCCAGCTCGCCGTTAGGCGGAGCCGTGGCTGTCAAGGCTTGCGAGAGGCAGCGATCCTGAGTCGTGCGCGCCGCCGCCAAACCGGGCAGCGGCGCCTGTTGCGGCGGCTGCAGTGTTTGACAGAAGGCAGCGATATCGCTGTAGAGGGGCTGCGCGCGCCACGCCGGGTCGTGAATATCCGTATAGGGGCTGACTAGGTAGTGCTCGGCGGTGTGCTGGGTGAGCCACTGAGCAATGCGCTTTCCGGTCAGACGGCCACCGAACTGAAAGACTTGGCGGACGCCGCTAAACGCCTCGCGACCGGCCGCGGTCGCCAGTAGCAGTTCACCGCCGCCGATCACACAGCGGTGATCGGTGAGGCGCAATTGACTGCCGATATCGGCGAGGATCGGGATCGCGGCCGCCTCCGCACACGCCAGCACAGCCGCCGCCTCGCTCTCCTTGAGCGCCCCGGCAACGAAGAGCAACGGCGGCTGCAACGCCACCGGCTCCCCCTCGTTGCCCTCTACACCGCACCCTGAGCCGACCGGCGTCGCTAACGGTGCAGGCGCTGGCGCGGTGGGCTGAGCGAGCCACACCGCCGCCGACTCGCCTCCACCGTAGAGCGGCTCTCGCAACTGCACGTTGATATGCACCGGACCCGGTGCCTGTGGATCACAGCCACGACGCAGCACCGCATCGAGGCGCAACGCCAGCCAACCGGGGCTCAAGTGCAGATCGGGCGGCGGCAGCGAGACCTCGGCGCGCACATGCGGAGCAAACAACCCTGGCTGCGTGATCGCCTGATTGGCACCACAATCGAGCAGTTCCGGGGGGCGATCAGCGGTCAGCGCAATCAGCGGTAAGTAGCTGTAGCGCGCCTCAACCAGTGCCGGGTAGAGATTCGGCAGCGCCGTTCCGGAGGTCGTTACAATCGCCACCGGACGCTGGCGTTGTCGACACAAACCGAGAGCGTAAAATGCTAGACCACGCTCATCGAAGTGGGTATGCAGAGTGAAGTGCGGTCCGGGCTCTGCCGACTCTGCATCTTGCATACGACCAGCCGCCAGCGCCAACGGGGCGCTGCGACTGCCCGGGGCGATGCAGAGATCTCGGACCCCGTAAGCCGCCAACCGCGTCAAGATCGCAGTGGCCCAAGCTGCGGTCAGATCGTGAGATGTATCACTACCAGCCTCGCTACCAGCCTGGCTCATCTTTTCCGTCAAGCTCAGTCCTTGTCCTTCGGCCAATTCTTAGCCCTTAGCCCTTGACCGCGGCCAGGAACGACTCGATCTTCGCTTCCAGTTCCTGCCACTCGACCTCCGGATCGGAGCCCTCGACAATACCGACCCCGGAGTAGCACCACGCCCGATCGCCGGCGACCAAGACCGAGCGAATAGCCACCGCCAGCTCGGAGACACGCGGGGCAATGACGCCGATAGCACCGCTGTACCAACCGCGCTGAACCCGCTCGTGGCGTGCGATCAGCTCGTGTGCCTCGCGCCGTGGGAAGCCGCAGACCGCAGGGGTCGGATGGAGCGCTTGCAGCAACTCCAAATCGCCCACTCCCTCTTTCAGGGTGGCGCGGATCGGCAAGTGGCGGTGCTGAATTCGATCGAGCTTGAGCACACCGGCCTGTGCCGGCGCCTCGGTGCGCGTCACCCAGGGGGTGAGTTCACCTTCGATGTAGCGGGTAACCCAGTCGTGTTCGCGGACCAACTTCGCGTCGTTGCGCAGCGCCGCCTCCAGACTGCGATCCTCTTCGAGCGTATCACCGCGGCGGACCGTGCCCGCGAGCGATTCGGTCAACACCTCTTGCCCTTCACGGCGGAAGAGTCGCTCTGGGGAACAGCCCATAAAGAGCCGTCCGGCGTATTCGATGGCAAAGGAGAAGCTGCCCGGGCTGATTCGCTGCCAGCGCGCTAGCGTTGCGAAGGCGGGAAGCTCCTCAGCCAACTGCAACTCTACCTGCCGGGCGAGCACCGCCTTATGGATTCCGCCAGCCTCAATCTCATCAAGAATTGCGAGGATATGGGCCTTGCACGCGGCGTAGTCGAGCTCATCCCGGCGCAGCAACACTTGTACTCCGGCGCTCTGCTCAGCGCTAATACAGGCTGGTGGAGCCTGCAGCCGACCCAACAGCTCGATGAGCCGAGTCTTATGGCGCACAAACTCCGCCGCACTCTCGGCGTAGAGGTTGACGGCCAGCTGGAGTTGTCGGTGCTCGCGGCGCAATTCAATCGCCGGCAGCAGCGCCACAGCGGCGGGGAAGCCGTGCCAATGATCACGTCCGGGTGCCTCATCAAAGGCAAACGCACACAGCAACCCGGCATCAGCAGCGCTCGCTAGGGCATGAGCCCGCTCCAGTAGCTGCGGGTACTCAGCACTCGTCGATGCACTCAAACAGACCGCCTGACCGATACCGCCAATCTCCAGCCGCTGATCGCGATCGCTCCAATAGCTGCGCTCAGCCCACGGGTTGACGTGTAACCAAGCAACCGGATCGGCCTCAGCAACCGGCACGACTAAGCGTTGCAGCTCGCCGGGAGCCAACTCCCACTCACGAACTTGCTCAAGCAAGCGATGAACGACGCACTCCCACGACAGCGGCTGCCTGCCGGCCTCTCCAGCGGAGCGGTCAACGGGTAGAACGGTGGTACTGGCGCATTGCGGGCTATAGGACATTGCGATTACGGCAAAAGGCTATTTTGAGCTGTTCTGGGCTAGATTCCGGGCTAGATCCCGGGCTGTAGCTGGTTTCATGGCCACGCTCTGCCGAGCTGTGTTCTGGATTCTGGCTTGCTTGAGCCACACGGGGCCTTCTGGTGCGAACAACATGCAGTAAGATGGTCGTCACCCAAATGCGATCTCCCCGTAAGAGAGGCGGTTCGGCGTCGATCGGCCACCCCCGCCCGCATCACCGCTGGCGCACTGCCACAGTGCCTCGGCGCTTCCCGAAGCGGTCGGTCAGTGCCGTCATTCCCGTGATTCGATCGGTCACCTCGCGCAGCCGTTCGTCGGTATTGTGCGACTCCTCGGTCACCCGGCCTGAGACTTCCTCGATATTCGAGACACTGCGAGCAATCTCGTTCGCAGTCGCGCTCTGCTCTTCCGTCGCCGTAGCAATCTGCCCCGTCATATCGCGAATCTCGTTAACGGCCGCATAGATCTCCTGTAAGGCGGCATTCGATTCGCTCGCGTACTCAAGGGTCTGCTCGGCGCGCTGGGAACTTTCGCGCATCGCCTTAACCGCCTGGGTTGAGCCCTGCTGCAGCGACTCGATAATACTCCCGATCTCCTGGGTCGACTGCGAGGTTTGACCGGCCAATTTCCGTACCTCCTCAGCGACGACCGTAAAACTGCGCCCGGCTTCGCCGGCGCGGGCCGACTCGACCGAGGCGTTGAGCGCAAGCAAGTGCGTCTGCTTGGTGATCTTCCCGATCAGCGCCGAGGCCTTGCCGATGCGCTCGGCCTCACTATCGACCCGATCGATGATCTGCGCTGCATTTTCGATCTCGCTGACCAAGGTACGCACGGCGTCGGTGCTCTGTTCGACCGTGCCCCGCCCGCGATCGACCTGCTGCCGCGCGTGCTGCGTCGCATCGGCAGCAGCAGCGGCGTTGCGCGCGACCTCATCGACCGTCGAACTCATCTCCTCCATGGCCGTAGCAACACTCCTCGTCTCATCGCTTTGCCGCTGCGCCTCATCGCGCACCGTCTGCATCGCCCCGGTGACATTTGCAGCGCTGCGCGCCAACCGGCGCGAATCGTCGCCGAGACGCTTAGCCACCGCCTCGATCTCGGTGCTCAGAAAGAGCCGGCTCAGGTCAATGGCCGTGCCGTCATTGCGCGCCCCGAAGAAGATCTCCTCGGCCAGCGGATCGTCCAACAACTCACGCGCCTGACGCTCGGCATGCTGGAGGTAGCCGAGCGCCGGCAGCAATGTGGCTAGATAGAGCACCACCCCGCCGCCACCCAAGGCCCACTGTATGCTGTCCGGGAATGGCACAAGCAGCGCCGCACCGATCATCACCGCCCCAACGACCGCCCCGGCCAATGCCAAGGACCGAGCACGAAAGCGCCGCCGCCCGATCGTTTGCGCCAACTGCTCCGGGGGCTCACCCTGGTCGGGCTCAGCCGCCCGCAGCTGCGCATAGAGCTTGCTCGCCCGCTCAATGGCGGCCTCATCGAGCACCCGCTGACGCACCGACTGGATCTCAACCAGCTGACCGCGCTCATCTAAGATCGGGGTTGCATAGGCATGAACCCAATAGTGGTCGCCATTCTTGCAACGGTTCTTAACGAGCCCCATCCACGAACGACCAGCACGCAACTGTCGCCACATCTGCGCGAAGACGACCCGCGGCATATCAGGGTGGCGAATCACGTTATGGGGCTGGCCGATCAACTCATCCGGCCGATAGCCGCTGATCTTGACAAAATCGTCATTGATATAGCGGATCTTGCCCTTCGCATCGGTGGTCGAAAGGATGTTAGCCCCTTCCCACACCGTGACCTGTCGCTGTGTGACCGGCTCGTTGATTCGCATTGAGCTCTCCTCGGGCGATACACCCCTCATCGGCGGTCGGTCGGCGCTCGCACGAGCGCTGGCATGGTCTACCGCAGCCCCCGCGGCGCGCACCCTACCTTGAGGGCATTGCGCTGGTGATTATACGGCCTCCACCGGGTAAAGTCATGGAGGGCGCGCTGTTGTCAAGCGGCGGTTGATTCCGGCAGGGAGGCTGTCGCATGATCGACCGTGCGTGAAATGGATGCGTGAAGCTCAACAGCATCGGGGGGAGACCGTGTGAGCACTCTCGACCAAGCGCTTGTTGGCAATTGCGGGTACGCCGCACTGATCAGCCGCCAAGCAGAGGTGACCTGGGCCTGTCTGCCACGCTTTGATGGCGAACCAGTCTTCTGCTCACTGCTCGGTTCACCGGCCGCCGGCGAGGGGCACGGGCGTTTTGCCATCGAACTCGACCGCTTAGCGCGCAGCGAACAGCACTACGTTCGCAACACCGCGATCGTCGTCACCCGACTCTTCGATGCCGACGGCGGGGCCATCGAAGTGACCGACTTCGCACCGCGCTTCGAGCAGTTCGGTCGGACTTTCCGCCCGATGATGCTGATTCGCCGCGTACGTCGACTCGCCGGCTCGCCGCTGATGCGCATTGTGGTCCGCCCCGTCTTCGATCACGGTCGCACCCCTCCCCGCCTAACGCAAGGCAGCAACCATCTACGCTACATCGGACCGGCGCAGGTGCTGCGGCTGACGACCGACGCCTCGGTGACCGCCATCGTCGATGAGACCTCCTTCATCCTAGAAGATGAACTCAATCTGATCTTCGGTCCCGATGAGACACTACAAAATGCACCGGCTGAAACCGGCGCGCAGTTTTACGAACACACTTGCACCTACTGGCAGGAGTGGGTGCGCAGTCTCGCAATCCCGTTCGAATGGCAGGAGGCGGTCATTCGGGCCGCCATCACCCTGAAGCTCAACACCTACGAAGACACCGGTGCGGTCATCGCTGCTGCGACGACCTCCATTCCCGAGGCCCCAGATAGCGGCCGCAACTGGGACTACCGCTACTGCTGGCTGCGCGACGCCTACTTCGTGATCAACGCGTTGAACCGTCTCGGGGCGACGCGCACGATGGAGAACTACGTCCGTTACATCATCAACCTGATCGCCACCAACGGCGAGAGCGGACTGCGTCCAGTCTACCGCATCAATGGCCGCGCCGACCTCCATGAGACCATCGCTGCCGGGCTTCCCGGGTACCGCCAAATGGGTCCAGTGCGGATCGGTAATCAGGCCTACGAACAGCAACAAAACGATGTCTACGGCTCGGCGATCCTTGCCACCGCTCATCTCTTCTTCGATGAGCGCCTGCGCCGGCGCGGCGATGAATCGGTCTTCCGACGCCTCGAAGAGCTCGGCGAACGGGCCGTTGCCATCTACCGCGAACCCGATGCCGGTCCTTGGGAGTTTCGTGGCTTTGCCAAGGTCCACACCTTCTCAGCGGCGATCTGCTGGGCGGCAGCACGGGTCTTGGCCGCCATTGCCAGCAAACTCGGCTTCGCTGAACGGGCCGAGTATTGGCGGCAACGCGCCCATGAAATGGCCGCCGTCATCAAGCGCGAGGCTTGGAACGAGGAGCGCCAAACTTACGTTGCAAGCTTCCGCGGTGAATCCGTCGATGCCAGTCTTATGTTGCTCTACGAGTGGGGGTTTTTGCGTCCCGACGATCCGCGCTTGGCGAGCACGGTACGCGCTGTCGAACAAGAGCTGCGTCAGGGCGACTTCCTCTTTCGTTACGTCCACGAAGACGATTTTGGCAAACCGCATACGGCCTTTCTCACCTGCACCTTCTGGTACATCGACGCCCTAGCCGCGGTTGGCCGCGAGGATGAGGCACGGCGGCTCTTCGAGCGACTCCTCGAGTGCCGCAACCACGTCGGCTTGCTCTCTGAGGACATCGATCCCCATACTGGTGAGCTGTGGGGGAATTTCCCTCAAACCTACAGTATGGTCGGACTGATCAATTCGGCGATGCGCTTGAGCCGTAGCTGGGAGGGCGGACTGTGAGCAGGCTGGTTACGATCTCCAACCGCGTGGCGCTGCCGAGCCAATTGCAGGCCGCCCAAGGTGGGCTTGCGGTCGGGCTGCGGGCCGCCTTGGAGGAATCTGGCGGCATCTGGTACGGCTGGGACGGCGGTGTCGATGAGCGCATCACGGGTCCGCGCGCGCCGCGCGTGCAAACCCACAACAGCGTTCGCTACGCCACCCTGCGACTGAGTCGAACAGAGTACGATCGCTACTACCTCGGCTTTGCCAACCGGGTACTGTGGCCGCTGTTTCACTATCGGATGTCGTTCGTACACTGCCGCAACCCCCTTCTGGAGGGATACTGGGAGGTCAATCGACTCTTTGCCGAGCACCTGCCATCGCTGCTCGACGGTGACGAGATCATCTGGGTTCACGACTACCACTTCATCCCTTGCGGCGAACTGCTGCGTGAGCAAGGCGTCACCGCCCCGATCGGGTTTTTCCTGCATACGCCCTTCCCACCGTGGGATATCATCCGTGCCCTACCCGATCACTCCCGTTTCCTGCGCGCCCTGTGCCGATACGACTTGATCGGCTTCCAGACGACCATTGATCGGGACAACTTTCTCGACTGTCTGCGCCATCTCGACCCACAGCCCACTCCCTTGCCGCGTGCCGAGGTCTTCCCTATCGGTATCGATGTCGATCAGGTCGCGAATGCGGCGCGGCGCGGCTTTAACTCTCAGCAGGGCCGGCGACTCGAGCAGAGCCTACGTGATCGCCGCCTGATTATCGGCGTCGATCGGCTCGACTACAGCAAGGGGCTGCGCAACCGTTTCGAGGCCTACGAGAGCCTGCTTGAGCAGCACTCTGAGCACCGCTCCGATATCGTCTTTCTCCAGATCGCTCCGGTCTCCCGTGGTGATGTCCCCGAATATGAGGAGATCCGGCAGCACCTTGAGTACATGGCCGGCCATATCAATGGACGGTTTGCCGAGTACGACTGGGTGCCGCTGCGCTATCTCAACCGCGGCTTCCACCGGACCAACGTCTTGGGCTTCCTAGCCCGTTCACACGTCGGCTTGGTCACGCCGATGCGCGACGGCATGAACCTGGTTGCCAAGGAGTTCGTCGCCGCGCAAAACCCGGAGAATCCGGGAGCCCTGGTGCTCTCACTCCACGCCGGTGCCGCCCAGGAGCTCGACAGCGCGCTGCTGGTCAACCCGTATAACGTCGACGATGTGGTCGACGGTCTGCACCGCGCACTGACCATGCCGCTAGCCGAGCGTCACGAACGCTGGCAAGCCATGATGGCGAGCTTACGGCGCAACGACATCCATCGCTGGCGGACCGATTTTGTGGATGCGCTTCACGATGCGCACCGAGCTCGCGTCGCGGGGGCCCTGTGAGTGGCTACCTGTTAGCCGATATTGGTGGCACCCACACGCGGGTCGCGCTCGCCACCCCGGGTCAGCCGCCCTACGGCGTGCGCCGCTACCGCAACGCAGAACTGACCTCGCCGACCGCCGCGCTAGCGGCGCGTTTAGCGGAGGCGGATGCCACCGCCGTCGTGAGCGGTAAGCGCTTGATCGTCGCTGCTGCCGTAGCCGGTCCTATTCGCGATCAACACGTTCAACTGACGAATATCGACTGGGAGCTCAGCGCCTCGACGCTGGCTCAAGCCACCGGCGCACACCGTGCGGTGCTGGTCAATGACTATCAAGCGCTGGCGCGCGCCCTGCCAGAATTACCAGCGACGGCAACGACCCCGATCTTTCAGGGCCAGAGCGATTCGGCAGGCGCGCTGGCTGTTCTCGGTCCCGGTACCGGTCTCGGCGTTGCCGGGGCGCTGCCGACCCCATGGGGCTGGGGGGTGATCAGCGGCGAGGGCGGCCACGTCACCCTTGCTGCTGCCGACGACGAGGAGACCGCGTTGCTGGCTGCCCTACGTGCCGAGCAGGGGCACGTCTCCGCCGAAGATCTCCTCTGCGGCAGCGGTCTTGCCCGTCTGCACCGGCAGCTCCACGGCGTCACACTACCGCCCGAGGCCATTACTGCAGCCGCCCAACGTGAAGAGCCACCCGCTCGGCAGACGCTCGATCTCTTCATGCGCTTTTTGGGCACCACGGCTGGCAACCTGGCGTTGACCCTCGGCGCAACCGGCGGTCTCTACTTCGCGGGGGGGATCCTAGCGCAACTAGGCGCTGCCGCTGTCGCCTGCTCGCGATGTCGTGAACGGTTCATCAGCAAGGGCCGATTCCGCGCCTACCTCGACCCGATCCCTATCCATCTGATCGACGATCCGGCCGGCGCTGCCCTCCTCGGTCTACGAGCCTGGCTCGATGATCGTAGGGATACACTGCAAACGACTGCTTCCTCACAACCCGATTCGGCGCCTCCCCCCAACGCCCGTCATGCCCCCTCCACACCGCCTGACCAGGGCAGCGAGCGAAGATGACCCACCACGTACACACACACTCCCCCCCCATCCCGCACGACGAAGAAGAGCGCCTTGCGGCCCTGTACGCCTACCACGTCCTCGATACCGAACCCGAGGAGGCCTTCGATCGGATCACCCGTCTTTGTTGTCAGCTGCTCGGTGTGCCGATCGCCTACGTCGCCTTGGTCGATCGCCATCGCCAATGGTTTAAGTCGACTTGCGGCCTAGAGCTGCACGAGACCCCGCGCGAGATCTCGTTCTGTGCCCACGTCGTCGGTAGCGCTGAACCTTTGGTCATCAGCGATGCCAGCGCCGATCCGCGCTTTGCCGACAGCCCGCTCGTCACCCAGACTCCACACTTGCGATTCTACGCTGGTGCGCCGCTGCTGACCCCGGCTGGTCACTGTCTCGGTACACTCTGTATCGCTGATCGCGCCCCACGAATACCCACCAGTGGTACACTCGATACGCTGCAGCAGCTCGCCGCCATCGTCGTTGACGAGCTTGAGCAGCACCGCATCAGGTTGCTGCTGCGTCAAGAGCGTGAACGCTCACAACGCGCCACCCTTGAGTTGGCCCGCCTCAATGCCGAGCTCAAACAAGCGAAGGAGGAGGCTGCACGGGCCAATCGCGCCAAATCGGAGTTTTTGGCCGGAATCAGCCACGAGCTGCGTACCCCTTTGAACGCTGTATTGGGCTTTGCACAAGTGCTCGAACAGGAGGTCGCGGCAGGGGCATCGACCACACAGGTACAATACGTCGAGCAGATCCTCAAAGGGGGGCGCAACCTGCTCGAATTGATCGATGAGCTGCTCGGCTTGGCACGGATTGAGTCGGGCCGCATCGAACTGACCGAACAGCGTTTTTCGATTGTGCCGCTGCTTGAGGAGGGCGCCGAGCTCGTGCGCGGTCTAGCCGCGGCACACGGTGTGACGGTGACGCTTGAGAGCGATGAGAGCGCTGCCGTTCAGCTCACCGTTTGTGCAGATCGCTCGCGTATCCTGCAGGCGGTACTGAACTTGATCACCAACGCAGTCAAGTACAATCGCCGCGGCGGCTGGGTACAGCTTGAGGCGCGCTCAATCGGCGGGGTCTGGGTGCGCGTCTCGGTCAGTGACTCCGGCATCGGTATTCCAGTGCCCCGTCAACGCGAACTGTTCCACCCCTTCAGTCGCCTCGGGCGGGAGACCTCGGGCATTGAGGGCACCGGCATCGGGTTGGTGGCGGCACGCCGGTTGGTCGAGCAGATGGGGGGGCAGATCAGCTTCTCTAGTGAAGAGGGGGTTGGCTCGGTCTTCTGGATCGACATCCCACAAGCCGAGCAAGACCCGAGTCAAAACTAAAAGTGATCGATGACGAGACTACAGTACACCGCTAGCCTGCCTTTTGAAGCCGCCCGACGTGATGAGCGCGGGTGGCACGGCCACTCGTTTCGCCTGAACGTGCGCAGCGATCCGCTGTCGCCTCCGACCGATCCAGAGATGTGGCTGCAGCGATGCCGCGAGGTCATCGCCCCGCTCGATTACAGTCTGCTCAACGAACAGTGTGAGGCCATCGACGACGCTACCCTCGCCACACACCTTATGGCACGCTTACAGCAACTCGGCACTCAGCCAGCACGGGTCGAGCTGCGCAGTGCCCCAGAGCGCGGCGCTGTGCGCAGCCACAGCAACGCTACGCCTCACTGGAGATGGCACCACTTCCGTTTCGAGGCCGCCCATAGGCTACCGAATGTCCCAGCTGACCACCCCTGTGGTCGCATGCACGGTCACAGCTATCGCGTCGTACTTGAGGCGGGCGGGGATGAACAGGCCGAGGATTTGGCAAGACTCTGGGCTCCCATTCAAGCGCAGCTTCATCGCGGTTGTCTCAACGACATCCTCGTCAATCCGACCAGCGAGCGCCTAGCCGAGTGGATCTGGCTGCGACTGCGTCGGCACTCTCCCGGCCTTTGGCGGATCCAGGTCCAAGAGAGCGAACACTCCGGCTGCGCCTTCGACGGCACGACCCATACGATCTGGAAGGCACAACGATTTGAGGCGGCAACGCCGGCGGGTGCTGCCCGTGAGGTGCACGGCCACGGCTACCGACTGCGACTCTATCTGCGTGCACCACTCGACCCCGATCTGGGCTGGACCGTTGATTACGGGGAGGTCAAGGCTGCCTTTGCGCCCCTGCGTGAAGCGCTTGATCACCGGCGATTGGATGAGATTGCAGGACTGCAGCGCGGGGATCTTGCCGAGCTCGGGCAGTGGCTACTGAAGCGGGGGCAGGAGTCGATCCCAGCGCTCTATCGTGTCGATATCCACGAGGATGAGCAGCGCGGTGTGATCGTCGCCCTGGATGAGGCAGAGGACGCGCGCGGCTGAACGATATCCATGTACGCCGTACACAGCCTTTTTTACTCGCTGCAAGGTGAGGGCGCCTGGAGCGGCCGACCGGCGCTCTTTCTGCGCTTTAGCGGCTGTAACCTATGGAGCGGCCGTGAGGCCGATCGCACCAGCGCGCAGTGCCGCTTCTGTGATACCGATTTTATCTCCCGTAACGCCCCCGGCGGAGGACGCTACACCAGCGCTGAAGCGCTCGCTACAGCAGTCACCCAACTCTGGCCACGAGAAGACAGCGCCCCTTACGTCGTCTGCACCGGCGGCGAACCAGCGCTGCAACTCGACCCGCCGCTCATTGAGGCGCTGCAAGCCCGCGGCGCAACGATCGCCATTGAGACAAACGGCACGCTAGCCCTCCCGCCCGGGATCGACTGGGTCTGCGTCAGCCCAAAGGCCGGCACGGACTTAGTCGTGACCAGCGGCGATGAGCTCAAGCTCGTTTACCCACAAGCCGGGCTCGACCCACAGAGCTATCTGCACTTACCGTTTCGCCACTTCTTCTTACAGCCTCTTGATGATCTCGATGACTCAGCTTGCGCCTCCCACACCGCGGCCGCCATCACCTACTGTCTGCGCCACCCACGCTGGTCGCTGAGCGTTCAGCTGCACAAGCGCCTCGGCATCGAATAGCTGTTTTTTTTGCTCCTCCAGGCACGCTCCTGCGCTTGAGGTGTGAAAACTGGCTCAAGCGAGATGCGTACTGGTGAGTCGGCGAGCAAGCCAATCGTCGACCTGCTCAATCTCTGGCATACAGACGGCGTGCTCCATCGGGTACTCGTGCCATTCGACCGGGTAGCCTGCCTCTTCAAGACGGCTGCGGGCGCTGCGTCCGAGTTCGATCGGCACAATCGGATCGTGGGCACCGTGGGCGAGCAAGATTGGTAACGAGACCGATTCCGCCGGAGTGATCTGTGCCGCTTGCGGCAACCACCCGGAGAGGGCAATCACCCCGGCCAACGGTTGTTGCTCCTGTAGCGCACTGTAGAGCGCAGTTGCCCCGCCCTGGGAGAAGCCGGCCAGCACAATGCGCTCCGGCGCTACGCCACGCGCCTGTTCGTGAGCGAGCAACCGTTGCACGTGCGAATAGGCGGCCGCGACCCCGGCAGCGTCCTCTTCGATGCCGGCACCGAGTCCGAGAATGTCGTACCAGGCACGCATCGCCATACCACCGTTGACCGTCACCGGCTGAACCGGGGCGTGAGGAAAGATAAAGCGCACGCCGATCTCACGAACCTTGGGGAGTTGATCGACAATCGGCACGAAATCGCTGCCGTCGGCTCCCAACCCGTGAAGCCAGATCACACTGGCGGTAACGGCCCCAGTTGCACTGGTCCGTTCGATATGCTCAAGAGGTTGCTCGCTCATAGTCTCTCCTTCAGCACTCTGTCAGTGCGTACACCCAACGCCAAAATGCGACCGGCCCCGGACCTCAGGCAGCATTTGCTCGCCTAGAGCCCCGGGGCCGACGCTGCGGCCGGTGCCGCTACCCTCTACACACCGAGCAGTGCGGAAGACACACTGCACAGGGCCGACCGTTAGGCGGCGTTTTGGTTCGGTGCGCGAAAGGGGACAAAGTTGCCGAGCTGATCGCGGACCGCCTTCTGCATCTCCTCGTTCATGGCTTGGCCCATCTCGGTCAACGTCCGGGCGTCCTTAACGAGACGATCACTGGTCTCACGCAGCAGCTCGCTGCTGTTGCGCATGTAGCTCTGCACCTGCTCCGGCGTTTGCAGCGTCGCCGCCTCACGCAGCTGCCCCACCGCGACGTCGGCGTAACGGCGCGCCATATCGATCTGGTACTCGGCCATCTTCTCCCAGTGCTCCAGGGCTTTGCCGTTGAGCTGGCGAGCCGGCTCCAGATAGTTGCCCCACTGGTTCGTCATCTGCTTCAGCATCTCTTCGTTCATCATGGCACGACTCCTCTGACTGCATATCCACTTGAATGTGTTGCGCTAGATCCTGTGCTCATCGAACACGAATCCTTTTGTGTTGCGGTGCATCATAGCAACCCGTATCGTGCAATGCAACATCGAGCGAAGAAAAAAAATTGTCGCATCCGGGTTCTTTTCGTCGCGGTTTGTGTCACTATGTCGGTGCGGGCTTGATGAGGCCCCTGAAGATGGGGATGAGCGCCGCACGTTAGCAAATGAAACATTAGAGGTTGTTCGAGATGTCAGAGCGTCAACAAGGTACGGTCAAGTGGTTCGATAACGCGAAAGGTTACGGCTTCATCAGCCGTGAGGGTGGTGAGGACGTCTTCGTCCACTTCCGTGCCATCCGGGGTGACGGCTTTCGCTCACTCGACGAGGGGCAAGCGGCCGAGTTCAGCGTAACCCGTAGTGCTAAAGGCCTGCAGGCCGAGGACGTCGCGGCCCTGTAGGTCGAAGTCGCCACGGCCAAATTCCGGACCATTCACCGAGTATGGTGAATGGTCCTTTTTTTTCCCCACCCCCCACCCAGATCAGCCCTCACCAGTCGACTGTGTTCCTGACTCCCTGTCGAACGGTCCCTACACCCTCGTAGAGCCACCCGCTCTCTCTTCCACAAGTGGCCAGTATACCGGTAAGCGGCGGCACACCTGCCGAGGTGAGGATAGCGCATGCTCACGCGTACCATGCATTTTTTCTTAATCTATGTTAGAATAAGCGCTACTTGTTGATTCTACTTCACCCCTTCTCATTCAAGCCACTGGACCCACCCGCTCCGTCCATGACCTTTGTCACCCACGTCCTATTTGGTGTTACCTGCTACATTCCGATCAGTGCACTCCTCGGCTACCCCCCCACCCTCAGCGGGGCCGCGCTCGCCGCGTTCGGTGCCCTGTTGCCGGATATCGATGAGCCGCGGTCGTGGATCGGCCGTCGCTTCCTCTTTCTGTCGCAACCATTGCGAACCTTCTTCGGCCACCGCGGCATCACCCACTCCTTGGCCTTCTGTATCTTGATCGGCGCGCTGCTGGGCTTATTAAGCCACAGCTACGCTCTCCCTGAAGGGTTGGCCTTGGCGATCCTCATCGGCTACGCCTCGCACCTGATCGCTGATGCCGTAACACCAGGCGGCATCCCCTTGATGTGGCCCTTTAAGGGGCGCTACTCAACACCCTGTACGGTGCGCACGGGTGGAGCCGGCGAGATGGTCATCTTCTTCGTGCTGCTCGTCGGCCTGGTTCTGGCGATCGCCGAGTTCACGGCCTTCAACCCAGACCAGTTCCAGCACTCCCTACGGTGATTGAGGCCTGGTGGCCATCGGCAGTTCCAGTCGTTTCAGCCCTCCTCTCGCCAGTCTACGACTGCAAGCGACCTAGCGCGTCAGGGCACGATCAAGGCGCGTCCACTCGAAGCTCGGTCCCGGATCGGCCTTACGCTGCGGAGCGATGTCACGATGCCCGACGACGCGCTCGCGCACGAGCAGCGGATAGATCGCGTAGAGCTTTTCAATCAGGCGGATCAGCGCCGCGTATTGAGCCTCTGTATACGGCAAGAAACCGTCGCCGACCAATTCGATACCGATAGAGAAAGCGTTGCACTCAAAACGCCCGCGAAACGAGGAACGACCTGCATGCCACGCTTGCCGATGCAGCGAGACATACTGCGTCAATGCGCCGGCACGATCGATTAGGAAGTGAGCGGAGACCCGCAGCTGAGCCGCGTTGACAAAGTAGGGGTGAACGGTGGAGTCGAGATGGTTGGTGAAAAGCCGATCAATCCAGAGGGTATCCAGGTGCCCTGGCGGCAAGCTGATGGCGTGGATGACCAGCAACTCGACCGCACCCTGGGCTGGGCGTTGACTGTGGTTCGGCGAGAAGACCTGCCGCAGCGGCCGCATCCAGCCGCTCGCCGCATCGAAATGGAGCGCGGCGGCGTGAGCCTCATCAAGGGGCCCGCCGCGAGGCCATACGAACGACTTACCCACACCGCTGCGCTCCGCGATCTGCGCCGCCCGCCACTCGGACCGAGACCTCCACAAAAAACGGTCACAGGGCGATCGGCTAGGGCGGCGTTACGACTCGCTAACGACCGATCGCCACTTCAAGCGGCGCACCAAAGGCCGATTGATAGCGCTGCTTGATCTCCTCACCGGTTACCGAGTGATTCTGCGTACCACTCTGTTCGACCTTGATCGCCCCCATCAAGGAGGCAATCCGCCCCGTCGTCTCCCAGTCGAGACCACGCAGCAGGCCGAAGAGCAGCCCGGCGCGGAAAGCATCGCCGCAGCCCGTTGGATCGGCAACTTGGCTGATCGGGGCCGCCGGAATATGCAGGGTTTTGCCCTGCGTATAGATCTGCGAGCCTTCGGCACCGCGGGTGACAATCAGCGCCTCAACCCGCTCGGCAATCTGCTCAAGCTCCAAGTTGGTCCGCTCCATGAGCATGCGCGACTCGTAGTCGTTGACCGCAACCCAAGCAGCTCCGTCGATGAACTCACGCAGCTGATCGCCATCGAACGCCGGCATCGCCTGACCCGGATCAAAGATATAAGGGATGCCGGCCTCGACCATTTGTCGGGCGTGCTTGACCATACCCTCGGGGCCGTTAGGCGCCACTACACCGATCTGTGCTCCGGCATCGGTCGGCACGTCGACCTTGTGGGCATCGCCCATCGCCCCCGGGTGGAACGCCGTGATCTGGTTATCGTCCATATCGGTGGTGATGTAGGCCTGCGCCGTATAGTGCTCATTGAGCGTATAGACGTACTTTTGGTCGATGCCTTGGCTGGTCATCCAATCGCTGTAGCTACCGATATCGGCACCCACGGTAGCGAGGGTCTTCGGCTCTTCGCCCAGCATCTTGAGGTTATAGGCGATATTGCCGGCGCAGCCGCCATACTCGCGGCGCAGCTGCGGCACCAGGAAGGAGACGTTCAGGATGTGTACTTGCTCGGGTAAGATGTGGTTCCGAAACCGATCCGGAAAGACCATGATCGTATCAAAGGCTACAGAACCGCTGATGATTGCGGACATAGAATCCTCCTTTATGAGTGTTCTTCCCAACGCAGATCGAGATCACGAGCGGCACGGACATCGTCGAGACGGCGGACCGGTAAACGATACGGGGCCCCCTTAACGGCGTCGGGATCCTCCTCGGCCTCTTTACGAATGCGCACCATCGCTTCGACGAAACCATCGAGTTCGCGTTTTGATTCGGTCTCCGTTGGCTCGATGAGCAGGGCCTCGGGAATCAGCAACGGGAAGTAAGTCGTCGGTGCGTGGTAGCCGAGATCGAGGAGGCGCTTGGCAAAATCCATCGCGTTGACACCGAGTTCCTTAGCCTCCTTCTTAAGACTGACGATGAACTCGTGACTCGCACGACGCTCTGGATAGGCGACCGTAAAGCCTTCGGCTTGGAGACGTTTCATCAGGTAGTTCGCGCTGAGCGTCGAGTAGTCGGCAACCCGCACCATACCGTCACGCCCCAACATCCGCAGATAAGCATAGGCACGCAGCAAGATGCCGATGTTGCCGCCGAACGTACCGAGACGCCCAATCGACTCTGGGCAATCGGCCTCGGTAAGCCAGCGGTAACGATCCCCCTTCTCCTGGCCGACGCGCGGCAACGGCAAATAGGGCAGCAAGCGCTGATTGACGCCGACAGCACCCGCCCCAGGACCACCACCGCCGTGCGGGGTGGAGAAGGTCTTGTGCAGATTAAGATGGATGACGTCGAAGCCCATATCGCCCGGGCGGGCCTTACCGAGGATGGCGTTCAGGTTGGCGCCGTCGTAGTAGAGCAGTCCACCAGCCTCGTGGACTCGCGCTGCAATCTCTTGGATGCGACGCTCGAAGACGCCCACGGTCGACGGATTGGTCAGCATGATTCCGGCCGTTTGCGGACCGAGTGCAGTATCGAGTGCCGCCATGTCGACATCGCCGTCGGCACCAGTCGGGATCTCACGCACCTTATAGCCACACATCGTCGCGGTCGCTGGATTGGTGCCGTGCGCCGCATCGGGCACAAGGATCTCGGTTCGCGCCGTGTCGCCCCGCGCCTCATGGTATGCGCGGATCATCGCCACGCCGGCCAACTCGCCTTGCGCACCGGCCATGACCGAGAGGGCGACCTCATCCATGCCAGTGACAACCGCCAGCTCTTGTTGCAACTCGTAGAGGCAGGCCAACACCCCCTGTCCATGAGTATCGGGCGCGAGCGGGTGGCGCCCGAGAAACTGCGGCAACATAGCCAGCTGATTGGCCCCGCGCGGGTTGTACTTCATGGTGCACGACCCGAGCGGATAGAAGTGCGTATCGATCGAGAAATTTTTCTGCGACAGACGCGTATAGTGCCGAACAACCTCCAGCTCAGAGACCTGCGGCAGGCGCGGCGGAGATTGGCGCCGAAACCGCCGCGGCAGGCTATCGGCGCTCGGCTCCCGGTAGGGCGCCTGCGCAAAGGCGCGCCGTCCGGGACGGCTGATATCGTATATAAGCACGGCTTCTGACTCCTTAGACATCGCAGAAGACCTGGAGCAATCACCCGATCTTGATCATCTGGTGGTAGCACGGGCACGGGCTGCCGGGGCGGCCTCGCGACACCGATCCCAGGCCACCCCACACGGGCGCGACCGCCCGTGCTCGCGTACAGACACGTCAGAGGTAACGCTAGCCCGAACTGCGCGCTACCGCAGCATCGCCATGAAGGATCTCTTGCAGGAGCGCTGCATAATGATCGATCTCGGCGCTGGTGCGCATCTCGGTGGCGCAGACCAGTAGCACCGACCCCAACTCGGCGTAGTCACGGCCGAGATCGTAACCACCCAGCACACCGTGTGCCGCTAGCTGCTTGAGCACTTCGGCAGCCGGCCGTGGCAGGCGCAACGGCACTTCGTGGAAAAACGGGCCGTCGTAAAGCCGCTCGACGCCATCAATGGCAGTGAGTCGCTGCACGAGTTCGCGCGTCCGCTCATGGCACATCGCGGCAACGCGCGCTAGACCCTCGCTACCGAGCAGCGCCATGTAGATGGTTGCCGCAGTCGCCATCAGGCCCTGGTTCGTACAGATGTTCGAGGTCGCCTTGGAGCGCCGGATATGTTGCTCGCGCGCCTGCAAGGTTAGCGTGAACCCGGTACGGCCATCGAGATCGACGGTGCGCCCCACCACCCGTCCCGGCAGCTGCCGGACGTGCTCTTTGCGGGTTGCCATGTAGCCGAAGTAGGGGCCTCCGGAGGCCAGCGGGATACCGAGCGGTTGTCCCTCGCCACAGACGATATCGACCCCGGCGCTGCCCCATTCGCCCGGCGGGCTCAGCACAGCGAGGGCAACCGGGTTGCACACGCCGATCGCCAAAGCGCCAAGCCCGTGCGCCCAGTCGGTCAGACGATCGACCTCTTCCAGAGCGCCAAAAAAGTTCGGCTGTGGGATCACCACAGCGGCAAAGGGCTGATCTTCGAAACGCCCCAGCGCTTCGGCATCGACGCGACCGACCGTATCATCGAGCGGTGCATCGATCAGCTCAATGCCCTGCGCGGTGACTACAGTCTCGACTACTTGCCGATAACGCGGGTGTACGCTACGCGGGATCAGCACCCGCTTACTCTTAACCTTGCGATTGGCGCGCACCGCCATCAGCACAGCCTCGGCCAGCGCCGTTGCCCCATCATACAAAGAGGCATTCGCGGCGTAGAGACCGGTCAGCTCCGAGATCATCGTCTGGAACTCGTAGATCTGCTGCAGCGTACCTTGCGAGGCCTCGGCCTGATACGGCGTATAGGCGCTGTAGAACTCGCCTCGGGTCGTCACCTCCCAAACGGCGGCGGGGATATGGTGCTCGTACGCTCCAGCGCCAGCGAAACAAGTCAGCGGTACATCTTGTGCCGCGCGCGCGCGCATCAGCTGAGCGACCTCCATCTCGCCCATCCCCTCGGGAATGGCGTCGAGCTGTGCACCCAGCAACGCGGACGGAATCTCATCGAAGAGCTCATCGAGTCGCTCGACACCGATGGTATCGAGCATCTCTTGAATCTCTTCCGGTGTATGCGGTACGAAAGGCATGGCAGGTGTCCCGTTGGGGTCAGTGACTCTTAACCCTCGTCAGCAATCAACTCCTGGTAGGCGGCAGCATCGAGCAGTGTATCGAGTTCGCTGGCATCGGCCAGTTGGATGCGCATGATCCAACCCTCCCCATAGGGGTCGGTGTTGATCAGCTCCGGGCTGTCGGCCAGCGTCTCATTGATCTCGACCACTTCCCCAGAGACCGGGGTATAGACGTCGGAGGCTGCCTTAACCGACTCGACCACCGCGCACGCCTCTTCAGCGCGAACGATCGCACCGGCCTCGGGCGGCTCGACAAAGACAAGATCGCCAAGGGACTCTTGCGCATGGTCGGTAACACCGATGGTGACTTGTCCATCCCCTTCGAGACGAACCCACTCGTGGTTTTGCGTATATTTCAGATCGTTAGGAACCTGGGTCATCAGAAGTGCTCCTCGCGGTTCAAAGTGGATGTCGGCTGGCCCTCAATACCCTCTGCAGCGCAGTGCGGGCATTCCGTCAGACACGCACCCTACCGTGGCGAACAAAAGGGGGACGAACAATGCGGGCACTCACCGGGCGGCCGCGGATCACGACTTGACACGTCTCCTCGTCAGCTTGACGCGGTATGCGGGCAAGCGCGATAGGACCACCGAGGGTGGGGGCGTAACCACCACTGGTCACCACCCCATCGCCGGCCTCGGTCTGCACGAGGTAACCAGCACGGGCCGGAGCACGCCCGTCGAGAACCAAGCCGACCAGACGGCATGCCAACCCCTGGGCCCGCTGCTGCTCCAGCGCTGCGCGTCCGGTAAAGTCGCGCTCGCTCGGCTCCCACGCCACGGTCCAGCCCAGACCGGCTTCGAGCGGAGAGATCGTCTCATCCATCTCGTTGCCGTTGAGGTTTAGCCCAGCCTCCAGTCGTAAACTGTCGCGCGCGCCCAAACCACACGGCGCAGCCCCCAGCTCTTGGAGGCGTTGCCACAGTTCGCTGGCCTGCTCCGCCGGCAAGGCGATCTCAAAACCGTCCTCTCCGGTGTAGCCGGTACGGCCACAAAAGAGCGCCCCGAGTTGGTGGCAACCGAAGGGTTTGAGGGCCAGCAGCGGAGCCGCCGCATCGCCGTAGCAGCGCTCAAGCAGACCGACCGCCTGCGGGCCTTGTACCGCGATCAGGGCTAGATCGTCGCGCACCTGACAGGCAATCCCCGCCCGCGCGGCCGCTACAGACAGTTGCTCGGCGACCGTCTCGCGCGTTGCCGCATTGGAGACGATCCGGTAGCCGCCCTCCTCACGGTGATAGACGATCAAATCGTCAATCACCCCGCCCTGCGGGTTGAGCAGGCAACTGTAGAGGGCATGCCCGGGGCGCTCGTCGAGCTTGGCTACATCGTTGGCCAGCAGAGTGCGCAGCATACCGCGCGCTGCCGCTGGCAGATCGGTGACCAGCATGTGCGAGACATCGAAGAGCCCACACCCGGTGCGCACGCGCTCATGCTCGGCGAGCTGCGAACCGTAGTGCAGCGGCATCGCCCAACCGGCGAAGTCGACCATGCGGGCACCGGCTGCTACGTGCTGGTCATAAAGTGGGGTCTTTTGCGACATGTGCAACTATGTAGCTAACAGGGGTAAGCGCGATACTATACGCACAAAGGGGCGCCGATCACAAATCGCCGCCGCCACCAGCCCCCTCTGCGAAGCCCGCGTGCGCGCACCGGGGCCTAACACCCCCTCGGCTTACTGCCCTCGCGCTGAGCCACGAACGAGCAAAATGACCGGCAACAGACCCACTGCTACCAGCGCGATCGCCGGCAGGGCAGCACGCTCCCACTGCCCCTCGACGGTCATCTCAAAGATACGGACCGCTAAGGTGTCCCAGCCGAACGGGCGCAGCAGGAGGGTCGCCGGCATCTCCTTCATAACATCGACACCGACGAGCAGCAATGCGGTCAACAGCCCCGGGGTGAGGATCGGCACATAGACGCGCCGAACGACTTCGCGCTCGCTCGCCCCGAGGCTGCGCGCCGCATCGCGCAGCGCTGGCCGAATACGCTCCAGGCTGCTATCGACCGTACCGTAGGCAACGGCCATGAAACGCACAATGTAGGCCATGATCAGAGCCACGACGCTGCCGGCAAGAAAGGTCGTGCCAAGCCCATCCCAAGCGGGCAGCCCAGCCGCCAGCGCATGATCGAGCCAGGTCAACGAAAGCATGATGCCGACCGCCAGCACGGAGCCGGGCAGGGCGTAACCGAGGGTCGCCGCCGTCACCGCACGCTGCGTCCAAGGATCGGTGTGCACGCGTCGCGCATACGCCAACAGCAACGCGATGGTCACCGTCAGCAGCGCCGCAATCCCCCCGAGTATCAGAGTATTGCGAATTAATCCGAAATAGGCCGAATCGATACTGGAGACGTCGCCAAAGGCCCAAATCAGCAGCTGAGCAACCGGCAGGATAAAGCCCAGCGCCAGCACCGTACCCGCCGCCGCGGTGGCGGCCCAACGCCGCCAACCGCGCAGCTGAATTCGTTCGAGGCGTCGCGCCGTCTCTTGCCCAAACCGCGCCCGACCGCGAGCACGTCGTTCCAGCCACAGCCCCAACAAGATAATCAACAAGAGGATGGAAGCCAGCTGAGCAGCCGCCTCAATACTGAAAAAGCCAAACCAAGCCCGGTAGATCGCGGTAGTGAAGGTCTGGAAACCGAAAACCGATACGGCACCGAAATCGGCCAGCGTCTCCATCAGTGCCAGGGCGGTCCCGGCGGCAATCGCCGGACGCGCCATCGGCAATCCCACCCGGAAAAAGGCCCGCCACGGCCCTAACCCATGGATGCGTGCCGCCTCTAAAGAAGTCCGCCCCTGGGTCAGAAAGGCGGCCCGTGTCAGCATGTAGACGTAGGGGTAAAAGACCAGCCCCATAACCAGCACGATACCGGGGGCCGAACGGATCGACGGCAGTTGGAAATCACCGCCGAAGAGATCGCGTAGAGAGGACTGCAACGGTCCGGCGTACTCGAAAAAGCCGACCACGACGAAGGCCAAGACGTAGGCCGGCATCGCCAGGGGAAGCATCAGCGCCCAGTCAAAGAAACGCCGCCCCGGGAAGTCACAGACCGCGGTCAGCCACGCCAAACCGACGCCAAGGCAGATGACCAGTGCGCCAACCCCGAGGATCAGGATCAGTGTATTGCGCAGGATCTCCACCAACAGGGTATCGACGAGATGCTGCCAGACCTCGTGATCAGGGCTCAACCAGCCGGCCAAAGTCACCAGGATGGGTGCAAAGAGCAAGCCCCCGGCGACCACTGCAAAGAGCCGCCAGGGACCGATCTGTTGCCAGATCCGAGCCATCGGGGGCCAGCGTAGCCGGGGGGGCAGCGTACGCAGACTCAAGATCAGCGCCTAACGATAGCCAGCCCGGTCCATCAACATACTGGCCTCACGCTGCAAACGGCCCGCCTCGCTAACATTGATGGTATCGGCCTTGAACGTCCCCCACTCCGCCACGATCGAATCGGGCTCCAACTCTTCGACGACTGGGTACTCCCGATTGAGTGCGGCAAACTGCTGCTGTGCCTCGTCACCCACTAGCCACTCGAGCAGCTGCTGCGCCTGTTCGGGATTATTGGCGTGGCGGGTAATCCCCGCTCCCGAGACGTTCACATGCGCCCCACGATCCTCCTGGTTGGGCCAGAAGACGGTGACTGGAAAGTCGGGCTTATCCGCCAGGATTCGTCCCAGATAGTAGGTGTTGGTAATGCCGACATCGCACTGCCCAGCGGCGATCGCCTCAAGCACCGCAGTATCGTTGGAGAAGGGCGCCGTTGCCAAATTGGCGACCCATCCTTCGACCACCTCGGTGGTCTGCTCCGTACCCAAATGGTAGAGCAGCATCGCGACAAGCGACTGATTGTAGACCATCTGCGAGGTGCGCAGACAAAGCCGCCCCTCCCACTTCTCATCAGCAAGCGCTTCGTAAGTCGACAGCTCCTCGGGATCGACCCGCTCGGTACTATAGAGAATGGGGCGTGCCCGCACTGAGAGACCGTACCAGTGCCCCTCTGGATCGCGGAGGTGCTCGGGGATACGCTCTTGCAATCTCGCCGACTCCAGCGGTGCGAGCAGCCCGTTGACCGTTGCTTGGTGAAGGTTGCCGGCATCGACCGTCATCAATACGTCTGCAGGCGTGCGCTCTCCTTCCGCCCTGAGCCGCTCCATCAGCGGTCCGGCCTGATCGGTGACGTAGCGCACCGAGATCCCGGTCTCTTCACTGAATCGCTCGAAGATAGGCTTGATCAGGTGCTCTTGGCGTGCCGAATAGACCGTAATCTCGTCCTCACGCTGTACTTCGGCACAGCCGAGCAGGCTACCCGCCGTGGCAACGGCGGCGCAGCAAACCAGTGCCACGCGTAAACCCTGGGTCATCGTCTTCGACCTCGTAGTGGCTATTTTTAAAAGGAGGAATGATGATAATGATTCTTGTTAGCTGCTGACAAGCCCTGCCACTCTGTTGCTCCCTTCAGACCGACCGTTCGTCAGCAGCCATCCACGCCTCGATCTCGGCAACCCCCTTCGGGGCCTCCGCCGTTAAGATTTGTGGGCCGCCATCGCCCATCCAGACATCATCTTCAATACGAACCCCAATACCGTGCCAACGTCGGTCGACGCCTTTGCTGCGCGGCGGGCAATAGAGGCCCGGTTCGACGGTCAACACCATACCGGGAGCCAATACACGCCACTGCTCGGCGCAGGCAGCCTGGCCGACGTCGTGAACATCCATACCCAGCCAATGTCCGGTGTGATGGGGATAGAAGCGTCGCTGCTCGCCTTGCTCGATCAAACCATCGACCTCGCCGTGCAACCACCCGAGATCGATCATGCCCTGCACCAACACCCGCGTAGCAGCGTCGTGGAAGGCCGTAAAGGGAGAGCCGACGTCAAGCTGCTCAAGCGCGGCTCGCTGAGCGGCCAGTACGATCTCGTAGACCGCTCGCTGCTCGCCGCTGAAGGCACCGTTGACTGGAAACGTTCGCGTAATGTCGGCAGCATAGCCGTTAAGCTCGGCGCCTGCATCAATCAGCAGCAGATCACCGTTGCGCAACACGCGCTGGTTGCTGACGTAGTGCAAGGTACAGGCGTTCGCTCCGCTGGCGACAATCGGTGGATAGGCCGCCTCACCGCCGCAGCGCTGAAACAGACCGAGCATCTCACCCGCGATGCGGTACTCCGGCACCCCCGCTGCAGCACTCTGCATCGCCTGGCGATGGGCCAGCGCCGAGACGCTCGCGGCGTGTTGGATGGCTTCAATTTCAGCGGGCTCTTTATGCAAGCGCAACTCGTGAAGGGTGCCATCGAGCAATTCAATTTGCTGCGGCTTACGGGCGGTACCGCGGGCCACGCGGCGCGCCGCGTGCAGCCAAGCGATCAAACGCTCATCCCAGAACCGATCGCGACCGAGGGGGGCGAGCAACCGTTCACGCCCAACCAACAGGTGCGGCAAACGGCGCTCGAGTTCGCTCAGCGGATAGGCCTCAGCGGCGGCGAATCGCTGCTTAGCGCCCCGGGTGCCGTAACGCGAACCGGCCCAACGCTCCTGCTCACGATCACGCTCGCGCACGAAAAGAACCAGCTCGCCATCCGCCCGCCCGGGCAGAAAGAGCGCGACTGCTTCAGGCTCTGGGAAGGCCGTAAGGTAGAGAAAATCGCTATCTTGCCGGAAAGGAAAAGTGGCATCGCCGTTGCGCGGCTGCTCACGAGCCGCCGGAAGCACCACTGCCGTGTAGGGGTCGAGTCGCTCAGCGAGCCGTTGACGGCGCACCGCGGCCTCGGCGATACGCGCATCCAAGTCGGCAAGCCGGGGAGGAGCACCAGTCTCGATCACTGTCACCTACTGAATGTCCACTGAAGTATCCGCACGACCGTCATCGATCCACATCGGCCGCAGCTGTTCACGGCAGAGTAGCACGGCAATCCGTACATACTCGACCAATTCGGTATAGGCCTCTTCCTCCTCCTCGTCGACTTCTACCGCGGCTGTCGGCTCACCGGTCAATCGGGCGATCTCTGCCATATCGCCTAAGGCCTCGTGCACTTCGCGCGGCCATACCGCCTCTTCTCGATCGGGGCGGTTACGCCCGAGACCAAAGAGAAAGCCGTTACACCAACTCGCCAATGCTTGCGTGCGGTCACTCAGTGGCGCCCCATCGGCGGGCAACACAAGCTGGAAATCGAAATCCTCCGCTGCCAACCCCGTAGCGGTCTCATCGTAGAGCAGCGTTAACGTCTCTAGGCAAGCACGCGCCTCCGTGCCGTGCGGCTGCGTATTGCGCAAGACTTCGGCAATCCAGTCAGCCTGAGTGACCTCTTTGCCAGTGGCCAGCATACCGCAGAGCATGCCGTGACTCTCGGCAGCACCCACACAGCCACCGACCGCCGTCAACACCTCCGTAGTGGCCTCATAACGCTCTTGCCAAGCCATTAGGGCTGGTTCTCCTGCTGCTGCGCTCTGTGCTTAACCTTACGATCAGCCGTTCGCCGCCCGCTTAGGACGACGACTTCGACGACGAAGAGGGTAGGGGCGACTCAGGGGCATCAACGACCTCGGCGATGCGTGCATCCAGCTTCGCTAAACGCTGACGCACATCGGCCATGCGTTGATTTTCGACATGCGCCTCGAACAACTCGTAGGCAATATTGAGCGCTGCCATGACCGCCACTCGATCGGTGCCAACCACCTTACCGCTATGGCGAACCTCGCGCATCCTGCGATCGACGTAGTCGGCCGACCTTAGCAGACCCTCCCTGGCCTCCTCTGGACACGCTATGGTGTAATCTTGATCGAGGATTCGTACCTTGACCGCTTCGGTCATCGCCCTATTGCTCCATTGCTTTGAGCCGGCTGATCATGGCCTCAATTTGCGCGCGCGCATGCTCGTTTTTCTCATGCAAGGTGGCCCGATCCGCAGCAAGCTGCTCTTGCGATTGACGTAACCGGTGATTCTCCTCGCGCAAACGCACGCACTCATGCACCAACCGGTCGATGCGTTGCTCCAAGCGCGCTAGTTCTTCAATCGAGTTATCAGACACTTGGAGAACCTCCTCGCCCCCACCGACTATAGACTGCTGCCCTCTTACGGTCAATCGAAGCCATCCCGCACGAAACTGGCTATTGCAATCTAGGCGCAACGGTTGCAAGCCGCCTCACCCTGAGTCATGATGTCTGTACGGCATCCCCTGCGGTGTACGAGCTCAGGCCGAGTCATCTTGAGCCTCAGAGCAACGCCCAAGGGACCAGGCGTGAGCCGACCGGTGTGCATGTCCGTCACGAACGGAAAGCCTAAGGCGGTTCCCCTCGTCCCTCATTGAACCCCAGGGTTCAAGGGCAGGCCTGTACGGCACCGCGGGGGGTGTCCTTCTCCGAAGCCCCGCGAATAGGGAGCTGAATCGACCGGTTAATCTGCATCCCCCTTTTTTTGAGCCATCCCTTGAGTGCTACCTCGGCAGCCGATAAGCAGTTATTGCGCCGCAAACTGCGGGCCACCCGGCGCGCCCTCTCGCCCGGTCTACGCAAGCGTGCCGCGAAGCGCATCTGCACAACCACCCTAACCACGCTGCGCCTACGCGGAGCCCGCCGTGTTGCGCTCTATCTCGCTGCCGACGGTGAAGTCCCCACCCGCTCACTCTTATTCCAGCTTCATAAAGACGGAATAGCGATCTATCTACCGGTCTTGAGAGACAGCGGGCGAGCGTTGCAGTTTCGCCGTTATACCCCCGAAGGTCCGCTGCAACGCAATCGCTACCATTTGCTTGAGCCTGCCACCACTCCGCTGTGCCCCCCTCCGGCACTCGATGTTGTCTTGCTGCCCTTAGTCGGATTCGACCGCCACGGCACCCGCCTCGGCATGGGCGGCGGGTATTACGACACCACCTTTGCTTTCCTCAAGCGCCATCCTTGGCGCCACCCACGTCTGATCGGGCTCGCCTTCGAGTGCCAGCGTCTATCACGCATCCCCTGCCAGCCTTGGGATCTCGCCCTTGATGAGATCATCACCGAGCGTGGCCGCTATCGTGCTCACAGGAGCGTCAAAGTGGATTGAAGCGACTGTGAGTATGCTGTGCACACCCCTCACAACAACCTGTGGACAACTGCAACCCCCCAAGAAGCCCACTTTTATCGACAGCTTTTCCACAGCCTGCCAACGCTTTACACACCTTTTCTTCAGCGGGCTAAACCTTTATATATCAATCGTGTAAGCGCGCTATCCCCAGAGTCCGACTGCACTAATAATAATAATATATTTAATAATCTACATATATTTTTATCTTCCGTCTCTGTGCTATAGCAACGGTATAGCGATCCGTCTTTATGATGATCACAAAAAAACAGCGCGTTGCAGCGAGGTGTCAGCCTCTCGCCGCGACGCGCTGGTGCCTAGACCGGCAGCTTGAACAGATTAGCAACTCGTCGAACAGTCGATGCTGCAGAGCTCCGGCTCTTCGCTATCTAGCCGTACCGCTGTTAGCTGATTGCCCCACTGACAACCCGTGTCGATACTGAGCAGTTCGGCATCTTGATACAACCCCAGGCGAGACCAGTGACCGGTTATTAGCTTGATCGGGTCACGGCTGACTCGTAGGCGGCGACGCGCGATAAACCACGGGACGTGGTTAGGCGGGGCGTCAGCAGGAGCACCCTTAAAGCGGAGCAGGAGCTGCCCGGCAGGATCGGTAAAGCGCATGCGCATAAACGCGTTGGTGATGAAGCGTAAGCGATCAAATCCCTCTAAGTCTTCAGACCACTGGGTTGGTAGGTTGCCGTAGATCTTATCCATAAACTCATCGAACGGGATGCCGCCGCGCAGTGCCTCTTCGAGTTCGCAGGCGCGCAGCTGTGCCTCAGCAACGCTCCACGCCGGGGGAAGACCAGCATGCACCATGGCGTAGCCAAGATCTTGATCAAGGTGCATGACCGGACGATGTCGCAACCAGTGAATCAGTTCATCGACATCGGCCGCGTTCAGGGTTGCGCGCAGCGTATCGGAACTCTTCAATCGTCCGTGGCCACTCCAGACCGACATGAGGTGGATATCGTGATTACCGAGGACCACCGTTGCCCGATCCTGCAACTGGTTGCGTATCAGACGCAATACGCCGAGCGAATCGGGACCGCGGTTCACCAGATCGCCGACGAACCAGATGCGATCGGCTGTCGGATCGAAACGCAGCTTATCTAGTAGGCGCTCGAGTGAAGCTCGGCATCCCTGAATGTCACCGACTGCGTATGTGGCCACTGCTCGCCTCCCCTCAACACGATTGCGGCTTAGCCAGCGGCGATGCGCTCGACCTTGGCCGCTAGATCTTGCAGCAACCCTTGATGAGCCTTGACGAAGGCCTCAATCCCTTGTTGCTCGAGTCTCTCCAAGACGGCTTCGGTGTCGATACCAGCCGCTTGCAGTTGCTCCCACTGCCGCGGAGCCGCCTCTAAATCTTCGAGTAGGCGCGGCTTCGGTACGCCCTCGATGCGATAGGCTTCGTAAGTCGCCGGGGGCAGCGTCGTCACGGTCTCGGGGGCGGCGAGGGCATCGACGTAGTAAGTCGGCGGATAGCGTTTATCTTTGACACCCGTACTGGCCCACAACAGTCTCTGCGATTGCCCGCCGTGGCGCTCAAGCGCAGCGCCGACGCCGCTATGGAAGAGTTCACGGTAGACACGGTAAGCGCAGCGCGCGTTAATGATGGCGGCTTGGCCGAGCAGTTCGTCGCAGCCCCGTTCCAGCAGCTGAGCATCGATCTGAGCATCGATCCGACTGATAAAGAGGCTTGCGACCGAGGCGATATGGTTGATCGGTTCACCGGCCTCGATCCGGCGCTGCAGGCCTTGCAGATAGGCCTCGGCGACGGCCCGATAGCGTTCGACGGAGAAGAGCAGCGTGGCGTTAACGGAGAGGCCCTGGGCAGTTAGCTCAGCAATCGCCTCGATCCCAGCGGATGTTGCCGGCACCTTGATCATGACGTTGTCGCGCCCGATCGCCGTGTTCAGCCGCAGGGCCTCGTTGATCGTACCGGCGGCATCGTGGGCCAATTGCGGGGCGACTTCGATACTGACGAAACCGTCGCGCCCCCCCGTCTCCAAATAGACCGGGGCCAGGACATCGGCAGCGCTGCGAATATCGGCTATGGCGAGGTGCTCATAGAGGGTCTCTGGCTCCCGTTCACCAGCGGCGATCCACTCTGCAAGCGCCGTGTCGTAGCTCGACCCGCCGCTTATAGCCTGTTGAAAAATAGAAGGATTTGAGGTTACCCCAGACAGCCGGTCACTGCCGACGAGCGCACGCAGCCCGTCGGGTAACAGGTCGCGATGGATGTTGTCGTACCAAACACTCTGGCCGAGCTCGGCTAAACCGATAAGAGGATTGTCTGTCATTACGCAGCGCCATATTTTGTTGATGGTTGGATCAGTATAACGATGGGTAACGATGGCTCAAAATGCGCCGCGCTGCTTGCGGGGCGCTGGCTGGGGCCGAGCGCTGGCGGTTATCGGACAGTAACCATACCGCTGTGGTCCAGCGCGTTCGAACTGTGACACCATACCGCTATAATGGGGTGGTATTTTAGCAGGAGTCGTTCAGGAGGCTAGGGTGGCGGGAGTTTGGCGCTGGTGGCTGGTGTCCGTGCCGTTTTTACTACTGCTCTGGAGCTGTGGTCAGAAGACGGATCTCTACTTGCCGGAGGAGCAGGCTGGAGGGGATCCCGATCCGGCCGCTGAGGAGGTGGCATGAGTGCGAGCATCGGCTATCGCCGTGACGATGAGGGCGAATTGTGGATCGAATCGGTGCCACTGCGCGATATCGCGCAGCGCTTCGGAACGCCTTGCTACGTCTACTCTCGCCACGCGATCGAGGTGCGCTGGGACGCCTATCGAGAGGCCCTACGCGGGCGTGGTAGCCTCTGCTACGCCGTTAAAGCGAACGGGACGTTGGCGATCTTGAGCCTACTCGCACAGCGCGGGGCAGGGTTCGATATCGTCTCTGGCGGTGAGCTAGCGCGGGTCTTGCGTGCCGGCGGCGATCCGGCGCGGATCGTCTTCTCCGGCGTGGGGAAGACGGTCAAGGAGATTCGCCGTGCGCTGCTCGCCGGGATCCGCTGTTTTAATGTCGAATCCGCTGCCGAGCTGGAGCGCATTGAGGGCATCGCTGCCGAGTCGGCAAACCCGGCGCCGATCGCACTGCGTATTAACCCCGATATCGATCCTCAGACCCACCCCTACATCGCTACCGGATTGGCGCAGAGTAAGTTCGGCATCGCCCTGGATGAGGCGGAGGCGCTCTATCAACACGCCGCTGCCAGTCCTCACCTGACGGTGGAGGGGGTGGCGTTTCACATCGGTTCGCAGTTGCTCTCGGTGGCTCCGCTGCGCGAGGCGGCTGAACGCACTGCAGCGTTGGTCCGTACGCTGCACGAACGCGGTATCACGATGGGTCATGTCGATGTAGGTGGCGGGCTCGGGGTGCGCTACGTCGATGAGGAGCCTCCCGATCCGCAAAACCACATCGCAGCGGTTGCGGCTCCTCTGAGCGATCTCGGTGTTGAACTGCTGGTCGAACCCGGGCGTGCCATCGTCGCCGAGGCCGGAGCGTTGCTGACCCGGGTGGAGTACCTTAAGCAGAGCGCTGGACGTGATCTGGTCATCGTCGATGCCGGGATGAACGACTATCTGCGACCGGCACTCTACGATGCCGCTCACCGCATCGAACCGCTTATCACCCGGGACGATGAGCCGATACGAGACCGGGAGGTGGTCGGACCGATCTGTGAATCGAGTGATCTCTTCGCCCGCCACTGCCCCTTGGCTGTTGCCCCTGGCGATGTCTTGGCGATTCGTTGCACGGGGGCCTACGGTGCGGCGATGGCCTCACAGTACAACGGCCGTCCCCGTGCCCCCGAGGTCCTGGTCGACGGTGCTCAGGCCCACCTGATCAGGCGGCGCGAGACAATCGACGATCTCATGCGTGGTGAATCCGTCCTGGTCGGTGGCTAGGGCGATCGGATCGCAACTACGGTGCGCCCGGAGTGATCATGGAATTTACCAAGATGGAGGCGTTGGGCAACGATTTTGTCGTGCTCAACGGCCTTACGCAGAGGCTCAACCTTGATCCGCAGAGCGTGCGCTCGTTAGCCGATCGGCGCCGGGGGGTGGGCTGTGATCAGGTGCTGGTGGCCGAAGCGGCGAACGACCCGCGAGCCGATGTGCGCTATCGGATCTACAACGCCGATGGCAGCGAGGCGGAGCACTGTGGCAACGGGGTGCGCTGCCTGGCGCGCTACCTGGTCGATCACGGTCTTTTTTCCGGGGTGTCTCTGCGCGTTGAGACTCCGGGGCGCCTGACTACCGTAGAGATCGGTACCGCAGAAACGATCCGGGTCGATATGGGCGTGCCTGAGCTTGACCCGGCTCGTATCCCCTTCATCGCCGAGCGCCAACAGAATCACTACACCCTGGCCACGTCTGTCGGCGAACACGACATCGGTGCTGTCTCGCTTGGCAATCCGCACGCGGTGCTGCGCGTAACCGATGTGAGCGAAGCGCCGGTCGCTGAGCTAGGCCGCTTGCTCGAAACGCATGAACGCTTTCCGAAACGGGTCAATGTTGGCTTTATGCAGATCTGCGCGCGCAATCGCATTCGGCTGCGCGTCTTCGAACGCGGAGCGGGGGAGACCCCAGCGTGCGGCACCGGTGCCTGTGCTGCTGTCGTTGTCGGCCGCTGCCGGGGGGAGCTGGATGCACAAGTTACGGTCGAGTTGCCAGGGGGGCAGCTCGTGATAGACTGGCCCGGCCCCGGGGAGCCGTTGTGGATGACTGGTCCCGCGCGCAGCGTCTTTAGTGGCGAGATTCGGCTGACCAGTGCGCATTGACCGGGCTACTCTCCGGATGGATCGCTGTCTACCCTAGAGTCGGGTTGATTGAATCAAGTTGAAGTGTTCAGGGCGTGTCGCTCGGGGGGGTAGAGATCGATAGCGTGAGTCAAGACGCACCGCACCACTCGCGGACCGAATTGAGCGAAGCGGAGGTGACGACTTACCTCGCGATGCATCCCGATCTCCTATTGCGCTATCCGCAGCTGCTGGCGCAATTGGAGTTGCGCCACCGCTGTGGCGATGCCAGTTCGCTGATCGAACGACAGGTCTCTGTACTGCGAAGCGAGAATAGCGATCTGCGGCATAACCTGGATGAATTGTTACGCATCGCCCGCTACAACGACAGGACCGCAGAGCGGTTGCACGAGTTGACCTTAGAGCTGTTGCGTGCTGCCGATTTGCAGGCTGCTATCGAGTGCTTGCGAGCCGGGTTGCGCGAGGGGTTCCAGGCCGACGGAGTGGGTCTACTACTGATTGCGGAGCCAGGCGAGTGTCCGCCGCAGTGTGCTGCCGAGTCGGCCATGGGCGAGTTGTGCAGTGGCCCCGCGGATGCTGCCCTTGAGCCGTTCCGAGCGTTGCTCAGCGACGGTAGGCCGGTTTGCGGTCCGCCCTCCACGGCGCAAGCCGAGCGTCTCTTCCCGGAGATTGCATCAACAATCGCTAGTGCGGCTGTGGTTCCGCTCTATGAGGATCGACCACTTGGTGTCTTGGGGATTGGTAGCAGTGATGCGCAGCGCTACCACCCGGAGCAGGGAACGGTCTTTCTGCGCCGCTTGGGAGCCATCGTTGCACGCACCTTACAGCGGCTGCTGACGCCAGCTTCCGCGGGGGGCCGGACAGGGGCATGAGCAGCGTGGATCGGGCGGATCCACCGGTAACAGCGTGCGGTGCAGTCGATGCGCCGGCCTATGATGGGCCGTTGCAGCGTTTTATGGCCTATTTGGCAAATGAGCGACGCATGAGCGCGCGTACCCGCTACAATTACGGACTCGATTTAACGGCTTTTGGCCGCTTCTGCTGGGAACGCGGTCTGGCCGACTGGGGACAAGTAGACGATACGACAGTACGCGCCTTTGTCGCCCTGGGGCGCCGGCAAGGACGTTCGGCTACGACTCTAGCACGCCGCTTATCGGCGATTCGCACCCTCTTTCGCTTCTTACAGCGCGAAGGGATCTGTACCGTCAATCCGGCCGTCGATGTCAGTGTGCCGCGCACGGGAAAAGAGTTGCCACATACGCTCGATCCCGACGAAGTCGCCGCGCTCTTTGATGGCGAAGGGCAGCGAGTGGTTCGGCAAGGCGCGCCCAGAGCGGTGGCAGACGCGCGCGATGAAGCAGAACGGATGGCCGCGATCCTCGATGAGCGCGATCTGGCAATCTTCGAGCTGATCTACTCCAGTGGACTGCGTTTGAGTGAGGCGGTCGGTCTCGATTTGGCGGACATCGATCTGACCTCTGGTACAGTACGGGTGTGCGGCAAAGGTGATAAGGAGCGGGTGCTGCCGGTCGGGCGGATTGCTCGGGAGGCTGTGAGGCGGTGGCTGCGCCAGCGGCCCGGTGTCGCCCACGCCGATGAGGCGGCCCTCTTCGTCAGTCGCCGCGGCCGTCGACTCGGTGCCCGCAGTGTGCAACTGCGGCTGCAGCGATTCGCCAGCCATAGCGGTGTAGCACGGCATTTGCACCCGCATATGCTGCGCCACTCCTTTGCGACTCATCTGCTGGAGTCGAGCGGCAACCTGCGTGCCGTCCAAGAACTGCTCGGCCACGTTGCGCTGTCGACGACGCAGATCTACACCCATCTCGATTTTCAATACCTTGCTCAGGTCTACGATCGTGCCCACCCTCGGGCTCGTCGGCACCGCCCCGATACCGAGACACGGAAAGATGACTGAGCGTTTGACTGATAGTGTGGAGAGAGGCCTTGGAACAGCTACACGGAACCACCATCTTAGCCGTACAGCGCGCCGGGTCTGTTGCCCTCGGTGGCGACGGGCAGGTCACCCTTGGTCACACCGTGCTCAAGGGCAATGCGCGCAAGGTGCGGCGGCTCTATCACGGGCAAGTGCTGGCTGGATTTGCCGGTGCTACGGCTGACGCCTTTACCCTCTTTGAGCGCTTCGAGGGTCAGCTCGAAAAACACCACGGCCAACTGGCACGGGCCGCCGTCGAATTGGCCAAGGAGTGGCGCTCCGATCGTGTGCTGCGGCGCCTTGAAGCGTTACTGGTGGTCGCCGACAACAGCACCATCTTGACGCTTTCCGGTACGGGCGATGTCATCGAGCCGGAGGATCAGTTAATGGCCGTTGGTTCTGGTGGGCCTTACGCACAGGCGGCCGCGCGGGCACTGGTTAGCAGCACCGAACTCTCAGCGGCGGCCATTACCCGACGCGCCCTTGAGATTGCCGGCGATATCTGCGTCTACACCAATCACCATATCACCATCGAAACCCTGCCCGATGCGGCGGTCGAGGAGCAGTAAGCATGTCTGAAGCCACGATGACCCCTCGGGAGATTGTCCAGGAGCTCGATAAGCACATCGTCGGCCAAGCGGACGCCAAGCGGGCGGTTGCCATTGCGTTGCGCAACCGTTGGCGGCGTATGCAAGTCGATGAGCCTCTGCGCAACGAAATTACCCCGAAGAACATCTTAATGATCGGGCCGACCGGGGTCGGCAAGACCGAGATTGCGCGGCGGTTGGCGCGCTTAGCACGTGCTCCCTTTATTAAGGTTGAGGCAACCAAATTTACTGAGGTCGGCTACGTCGGCCGTGATGTCGAATCGATTGTGCGCGATTTGGCCGATTTGGCGCTGAAGTTGGTCCGCGAAGAGGCGATACAGCGGATGCGTCAGCAGGCTGAGTACGCCGCTGAGGAACGCCTCTTGGATGCACTGCTGCCGAGGCCTAGCAGCAGTGGTGAATCAGAGCGCGTCGAAAATGCCACGCGCGAAAAGTTCCGCCGCAAGATCCGTAGCGGTGATCTCGATGACCGGGAGATCGAGATCGAGGTGCAGGCGGGTGGCCCCGGTGTCGAGATCATGGCTCCTCCCGGAATGGAGGAGATGTCGAACCAACTGCAGGGCCTCTTCCGCAACCTCGGCCAAGAGCGCACCAAGCGCCGCAAACTGCCGCTTCGCGAGGCGCGTCGCGTACTTCGCGATGAAGAGGCAGCCAAACTCGTCAACGACGAAGAGATCAAGGCCGAGGCCGTACAGCGGGTTGAGCAGCAGGGCATCGTCTTTCTCGATGAGATCGACAAGGTCACCAAACGTGCCGAACACAGCGGCGGAGGCGATGTCTCACGGGAGGGGGTGCAGCGCGATCTGCTCCCGCTTGTCGAGGGGGCGACCGTCTCGACCAAGCACGGCATGGTGCGCACCGATCATATTCTCTTTATCGCCTCGGGGGCGTTTCATGTTGCTAAACCCTCCGATCTGATTCCGGAGTTGCAGGGCCGGTTGCCGATCCGGGTCGAGCTCAGTGCGTTGGGCGCCGAGGAGTTTGTGCGCATTCTGACGGAACCGGATAGCTCACTAGTGGCGCAATACCAGGCGTTGATGGCGGCCGAAGGGGTTGAGTTGACGATCACGGATGATGGGGTGCGGCGCATCGCTGAGGTGGCCCGTCAGGTCAACGAGACGACAGAGAATATCGGTGCCCGACGTCTGCATACGGTCATGGAGCGGCTACTTGAGCAGCTCTCCTTCGAGGCGGCCGACCTGAGTGGGCGGAAGTTCACCGTCGATGCGGCCTATGTCGATGAACACCTAGCCGGGTTGGCAGCCAACGAAGATTTAAGCCGCTACATCCTGTAGCACGGGCCGACGATTCAACGCAGGTTGAGGGAGAGAGTGTGAGCGAAGAAAAGACCACCCATTTTGGTTATCGCGAGGTTCCGGTCAACGAGAAGGCCCGACACGTCGGGTCCGTCTTCGATTCCGTGGCCGATCGCTACGACTTGATGAACGATCTGATGTCGGCCGGGCTCCACCGGCTATGGAAACGTCAGGCGATCGCCCAGACTTTTCTTCGTCCCGGTCATCAAGTCCTTGATCTCGCTGGTGGCACCGGTGATCTGGCGCGCTTGGCGTTGGATCGCATCGGGGCCGACGGCCGCGTCGTCCTCAGTGATATCAATGCAGCGATGTTGCGTCGTGGGCGCGATCGATTCATTAATGAGGGGGTCGATGAGCGGGCCGCTTACGCGCTCTGTAACGCCGAGTCGCTGCCCTTTCCCGACGCCTCTTTCGACCGGGTTACGATCGGTTTTGGCTTGCGCAACGTCACCCATAAGGAGCAGGCGCTGCGCGAGATGCGCCGCATCCTACGGCCCGGCGGTCGGGCGATGATTCTGGAATTCTCCCACGTCTACATCCCGGCACTGCGTCCGGCTTACGATTTTTACTCCTTCAAGGTGATGCCGTTCATGGGCCGGCTGATCGTTAGCGACGCCGATAGCTACCGCTACTTGGCTGAATCGATCCGAGTCCACCCGGATGCACCGACCCTGGCTGGTATGATGGGCGAAGCCGGTTTTGAGGATTGTGAGTACAAATTGCTCTCTGCCGGGGTGGTCGCTATCCACACCGGCTGGGTCTATTGACCGCTAGCGCCGTCGCTTTATGATCGGCCCTCGACAACTCTTTCGGCTGACGCGCATTCAGCTGGCAATGCTGCGCCACGGCGTCGACGAGGTGGTGCTGGCGATCCCGCTGCTCAGCCCAGTGCGCTTTCTCGGCCCGTTGATGCCGTGGCGGTGGGCGCGGCGCCACCGCGTGCCGCGCGGCGTGCGACTGCGCTGTGCGCTCGAAGAGCTCGGGCCGATCTTCGTCAAGCTCGGGCAAATCCTCTCGACGCGCCGCGATTTACTGCCAAGTGATATCGCCGATGAGCTCGCACTGCTGCAAAATCGGGTGCCTCCCTTTCCTTGCGAGGATGCTCGGCGCATCATCGAGCGCAGTTGCGGTGCTCCGCTAGCGACTCTCTTTGCGGAGTTTGATGATACACCGATCGCCTCAGCATCGATTGCCCAAGTCCACAGTGCGCGTCTGCACGACGGCACCGCGGTCGTCGTCAAGGTAGTACGGCCCGGCATTCGGGCGGTAATCGGCCACGATCTTGAGCTCCTCTACGCCGCTGCACGGATGACCGAGCGCTACGTACCTGATGCTAAGCGCTTGCATCCGGTCGAGATCATCGCTGAACTTGAGAAGAACCTCTACGACGAGCTCGACCTGATGCGGGAGGCGGCGAACGCCTCGCAGCTGCGGCGCAACTTTCTCGACTCCGATCTGCTCTACGTACCGGCGATCCATTGGCGCTATACCAGCCGGGATGTTCTGGTCATGGAGCGAGTACACGGCATCCCGGTCAGCGATATTCCGGCATTGCGGGCGCACGGCATCGATCTGCGGCGTCTCGCCGAGCGGGGCACCGAGATCTTTTTCACGCAAGTCTTCCGGCACAGTTTTTTTCACGCCGATATGCATCCGGGCAATATCTTCGTCGATCCGGAGCGTAAACAGGAACCGCGCTATATCGCCATCGACTTCGGCATCATGGGCTCTTTAGCACCGGTCGATCACCACTACTTAGCCGGTAACTTTTTAGCCTTCTTTAACCGCGATTACCGCCGCGTGGCCGAGCTGCACGTCGAATCGGGCTGGGTCGCCGAGACGACCCGTGTCGATGAACTTGAGGCGGCGATTCGCACCGTCTGTGAGCCGATCTTCGAGCGCCCGCTGCACGAGATCTCGCTCGCCCAGCTCTTGATCCGTCTCTTTCAGACCGGGCGGCGTTTCGATATGGAGGTCCAACCGCAGCTGGTGCTGCTACAAAAGACGTTGCTCAACGTCGAAGGTTTGGGCCGCACGCTCTATCCCGATCTAGATCTGTGGACGACCGCTAAGCCCTTCCTCGAAGGCTGGATGCGCGATGAGCTCGGGCCACAGGCGGTCTGGCGTAGGGTGCAGCGGCAATTGCCAGAGTGGGGCGAAAAACTCCCCGAGTTGCCAAATCGGCTTGAGCGGGGGCTGAACGATCTGCACACCATGCGTTGTGAACTTCAGCACCACGGCGACGAAATGGAACAGCTGCGCGGAGAGCTCGAACGCAGCCAGCGCCGTGTCTACGCGGCCATCCTTGGTGGGGCTTTGATCATCGCCGCCGTCTTAACCCAGCAGGGCGAGCCGGTGAGCGGATGGGACGAGCTCTCGACACTGACTTGGGTGCTCGGCCTCTGCGGGGTCGTTAGCTTGCTGTGGGCACTTCCGCGGCGCAGTCGGCAGCGATGCTGAAAGGGTAAGGAGGGTAAGGACTGCTGAAGAGCGCTCCCCCGACACCACGGCGACGGCGTAATGCTTAAGCAGTAGGTAGCTCCGAGACGTCGGCGACCGCCGCAAAGGCGGCCCGCACTCCGTCGAGCAGCTCAAGACGTCGCCGGCGCACTTCGGCATCCTCATCCATAACCAGCACCTCGTCGAAGAATCGGTCGACCGGTTCGTGCAACGCGGCTAAGTGGTGCAGTGCCGATTCGTACTCGCCAGCGGCGATATGTGGCTCCGCTTGCCGCCAGCACGCCGCAAGTGCCCCCGCTAGTTGCTGCTCGGCTGCCTCGGAGCCGCCGCCTTGCGGTGGCTGTGCGGGATCGCCAGAGACCGCCATCTCTGTACGCCGGAGGATGTTGCGGATGCGCTTGTTAGCGGCCGCTAAGTGCTCAGCCTCGGGCCGCTGCCAAAAGGCGGCGACCGCGGTCAAGCGGCGGTGGAAGTCGAGCGGCGAGTTCGGCGCGATCGCCGCAACGGCCTCGAACAGCTCACTGCGAAAACCCTGCTCGGCGTAGTAGCCGCGCAACCGCTCCAGAGCGAAGCGCTTGACCGCCTCGACGACCGCGGCGGTATCGACCGCAATGGGCAGCTGACCGGCGGCGAATTCGAGCAGTTCGCCTAAATCGAGATCGTGCCCCCCCTCGACCAGACCGCGCAGCAGGCCGATGGCGGCGCGGCGCAGCGCAAAGGGGTCTTTATCGGCGCTCGGTGGGCCATCCGTTGCAAAGATCCCGACCAAGGTGTCGATGCGCTCGGCGAGACTAACGATTTGTCCGAGTTGGGTTGTCGGGAGGGCATCACCGGCAAAGGCGGGGCGGTAGTGCTCGCGAATGGCGGTTGCCACCGCCGCCTCTTCGCCGTCGGCCTCGGCATAGTAACCGCCCATGATCCCCTGCAATTCCGGGAACTCACCGACCATCTCGGTGACCAGATCGCACTTACACAGCAGCCCGGCGCGATAGGCAGTAATCGGCTCAGCACCCGTTTGGCGGGCGAGGCGGGCGGCCAATTCGGCGATCCGTTCGCTGCGGGCGCGCAAATCGCCAAGCTGGCGATGGAAGGTCACAGCGGCCAAGTCGTCGAGTCGGTCGGCGAGTGGGCGTCGCCGATCTTGCAGCCAGAAGAACTCCGCATCGGCGAGTCGCGGCCGGATGACCCGCTCATTGCCGCGCCGGACCTCTTCCGGTTGCCGGCTGGCGATATTGGCCACCGCGATAAAGTGCGGCTGCAACGCCCCGCTGGCATCACGAATCGGCAGGCAGCGTTGATGGCCCTGCATGCTCGAGATCAGGGCCTCTTCGGGGACGGCGAGGAAGCGCGGATCGAAGCCACCGGTCAGGGCGACCGGCCACTCGACAAGAGCGGTGATCTCATCGAGCAGCGCCTCATCGAGTACGGCTTCACCGCCGAGCTGCTCGGCCTGCTGCGCGACGGCCGCGGCGATCTGCTCTCGACGCTCATCAAAGTCGGCAATTACGCTGCCTTCACGATGGAGGGTCGCTGCGTACTCCGCGGCGTGCGCCAGCTCGATCGCCTCTCGGCCGCGGCCGTGAAAGCGGTGCCCGTAGGTCGTGCGCCCACAGGGAATCTCCATGACGCAACCGGGGACGACGTCGCTGCCGAGCAGGGCGACCACCCAGTGCACCGGGCGGACAAACTCAACCGTGCCAGCGCCCCAGCGCATACGCTTAGGGATCGGCAACCGACCCAGGGCCGCGGCGACCGCATCGGGGATGATCGCGACAGCGGCCTGCCCGGGTTGCACCCCGCGCCACGCTAAGCGGCGTCCCTTATCGGTATCGACCACAGTCAGCGCCTCGACGCCGACCCCGCATGAACGAGCAAACCCCTCCGCCGCTTGACTCCAACCGCCATCCTGGGTGCGTGCGCTGGCCTCTTTCGGGCCCAATCGCTCGACCTGCTCATCGGCCTGTGCCGTAGCGAGTTGGTCAATAAAGACGGCCAGACGGCGCGGTGTGGCGTACGCCTGAACCCCCTCCGGGGCGAGCCGTGCCTCCTTTAGCTCGGCGACGAGCTCATCACGAAAGGCCGCCATAAGGGGCCGTAGGGCGCGCGGCGGCAGCTCTTCGGTGCCAATCTCGATCAGCAGGGGAATCCGTTCACTCATGCGTGCCACTCTCCTCCTGCCGCGACTGCGTATCATGCTGCGGCAGCATCGGGAAACCGAGCTCGGCGCGCGCATCGTAGTAGGCCTGGGCAACGGCGCGGGCTAGGTTACGCACCCGCAAGATGTAGCCTTGCCGCTCTGTCACCGATATTGCACCGCGGGCATCGAGCAGGTTAAAGGTGTGTGAGGCCTTGAGGACTTGTTCGTAGGCGGGGAGCGGGAGGCCGTGTTCGACCAAGCGCCGACACTCGCTCTCAAGATGGGTAAAACGCTCACGCAACGCCTCAACCGGGGCGTGTTCAAAGTTGTAAGCGGACTGTTCGCGCTCGTTCTGTAAAAAGACATCGCCGTACGTTACCGGGCCACGCTCGGTCTCGGCCCAAAGCAGATCGAAGACGCTCTCGACGTCCTGAATATACATGGCGATGCGTTCTAAGCCGTAGGTGATCTCGCCCATCACGGGGCGGCAGTCGAGGCCTCCGACCTGCTGAAAGTACGTGAACTGGGCGATCTCCATCCCATTGAGCCAGATCTCCCAGCCGAGCCCCCACGCCCCGAGGGTCGGCGACTCCCAGTCGTCCTCAACGAAGCGGATATCGTGGACCAGCGGATCGATGCCGATGTGCTCTAGTGAACCGAGAAAGCGTTCCTGAAAATCGATCGGGGAGGGCTTCAGCACCACCTGATATTGGTAGTAGTGTTGCAGTCGGTTCGGGTTATCGCCGTAGCGCCCATCGGTCGGTCGCCGCGAGGGCTGCACATAGGCGGCGTACCACGGCTCGGGGCCGATGGCGCGTAGAAAGGTGGCCGGATGGAAGGTGCCGGCGCCGACCTCCATATCGAGAGGTTGCACGATGACACACCCCTGGCGCGCCCAATACTGCTCAAGGGCCAGGATCAGCGTCTGGAAGTCCCGTGGTCGTTGCTCCGCCAAGCTGCGCCTCCCTTCCTTTTTCATCTTGGGGCCTATCGTGGTGCCTGCCGCACTGTCGGCTGCGCAGTATACTATTGATCTCTATAAAAGTAAGGGTTAGCGCTCACCGACGCGGATGCGCAGACGGATCTCGCGCCCCTCCTCTGCGGTCTCTAGCAGGTCGTGACCGTGGACCCGACACCAGGCCGGGATATCGTGCAACGCCCCGGGGTCGGTGGCGATGACCTCCAGCACCTCTCCAGGCTGCATTCGCGCAATTCGTGCCTGGGTGCGGATCACCGGCATCGGACAAAGGAGGTTGCGACAATCGAGTTCGTTACGATCCATTGGGGTTTGCGGGACCTTGGTCTGTAGGTTGGTCGATCTGCGCCATCTGTGTCTCAATCCACGTTTCGACCTCGGCCATAACCGCGCTCGGGCTGCGCCCCTGCGCCTCGATCGGCGGGCCAAAGACTACCGTGATCTCGCCGGGATAACGCAACAGGCTGCGCCGTGGCCAGCACCGTCCGGCGTTGTGAGCGACTGGGATGATCGGTCGTCCGGTGTGGATCGCCAGATGGGCACCGCCGCTGCGGTAACGCCCGCGCTCACCGGGAGCTACCCGCGTCCCTTCGGGGAAGACGATCACCCAGCGCTCCTCGTCGAGCTGCCGTTCTCCTTGCGCCAAGATCTGTTGCCACGCCTCCTTGCCCGCTGCCCGGTCGATTGCGATCGGCCGGAGTATCTTCAGCCCCCAGCCGAAAAAGGGAATCCGTAACAGCGAACGTTTCAGCACCCAACTCGCCGGATCGAGCCAATAGGGCAAGGCCAAGGTCTCCCACGCCGATTGGTGCTTGGCCATGACGACGCAGGCTTGTTGCGGCAGGTTTTCTAGGCCGTAGACGCGCGTGTGTATGCCGCATAACGGACGCAAGGCGGCGATTACCATCCACGCCCAGCTCATCAAGATCCGGTAGCGCCAGCGATAGGGCAGCAGCAATGTAGCCATCCCAGCGATGGCCCATAGCGGGGCGGTTACGGCCATCAGCATTAGGTGACCGATACTGCCCAACCAGACTCGGGTCTGTACGCCTCGACTCAATTCACACTCTCCTATGTGATAGCTACCGCCTTGTCAGGACGGGCAGCTACGCAATCGACCGCCCCAGCAAATGTTCAGCGACCTCGCGCAGATCGCTAAAGACTTCCGTCTGCGCCGGCACTTCGCCTGCGGCCAAGGTGGTTGCCCCTTTACCGGTCTCTACCAACAGCGGGCGGGCAGCGACCGCAACGGCGGCCACCAGATCGCGCGCCGAATCCCCGACCACCGGCGTTCCGGGCAACGACTCACCCAATTTGTGGGCCAAATCCTCGTAGAGCCCCGGCTGTGGTTTGCGGCAGCGGCAACCGTCGTCAGGGCCGTGCGGACAGTAAGCGATCGCCTCAATCTGACCGCCAGCGGCTGCAATCTCGGCCTGCATGCGACGGTGGATTCCGCGTAGATCGTCTTCGTTGAGCAGCCCCCGCGCCAACCCGGATTGATTGGTCGCCACCGCCACCCGCCAACCGGCAGCACTCAGGGCAGCGATCGCTTCAATGCTACCGGGGATCGGTGTCCACTGCGCTGCACACCGGATAAAGTGCTCAGAGTCGTAATTGATCACGCCGTCACGATCGAGGATGATCCAGGCCACTGCCCACTCCCGCTTCAGAGCTCTGGTTTCGGCGCGCGCTCCATCAGCTCGCGCACCGCCAAACCGGGATCGATCTCGCCTTGCAGCAGCCGATGGACCGCAGCGCTGATCGGCATTTCGACTTCGTACGTCGCCGCTAAGCTGTAGAGCTCGCCAGCGGTGCGTGCCCCCTCCACGGTGCTGCCGACCGACTCCAAGGCCTCGGCAATCGTCGCCCCGCGACCCAAGGCCAAGCCGAAACGGCGGTTGCGCGATTGATCGTCGGTGCAGGTCAGCAGCAGATCGCCCATCCCGGCCAGCCCGATCAAGGTGCGTGGATCGGCACCGAGGCGATCGCCGAGGCGTGAGATCTCCGCCAATCCGCGGGTCACCAGGGCGGCTCGGGCGTTGGCCCCCAGCCCCAAGCCATCGCTGACACCAGTGGCCACCGCAAGCACATTCTTGACCGCACCGCCGAGCTGGACGCCGATCATATCGGGGTTGGTGTAGAGGCGGAAGCGCTCGCTATGGAAGGCCGCCACCATATCGGCAGCGAACCTCTCACAGGTCGAAGCGACCGTCATTGCGGCCGGCAGACCGCGACCGATCTCGGCTGCGAAGGTCGGACCGGAGAGGACGGCCATGGCAGGGGGGGGCGAAAGCAGCTTATCGACTACGCCGTGCAAAAAGCCCCCAGACTCGGCCTCCAGGCCTTTGGTTGCCCAGGCGAGGCGCGGCGGGGCGTACGGTGCCAAGCGTGCAACGATCTCGCGAAAGGCTGCACTCGGTACGGCGAGTAGGATCCAGTCGCTGTCACCGACCGCCTCTTCCAGGTCTGCCGTAGCGCGCAGCGTAGCAGGCAACGAACAGCCGGGGAGGTGGCGGCGATTTTCGCCGCTACGGTTGATCGCCTCAACATGCTCGCTGTCGCGGCTCCACAGCCAAACCGCATGGGCGTTATCACCAAGCACCTTAGCCAGCGCCGTACCCCACGCCCCGGCACCGAGGACCGCGATCGTGCTCACGCCATCTCCCTCCTAGCGGCGCCCCTCGCCATTGCTGTTCTGCGCGCTGCCAACAGCCTCGCCGTTACCGGAGGCGGCGTTTTGCTGCTGCTGTCGCTGCTGTCGTTGCTGCAGATAGAGACTTTCGAAGTTGACCGGCGAGAGCAGCAGTTGCGGAAAACCGCCGCGTACGACGAGGTCGTTAACCGCCTCGCGGGCAAAGGGAAAGAGCTGCGCTGGACAGTAGGCGCCGAGAATCCGATCCAAATCGGCGCTCGGAAAGCCCTCCAGGCGAAAGACGCCGCCCTGTTTGACCTCGCATAGAAAGGCCGTCTGATCGTCGTTTTTGGCGGTGACCGTGACGATCAGGATTACATCGTACGTATTCGCTTCTAACTCGCGGATGCGCGAGCCGAGTTCGACATCAATCTGCGGCCGCCACTCGCCGCGGAAGGCCTCCGGCACTCCGGGGGCCTCGAAGGAGACATCGCTCAGGTAGACCTTGGCGATCTGAAAGCTCTGCTTCGCCTCACCTTGCGCACCCGCCGCCGCGCTGCCATTGCCGTGTTCGTCAGCCATGCTCTACTTACCTTTCGTCTTTTTCGCATCTTCCAGCGGATACCCAGCATCGCGCCAAGCGTTCATACCGCGCTTGAGCCGGTAGACACGGCTAAACCCCTGTTTTCGAAGTTTACGTGCCATACGGCCCGCCTCCTTACCCGCCTCGTCGTAGACGATCAGCGGTGGATCTTCAGCACCGCTCTGCTTGCGCAAGCGGGTCATGAGCTGCTCGATTTCGGCCTCTGGCATATGAAATGCGCTCGGCAGATGGCCGCTATCGAACTCGCGGCGCGAGCGCATATCGATAAAGAGCGCCGACTCGCGATTGAATAGACGCGTGGCACTCTCAGCATCGACTGGCTTAACACCACTGTACCAGTGGAACAGCTCACCTCCGATCCACCACAGCAAGATGATGGTAAAGGCCAGTACCAGACCCCAATTGGTGCGGGCAAACTCTAAAAACTCTTCCATCGGCTTCTCGTGCCTCGTCCTCACTCTTAAACTGCTGGGCATGATACCAGCAGGCTCGCCGCCCTGCAGCGGGGTTGCTGGTGGCTTGTGCGCGCAGCGCTTGCCGACTATGTCCCCGTCGGTGTCCCGGGTTAGCGGGCGTTGGGTGATCCTATGATCCGATGACACGCCCCATGTGCGCACTCCGCGCCGAGAGGCACGCCAAGAGGCTTGTTCGCAGTGAGAGCGAAGTCTCTAGTTGACTCCGACGTACCAAGAGGCTGGAATCTCATCCGCGCACAGCGGGGCGACGTCAATGTGCCGTATCTCCTCCTCCTCCGGCAGGCTGGCGGCGATCTCAACCGAGTCGGCCGTACGCCCTGAGGAGAAACGGGCCACCAGGCTCGCCGCTAACTGCCACTCCTCCTCTGTCTCAGGGGTTCCATCGACCAGGGCCAGAGGGCCGGTGCAACTGACGGTACGCAGGTGCGGGAAGCGGTAGCGGTATCCCTCCAAGAAGTGGTTCTCGCCCTCTTCGCGGGCGATGATCAACTTAAAGTGTGGACGCGGGCGCAAGTGCCGCCCCACCTTGAGCAGCATGATATCGTCCATGTCGTAGTTCTTTGCACCACGCGCTTGCCACAGATCGACCAGCTTAGCGGAGTAGTGTGCATCGGTTAAGAAGCAGCAGCCACCAGCCGGCTGTGCCCACTCGGCGATGCCTAAACGCTGAGCTAGAGCCATCTGTGGTTTACGCGATCGCCCCTGGAAATCGAACAACTGTTCACGATCGACCCAGCCCGCGCGCTCGGGCAGGGTAGGTGGCAGTCGTTTGGCTGAGAGGGGGCGCAGCAGGCGCTCCTCTGCCCCTGATTCACGCTCGACGATCGGCAACAGTCGACGTTTTTGTGACTTCGGCCGCTGTCCGACGACCTCGCCGGTCACGATGAAGTCGAAGCCGTTCGCCTCGATCCACTCGCGCGCCTTACGCACCATAAAGATTTTACAGTCTAGACACGGGTTGAGATTCGCCCCGTAGCCATAGCGCGGGTCGGTCAAGACTGTTTGATACTCGGCGACCACATCTTCGATGTGCAGTTTGATCCCAAGCTGCTCGGCGACCCATAAGGCGTTATTGCGCTTTGGGCGTTGCCGATCCTTAGCTCGAATCGCATGCGTGTGGCCCTCGACACAGAAACCGGTAAAGAAGTTCACGCCTTCGACGTGGACCCCTTGCGTCTGCACGATGCGCGCGGCAAGCATCGAATCAAGCCCCCCGGAGATCAGGGCCAGCGCTTTGGGTTGTTCAGACATAACGACTCGCGCGTTGCTCAATCAAGGGCGCTAGTGTAACCAGCATTTCGGGCCCATTGCCACGCTGTACGCCGGATTGTGTGTTGGACCGCTCGCCGAAATGCCCCACAATAAGGCACCGCCGCGGAGCCGTTGCACTAGCATGAGGCACAGCGCTCCGCATCCTTGGTCACACAGACAATAGAGGCAGAGAGCACGATGCCGCGAACCGCACAAGACGTTTTGAAGATGATCGCCGATGAAGAGATCAAGTTCGTCGATCTGCGCTTTACCGACACCCGCGGTAAGGAGATGCACGTCACCCTGCCCGCCGATCAGGTCGATGAGGAGCTCTTCGAGGATGGCTCGATGTTCGATGGCTCTTCGATCCAAGGCTGGAAGGGCATTCAGGAGTCGGACATGATCATGCGGCCCGATCCCGACTCCGCAACGATCGATCCCTTCTACGACGAACCAACTGTGAATCTCGTTTGCGACATCCTGGAGCCCAGCACTTTGCAGGGCTACGATCGCGATCCGCGGTCCGTTGCCCGGCGGGCCGAGGCCTACTTAGCGGCCAGCGGCATCGGTGATACCGCCCTCTTTGGGCCGGAACCGGAATTCTTTGTCTTCGACGATGTGCGCTGGGGTGCCGACATGAGCGGCTGTTTCTACCACGTCGACTCCGAAGAGGCCGGGTGGAACTCGGAGCGCGTCTATAAGGACGGCAACATCGGCCACCGTCCTAGTGTCAAGGGGGGGTACTTTCCGGTGCCACCGGTCGACTCGCTCCACGACATTCGCACCGCGATGTGCCAAGCGATGGCCGATATGGGCTTAGAGCCGGAGGTCCACCACCATGAGGTCGCCACCGCCGGGCAGTGTGAGATCGGGGTCGCTGCGCGCACCCTGGTCAAAAAGGCCGACGAGTTGCAGATCCTCAAGTATTGCGTGCACAACGTCGCTCACGCTTACGGCAAGACGGCGACTTTCATGCCCAAGCCGCTCGTCGGTGATAACGGCAACGGCATGCACGTGCACCAGTCGATCTCCAAGGGTGGGCGCAACATCTTCAGCGGTGATCAGTACGGCGGGCTCTCCGAGGAGGCGCTCTTCTATATCGGCGGGATCATCAAGCATGCGAAGGCGATCAACGCCTTTGCCAACGCCTCAACAAACAGTTACAAGCGCTTGGTACCCGGCTTCGAAGCCCCGGTGCTGCTTGCCTACTCGGCGCGCAACCGCTCCGCTTCGGTGCGGGTGCCGTATGTGACCAATCCAAAGGCACGACGTATCGAAGTCCGCTTCCCGGACCCGACCGGCAATCCCTACCTGGCCTTCTCCGCCATGCTGATGGCTGGCCTCGATGGGATCCGTAACAAGATCCACCCGGGCGAGGCGATGGATAAGGACCTCTACGATCTGCCTCCTGAGGAGGAGAAAAACATCCCGCGCGTTGCCGTCCAACTCGACGAGGCGCTTGCGGCACTCGATGCCGATCGCGAGTTCCTGAAGGAGGGCGGAGTCTTCTCAGACGATCTTATCGATTCGTATATCGAGCTCAAGATGGAGGATGTGACCCGTCTGCGCATGACGACGCATCCGATCGAGTTCGATATGTACTATAGCGTATAGGCCTGAGTGCTTCGTGCGGCGCTGCGCGCATCCTTCGGCTACGGGCGGAGGGGGCGCGCAGCGGGCTTGAAGCTTGTCGTTCGTCGACCGATCTTTCGCTGACCGGATCGGGGCGCGCAGTGGACGTACGGCCGCTGTTCGCGCGCGCCATTCTCGCTGTGGCTTCGGGTATTGGCCTAACACTTGCAAAGAGCTGTAACATGAGCCCGAGCGAAGCCATCAAGAGTCAGATTCTCGACGAGCTGACGACTGCCGTACTCGTAGTCGATGAGCACCTACGCGTGTTGGCCCTCAACCACGCCGCGGAGCTGTTGCTGCGGCTGAGCATCCGTCAAGCCCACGGGCAGTCGCTGCAGAGTTTGGTACGCTGCCCGGAGTTGCTAGAGTCGCTAGTCGTCACCGCGTTGCAAAGTGGTGGCAGCTACACACAGCGCGAGCGCCGCTTGGCTATCGCAGAACACCGGGTTGTGACGATCGACTGCACCGTCACTCCGCTCTCCAATCAGCGGACCCTAATCGAGATTGCCGAAGTCGATCGCCATGCGAGAATCACCCGTGAACAGCACCTCATTGCGCAGAATCAAGCGGTCGGTGAGCTGGTGCGCGGCTTGGCCCACGAGATCAAAAACCCCTTGGGCGGATTGCGCGGTGCTGCGCAGCTGCTTGAGGCTGAGCTCGATTCCCCAGAACAGCGCGAATACACCCAGGTGATCATCGGTGAGGCGGACCGCCTGCAGCAGCTTGTCGACTCACTGCTCGGTCCACGCGCCCCGGCTCGTGCCGAATGGCTCAACATCCATGAAGTGCTAGAACGAGTGCGGGCACTGGTCGAGGCCGAAGCGGTGGAAGAGGGCAGTCACGAAGCCTCGCTGCGGATTGTACGGGACTACGACCCAAGCTTGCCGCAGCTGTGTGGCGAACGCAGCCATCTGATCCAGGCGGTATTGAATTTGGTGCGCAATGCCCGGCAGGCGGCTGGGCCGCGGGGAGAGATTACGTTACGCACACGCGCACAGCGGCAAATGACCATCGCCGATATCCAGCACCGTTTAGTAGCCCGCATCGATGTTATCGATAATGGCCCTGGGATTCCCGCCCATCAGCAAGAGCAGATCTTCTATCCGATGGTGACCACGCGCGCCGAGGGCAGCGGCCTGGGGTTGCCGATCGCCCAGAACCTGATCGGCCGTTTGGGGGGGTTAATCGAGTGCACCAGCGAACCGGGCCATACCGTCTTTACCGTCTGGTTGCCGATGGAGAGTGAGCGCAATCATGAATCAGGTCTCTAGCGAACCATCCCAAGGGGGGCTGAGTGTCTGGGTCGTCGATGATGATCGCTCGATTCGCTGGGTGCTTGAAAAAGCGCTGCAGCGCGCTGGGTATCAAGTCGCTTGCTTCACTGATGCTGATGCGGCACTCACGGCGCTAACCGCCGACGAACCGCCCCGGCCGCTGCCAGCAGTCCTCGTCACCGACATCCGCATGCCAGGGATGGATGGCCACACCTTGCTTGCCCGCGTCCATGACCACGATCCTGAGCTGCCGGTCATCGTGATCACCGCATACTCCGACCTAGATGCTGCCGTCACGGCTTATGAGGGGGGGGCATTTGAGTATTTGCCCAAACCGTTCGACGTCGATGACGCCGTTGAGCTGATCCAGCGCGCAGCCATGAGCCGACAGCCACAGGTTGTAGCGCCGCCCCACCTCCCGAGTGGTTCAGCCGAAATCCTCGGCGAGGCGCCGGCTCTACAAGAAGTGTTTCGCGCGATCGGTCGCCTGTCACGATCGAGCGTGACCGTGCTCATTACGGGCGAGTCGGGCACCGGTAAAGAGCTCGTTGCACGAGCGCTCCATCGCCACAGCCCGCGCGGCGAAGGCCCCTTTGTGGCGCTGAATATGGCTGCCATTCCGCACGATCTGATGGAATCGGAGCTCTTCGGCCATGAGAAGGGGGCCTTTACCGGCGCGCAGCAGATGCGCCGTGGACGCTTCGAGCAAGCGCACGGCGGTTCGCTCTTTCTCGATGAGATCGGTGACATGCCGGCCGAGTTGCAGACTCGTCTCCTGCGTGTATTGGCCGACGGTCAGTTTTATCGTGTCGGTGCCCATACCGCGATGCAAGTCGATGTGCGCATCATTGCCGCGACTCATCAGGATATGGATCATCGGGTTGCCGAAGGGGCCTTTCGCGAAGACCTCTATCATCGACTGAATGTCATCCGCATTCGTCTCCCGGCACTGCGTGAACGCAGTGAGGATATCCCGCTCCTCGCCCGCCATTTCTTAGCGAGTGCTGCTAAAGAACTAGCCGTTGAGCCCAAGGTGCTGCATCCTGATGTCGAGCAACATCTAATGGGGCTGGCGTGGCCGGGCAACGTGCGGCAACTTGAGAACACTTGCCGTTGGCTAACCGTCATGGCAAGCGGCCAGCAAGTCGTCCTCGAAGACCTCCCGGCCGAACTCAAAAGCGACAAACCTCGCCGGCAAGAGAGAGAGCCCCCCCCTGTAGAGTGCGTTGATCGCGATCCACGCCAACGCGGCGACGACTGGCTCGGCCCCTTAGCCACCTGGGCTGAAGAGGCCTTGCGGGCCGGTCAACACCACCTGCTCGATGAGGCGTTGCCGGCCTTCGAGAGCACCTTGATCCGTGCCGCTCTCGAACACAGCCACGGCCACCGCCAGGAGGCCGCCCGACTGCTAGGCTGGGGTCGAAACACCCTGACACGAAAGATCAAGGAGCTCGATATGGAAGCCGACCGCAGCTACCCATAGCGCTGTTGAGCGAGCGGGCGCTGCAAGGCCTGCTCAACCTCTGCAGCCTGGTCCTGGCCGAGGAGTTCTTCGATGAGCACCAGACCGAAATCCATCGCTGTCCCCGGACCGCGCGACGTGATCACGTTGCGATCCACGACCACGCTCTCGGCAACCGGCTCGACTCCCTTCGCCTCCAGCTGGGTCGGGTAGGCCGTCAACCGCCGCCCCTTGTGTAGGCCGGCAGCAACCAGTACACGTGGTGCCGCACAGATCGCTGCAATCCAGGCGCCGCGCTCATCTTGTTGCTGCAGTAGTTGCAGCACTCGCTCGTCGCTCTCAAAGCGCTCCGTGCCGCCCAACCCTCCTGGCAAGACGATCAGATCGAAGGCTTCCGTCAAAACGGTATCCAGTGTTGTCTCCGGCTCAAAAACCATGCCTCGGCTACAGCGCACCGGACCTGCTGCCAAACCAGCCACAACGGTATCTATGGTGGCGCGCCGCAGCAAATCGACGATGGTGACCAATTCCAGTTCCTCGCTGCCCTCTGCACACAGCACCAGTGCTCTCATGGCTCCATCTCCTCAACCGGATCTTTTGGAGGGTAATCGACCAAGGCGCTCGCCGGCACCAACTCGATCCCCTTCTGTGCCAACTTAGGTAAGATGCGCTCTAGGCGCTCCAGCGTCTCAGGGTAGGGGTGACCAATTGCAATAACACCCTCTTCGCGCTGAGCCGCGGCAATAAACTGTTGAATTTGAAGATCAATGACCTCGCCGTCACGCACCGGATCGAGGAAGTAGGCGCGCGCGCTGTTTTTCAACCGCTGCTCGGCAGCGATTCGTTGGGCCACGGTGCGCGCCGAAGTGCGGCTGTCAATAAAGTATAAATCGCCGGCGGCCGCTAACTCCTCCATCACCCACTGCATATGGCCGGGATGCCGCGTTACCAAACTGCCCATGTGGTTATTGACCCCACGCACGTGCGGCACGTCAGCGAGTGCAGCGCGTACAGCAGCGCGTACCTCCTCCTCATCCATATCGAGGAGTACCGCACCCGGGCCAGGATTGGCACGATTTTTCGCCTCCATCGGCAGATGCAGCATCACTTCGCGGCCACGCTGTTGCGCCCGCTCGGCCAACTCGCGTCCATAGGGAGTATGGGGCAGTACCGCGATCGTAACCTCGCCCGGTAAGTCGACCGCCCGTCGACCGTTGTGGAGGGTCTCGCCGACATCGTCGATGATGAGCGCCGCGCGGTGTAACACGCCATTGTATGCGCTCGCCTCGCCCCCCTCCTGCAATGCGCTGGCAGCAATCCCAGGAACGGGGAGAGCGGCCAAGAGCACCCCCATTACGAGCAGCCGCGCTGCCCACCAATACTCGCCCCTATGCTCAACACGGAGTCCAAGCAGCATCCGCAAGGTCAGTAGAGGGCTATAAAGACGATGGTGAAACAACTTCAGCGCCCTTCAACAATTTTCAATCCTTTTAATAGATTCAGCGCTTCATAGAGCATGTAGTCCTCTCGAGCAAGCCTGTGCAGGGCCTCTCGTTGTTCGTCGCGCTCCTCCTCGGTAGAGGGGGTACGCCCTTTGAGCTCCGCCTCTGCGCTGATCTCTTGCCCCTCGCTCTCGGTCAGCCGCAGCGGCTCGACAGTGATATCGGGGGTCACCCCCCTCTTATCGATGGAGTGGCCAGAGGGGGTATAGTAGCGAGCCGTTGTCAGTTTGATCGCCGGTCCGCCAAGTGGCACGACACTCTGTACCGAGCCCTTGCCGAAACTCGGTTGTCCCATGATGATTGCACGACCTCGGTCTTGCAGGGAGCCGGCAACGATCTCCGATCCGGAGGCCGAGCCACGGTTAATCAGGACGATCAGCGGTACACCGTCGATCCGATCACGCCCGCTCGCCGAAAACTCCATGCTGGCCTGGCGCACGCGCCCCTCGGTATAGACAATCAAGCCGTCGCTGAGGAAAGCGTCGGCTACTGCGATCGCCGAGTTCAGCACCCCTCCGGGGTTGTTACGCAAATCGAGAACCAGGCCCGCGAGTCGATCCTCGGCCTCATCTTTTAAGCCTTCCAGGGCTCGATGCAAATCGCGCGCGGTGCGCTCTTGAAACTGACTAATCCGAACGTAACCGAACTCCGCGGTTAGCAGGCGCGAACGTACGCTCTCAACTTGGATGATGGCCCGTTCAAGTTCGAAGGTTAGCGGCTCGCCTTCGCCGTCGCGCACAACGGTCATCTCAACACGGCTACCAGGCTCGCCCCGCAACTTTCTGACCACTTCGCCGAGCTCAAGCCCGCGGATCGACTCGCCGTCGACGCGGGTGATGATATCGCCCGATTTGAGGCCTGCGCGACTGGCCGGGGTGTCGTCGATCGGAGCGACGACCTCGACGAAGCCACCCTCGCTAACCAACTCCAGGCCGATGCCGCCAAACTCGCCGCGTGTTCCCTGTTGCAGCCGTTTAAGCTCTTCATCTTCCAGGTAGCTGCTGTGGGCGTCGAGTTCAGCGAGCATGCCACGGATGGCGGCACGAAAAAGCCGTTCGTCGTCGACCTCATCGACGTAATCACGCTTAATGCGGCCGTAGATCTCGGTCAATAACTCGATCTCGGCGATTGGCAGCTCTTCAGACGTCGCCGTATCCGCGATCTGCTCTTTGGCCGAGACGGCGGGCGCACCGGTGATGGCCCCCCAGGCGATCGCCAACGCCAAGAAGAGGGCGCAGCCCATTGGTTTGGCGGCTAACGGACGCATGATTGCTCCTTACAGACTGCCAAGCTTAAGCCCAACTCAACGCAGCCAGGCCAAAGGATCCTCGGGTTCATCACCGTGACGGATTTCGAAATAGAGGCCCGGTTCTCGCCGGGCACCGCTGGTACCCACCGTGGCCACCCGATCACCTGCCGCGACCCGTTCGCCGAGATCGACATACAACGCTTCGTTATGGCCGTAGAGGGTTAGATAACCCTCGCCATGGTCAATGATGACGAGCAAGCCGAGTCCACGCAACCAGTCGCTGAAGACGACTCGGCCTGGCGCAACCGCACTCACTGACTCGCCGGCGGCAGCGGCGATCACGATGCCGGTGCGCGTAAGCCCGCCGCCGCGCGCCTCACCAAAGCTCTCCTCCAACTCACCGGAGACGGGCCACGGCAACTCACCGCGAGCGGAGCGCAAATGGTCGATATCGCCCCCCGCTGTGGGGGCCCGGGCGATGCGCCGCCGCAGCTCGGCGAGGAGAGACTCCTGCTCGGCGACCTCGCCTTCGAGTTCGCTCACCGTTTGATCTCGGTCCGCGATGCGTTGTTCTAAGGTGGCGCGGTACTCATCGCGGCGGGCGCGCCGATGCGCTAAGCGCTTTCTCTCTTGTGCTGCCTCGCGCTCCAGAGTTGCCAGGCGTTCGGCCTCAGCATGGTGTCGGCGGCGCAGTTCGCTAAGCTCTGCGAGTTCGTCGAGCAGCCCCTCCATGCGCTCCACGCGCGCCTTTTGGAAGTAATCATAGTAGACGAGTAGGCGCTGAGTTGTCGCGGGATCTTGCTCGCTGAGCAGCAGCCGCAGACGTTCATGGCGACCGGCTGCATAACGGGCAACTATCTGCTCGCGTAGGTGCTCTCGCTGCGTGCGCAATCGCTGCGCCTCTTCTTCGTAAGCTCGTTCGAGTTGACCGAGACGTTGCATAGTCGCGCGGCGCTCGCTGCGCAGCGCATCGAGTCGCCCCGCGGTCTCGGCGACTTGCCGATCGAGCGTAGCGAGCTCGGCGGCCACGCTATCGTGCTCACTACGGTCGCTCGCCAGCTGTTGCTCAAGCGCTGCAAGCTCCTCTTCGAGACGTTCAAGGCGGTCACGCTCTTGCTGATACTCCTCGGCGGCGATTGTCGCCGGGAGCAGGAGGCCACCTCCGATCAGTGCGGCTGTAACAGTCCGCAGTAGTCGCTGTAGTAGTGGGCACCGCACCGCTGGCGCCGGCGCCGTGCCACCGTTGCCTCCTGCAGCAAGGGCATCTGGGCGCCGCATTTACACGTCGAGATTGGCTACGGCGAGGGCGTTGCGTTCGATAAACTCGCGACGCGGCTCCACATGGTCACCCATCAGCGTAGTGAAGATCTCATCGGCAGCCACCGCATCGTCAATCGTAACCCGCAACAGTCGGCGGGTCTCCGGGTTCATGGTTGTCTCCCAGAGCTGCTCCGGATTCATCTCACCGAGGCCCTTGTAGCGCTGGATGCTCTGCCCCCGTTTCGCCTCTTCCATCAGCCAATCGACCGCCTCGCGCAGAGTCGCAATCGACTCCCGACGTTCGCCGCGGATGATCTCGGCTTGCCCCGGCTGCAGCAGCCCTTCGAGTAGCTGCGCTAGAGCCTTGAGGGTTTCGTACTCGGCTGAGAGGAAGAACTGCGGGTTGAAGGGGTAGGGCTGATAGATGCCGTGGCGCCGCCGCACCACCACTGCTTCTTGGAAGCCACCGTCAGGACCGCGCTGAATATCGTAACGATAGTGGGTCCCGGCATCGGTTGCCTCATTGAGTCGTTCAACCAGGCGCGTAAACCACGCCTGCATGGCGTCAGCATCGGTGATGTTGTCCTCGTTGCGCGGCGACATGGCGGTCATCTGCTCAAGAATCAGCGGATCCCACACCCGGGCAACGTGGCTGATCAGCTCCATCGCCTCGAAGTAGCGCCGCGCCAGACGGGCTAGGGCATCCCCGGCGATTGGGGGAGCTCCGCCGCCCGGATAGAGTGCGGCGCCGTCGAGCGCCTGCTCCAGCAAATAGTCGGTCAGCTCCTGCTCGTCCTTGACATAGTGCTCCTGTTTGCCGCGTTTGATCTTGTAGAGCGGGGGCTGGGCGATGTAGACATGACCACGAGCAATCAACTCGTGCATCTGCCGATAAAAGAAGGTTAGCAACAGCGTCCGAATATGCGACCCATCGACGTCGGCGTCGGTCATGATGATGATGCGATGGTAGCGAAGTTTATCCGGGGCAAAGTCGTCTCGTCCGATACCGCAGCCGAGCGCGGTAATCAACGTGCCGACTTCGGCGGAGGAGAGCATCTTGTCAAAACGCGCCTTTTCAACATTGAGAATCTTTCCTTTGAGCGGCAGGATCGCCTGCGTCCGGCGATCACGGCCCTGTTTGGCCGAACCCCCGGCGGAGTCGCCCTCGACGAGGTAGATCTCGGAGTGGGCAGGATCGCGTTCTTGGCAATCAGCCAACTTGCCAGGCAAGCCGGCGATATCGAGTGCGTCTTTACGGCGAGTCATCTCGCGGGCCCGGCGGGCAGCCTCGCGGGCCCGGCAAGCCTCAATCACGCGATCAGCGATGGCACGTGCCTCGACCGGCTGTTCGGCAAGAAAGGTCTGGAGTGATTCCGCTAGCAGTGACTCGACAACCGCCTTGACCTCGGAGGAGACGAGCTTATCTTTCGTCTGCGATGAGAACTTCGGATCGGGGGCCTTCACCGAAATAACGGCGGTTAAGCCCTCGCGCACATCATCCCCGGTCGGCGAGGCCTTCAGGCGCTTAAGATAGCCCTCCGCTTCAAGATAGTGGTTGACGGTGCGGGTCAGGGCGCTGCGAAAACCGGCTAGGTGGGTGCCACCATCACGCTGCGGGATGTTGTTGGTAAAGCAAAATATATTCTCTTGATAAGAGTCGTTCCACTGCATAGCGATGTCGACCCCAACATCGTCGCGCCAAGCGCTGAGATAGAATACCGTCGGATGCAGTGGAGTCTTGTTGCGATTTAGGTGCTCGACAAAAGCACGAATCCCTCCGGTATACTCAAAGACATCTTCTTTTTCGCTGCGCTCATCTTTAAGTAGGATGCGCACTCCCGGATTAAGGAAAGAGAGCTCGCGAAAGCGCTTAGCCAAAATTTCATAACTAAGCTGAATATCGGAAAAGACATTTTGTGAGGGCTTAAAAGTGATTCGCGTCCCGGAACGGGCTGTCTCACCAGCGATTTTAAGCGGCGTAACAGGTTCGCCGTCACGGTACTCCTGAACATGAACTTTTCCATCGCGTTCAATGACCAGCCGCAGCCGCTCCGACAGGGCGTTGACCACCGAAACACCAACGCCGTGCAGCCCCCCAGAGACCTTATACGAGTTATCATCGAACTTGCCACCTGCGTGCAGTACCGTCATGATGACTTGCGCCGCTGGGATACCCTCTTCGGCGTGAATATCGACCGGTATGCCGCGGCCGTTATCACCCACCGTAACCGAGCCGTCGGCGTGCAGGGTGATGGCAATCTCGCTGCAAAAGCCCGCTAATGCCTCGTCGATCGAGTTATCCAACACCTCGAAGACCATGTGGTGAAGGCCAGTGCCGTCATCCGTATCGCCGATATACATTCCCGGACGCTTACGTACGGCATCGAGCCCGCGCAGCACCTGTATGCTTTCGGAATCGTACTGCGGCGTGATCTCCGTACTCATCGAAACTCCTCACCCATTAGCGGTTCAGTGCCTAAAATCGTAGACTCGCGGCGGCAGCTGCGCTGCAACCACGGCTTACCCAGGTGCTCATTGTACCATCGCAAGCGCCCTGCCGGCCTGCAATTTCAGGTGTTCGCTGGTGCTGCAGCACGCAACGAGCGGTGCTGCTTCGATCGCCGTAATGAAGGTCTGCACCGGGGTCCGCTGGAGCGTATCAAGAACACCAGCAAGGCGATCTGCATCGAGTTCAGCGGACAGATCGTCGATCAGCAACAGTGGTTGCAGACCGCGCTCGGCCCACAAACGCACCTCGGCGAGCAGCATGGCAACGATCAGCAGCTTTTGCTGGCCACGTGAGAGGGCTTCGCTTGCTAGCTCTTTGCCGTAGGTGAGTCGCAAATCAGCACGGTGCGGCCCCTGTCGAGTATAGCCACACTCGCGATCCGACTCCCGACGACTGGTCAATAGCCGCAGCCAATCGCCATCCTCAGGGGCACCCCCCGCGTAGTGTAGGCCCAGTCGGTCGTTGTTCAGCCAGTGCTCGGCGAGCTTTTGCCAATTCGGACGCAGCGCATCGACGAAGGCACGGCGCTCACGATCAATGCCTTCGGCATAGCGCGCTAAAATCTGAGTCCACGCGGTCTCTTGCCGACGGTCACCGCTGCGTAGAGCGGCGTTGCGCTGGCGAAGCGCCTCTGCATAGCCGCTGGCAAGGCGCCGATAGTCGGTGTTGAGGTGGAAGGCGCCCCAGTCCAGAAATTGCCGTCTGACTTGTGGGCCATCCAACAGCAGCCGCTGATGCTCCGTATTGATCAGCTGCACCGGCAGTTGCGTTGCGAGCATCGCACGATTGCGCAGTGTCTCGCCGTTGTAGCGTAACTGGGTGCGCTGCCGCTGCCGCGCTGCACCGAGACCTTGGCCGTTACGCAGTGCAAAGACTTGACAGACCTCCTCTCCCCATTGAATCAATCGGTCTAACCGGTGCGTACGAAAAGAGCGCGCGCGAGCTAGAAAGTAGATGGCCTCCAAGAGACTTGTCTTGCCTGCGGCATTCTCGCCGCTAATGATGTTGAACTTAGCATGCGGTAGCCAGCGCAACGGAGCCAAATTACGAAACCCCGTGATTTCGATTTTTTCCATCGCCAATTAAATTTGCATTGGCATAATGACGTAACGAGTCCTCTCATCTCCTTCGGGTCTAAAGAGGCCGCTGCTTTTTGAGTCGTTTAATGAGATGACCACATGCTCGGTCTCCATGGCGCCCAAAGCATCGAGTAAGTAGTTGGCATTGAAACCGATCTCCACTTCCTCTCCTGAGTAATCGACTTCTAGCTCTTCTTCCGCCTCTTCCTGCTCGTAGTTATGTGAGCCGATGCTTAAAAGATGCGGGCGCAATTGGAAGCGCACTCCGCGTGACTTTTCATTCGATAAAATAGCCACACGGGAAACCGCTTGACGCAACGCCTCCCTGGCGAGGGTGAGGTGTTTTTCGTTTTTTTCTGGAAGGACGTGGTAGTAATCGGGATAGAGTCCATCGATCAGCTTAGAGGTGATACGCACATCACCGACTTCGACACGGATGTGGTTACTGTCGAGCTGCAGCTGCAGTGGGGTAGAATCGGTGCCAAGGATGCGCAGCAACTCGTGAACCCCTTTGCGCGGGACAATAACCTGGCGGGGTTGGGTCACCTCGATCTCCCCTACGCCTTCGGCTAGGGCAAGGCGATGGCCATCTGTGGCTACGGCACGTATCCCGCGGCCCGTAAGCTCAATTAACAGACCATTGAGAGCGTAGCGCACATCCTGGCTGGCCATAGAAAAGTGGCTGCGCTCGATCACGCCCCGTAGTTCGTCTTGTGGCAAAACAACGGTCTCGACCTCAGAAGAGAGCTCGACCTCTGGAAATTCATCAGCCTCCAACGTTGCTAACGCGAAACGCCCCCGGCCGCAACGTAACTGTGCTCGGTTCCCCTCCAAGAAGATCTCTAGCGTCGACTGATCTGGCAAATTCCGGCATATATCAAGCCACTTGCGCGCAGGCAGAGTCGTAATGCCGGGTTTTTCCACGACCCCGTTTAGCTTTGCAACGAGTTCCACTTCCATATCAGAGGAGGTCAGATAGACCGCCTGCTCAGCGGTGGCTTCAAGACGAATATTTGCTAGCAGCGCATCGGTTTGCTTGCGCTCAACGATGCTCACTAGTTGTTGCAGTAGGGGCAAGAGCGTGTTGCGTTCGAGCTGTAGTTTCATAAGCTATATCCTATAAAATATGTATTTATATAATCTTTTGTTGTTATGATTACGCGTCTCTGTTGCTGTGGGTAACGTATATAGCATGCTGATGGCAAAGGACTTTATGCGGCGGACAGCAGGGTTTATACGCTGTTTATAGGCTGTGGATAAACTGTTTCCTCCCTCTAGCTGTGCGGGGGTCCTCGGTTTATCCACAGGTTGTTCGGCTACGTACTCAAGGTTCGCAGCAAGTTGTCATAGTCCTCTGCGATTCGTGGATCACTTTCCATGAGCTCCTGGGTCTTGCGGTGGGCGTGCAGAACTGTTGTATGGTCACGGCCCCCAAAGGCGTCACCGATCTCGGGGAGTGAGTGGCTGGTCAGCTCCTTGGCTAGTGACATGGCGAGTTGGCGTGGCCGGGTCACCGAGCGGCTGCGACGCTTGGAGAGCAGGTCAGCAACGCGAATCTTATAGTAGGCGGCTACGGTCTTCTGGATATTGTCGATGGTGACCATTTTGTCGTGAAGTGCCAGGAGATCGCGCAAGGCCTCCTTGGCAAAATCGACATCAATCGTGCTGCGCCCGGTGAATTGGGCGTTAGCAGTTACGCGCCGTAGCGCCCCTTCGAGTTCGCGAACGTTGGAGCGTACGCGCTTGGCGATGAAGAAGGCCACCTCGTCGGGCAGGTCGACACCATCGCGGATCGCCTTGCTCTTCAGGATGGCCACTCGAGTCTCCAGTTCCGGGGGCTCAATGGCGACCGTTAACCCCCAGCCAAAGCGCGATTTCAGCCGCTCTTCAAGGCCATCGACCTCTTTCGGGTAACGATCACACGTCATGATGACCTGTTGCTCTCCTTCGAGCAACGCGTTGAAAGTATGGAAGAACTCCTCCTGTGATCGTTCCTTGCCAGCGAAGAATTGAATATCATCAATTAGCAGTGCGTCCAGGGAGCGGTAGTGACGTTTAAAGTCGTTGATTGTGTTGTGTTGCAGCGCTCTAACCATCTCTGCAACGAACCGTTCCGAGTGGAGGTAGACGACTTGTGCCTGTGGACGTGCGGTACGCATGGCGTGGCCGACGGCGTGCATCAGGTGGGTCTTACCTAGGCCAACGCCGCCGTATAAGAATAAGGGGTTGTAGGCCTGACCTGGATTTTCAGCTACTTGGCTGCTAGCGGCACGAGCGAGCTGGTTCGATTTGCCCTCCACGAAGGTATCGAAGGTAAAGCTAGGATTCAGGTTGGACTCAACCGCACGTGGGCGCGATCGTGGGGCTGCGTAACTCGTCGGTGTACCGCTGGCTACGGTTGCCGCAGGTGTATCAATAGAGCCGATTTCGAGCGTGACCACAGGCGGATCAGTAGGCTCGAAAAGAGCTATCAGCTCTTTGATTCTTATAAAGAAATTGTCTTTTACCCAGTCGTGTACGAAACGGTTGGGGGCGTACAAGCGCAACGTTCCGTCCTCGATGTGGGGCTGTAGGGGACGGATCCAGGTGTTGAGCTGTTGCTCGGGGATCTCCTGCTCGAGCTGCTGGAGGCAGGCGCTCCAAAGTGAGTCTTGCATGGGTGTAATTACCAACCGGATGTTGCGAAGAGCGGCGGCCACCAGGCGGCCGGTCGCCTCGCGGACAGCGAACGGGTCTAGGCCGGTACGCTAGCAGTCCACTGCTGCTGGTACGATGGGCCGAGGCATAGTCTAGCGAGATCGGCCGTCGGTTATCCACCGAGCCGCGCCGGCAGAGAGCCGCCACGCGACTGCAATCGTCCGAGCCAATCAGCTGCGCACCTTGTCAACTACCTCCGCCTAATTATGCTGAAGATTGACAGGCGCTCGACGGGCAAGTAGATTCGCGGCTCACTGGGCGCTGGTCGCGGCGTGGTGTCTTTGTGTCCATTCACTTTACGAGCGGTGACCGTCCGCTAGGCTGGTCGGTGCAACCCGGAGCCGGGGGCGTCGAAGACAGACCGTTGGTTGGACGTTCCGCACTCGTTGATCGATGGTCGGCCGTGCATCGTAGTCACCATCTCCCCGCAGCTGTGGCGCGGGTTTCCTAGCGGAGGATCTATGAAACGAACTTATCAACCCAGTCGAATCAAACGCGTTCGCACCCACGGCTTTCGCGCCCGGATGGCGACGAAGGCCGGGCGGCAGGTGTTGAGCCGACGGCGCGCGAAGGGGCGCAAACGCTTGAGCGTCTCCGATCAGTAATGCGGTGGTTGCGTTTTTGCCTGGATCGCAGATTCGATCACAAAGCTTTCCACGCAGTGCGCGGCTGCTAACCCGCCGCGAGTTCGATCGGGTGTTGCGCTACGGCGAGCTGCGTGCGGTTTGCGACGGACTGCGCCTATCGGCGAGGCGCAACGGTGGGCGTGGTGTTCGTCTCGGCATCGTGGTGCCGAAGCGACAAGTCAGGAGAGCGGTCGCGCGAAATCGCATCAAGCGCTTGATACGTGAGAGTTTTCGCTTGAGGCAGTGGCGTCGTGATGGGGTCGATGTTGTGGTCGGTGTGCGTGGTGATGTTCAGCCGATGCGCAATGATGAGATCTTCTTGGCTCTGGAGTCTCTGTGGCGACGGCTTGAGAAGTGGCGATGCGCACGATCGTGATTGTTTTGATTCGCCTCTATCAGTATGCGATCAGTCCGCTGCTCGGACCGCGTTGCCGGTTTCTCCCTACGTGTTCGGAGTACACTGCCGAAGCGATCATGCGATATGGGGTCATACAGGGTGGTTGGCTGGGTCTGCGACGCCTGCTGAAGTGTCACCCTTGGCATCCCGGTGGTTTCGATCCAGTGCCTGATCGTGAAAGAAGCTTACGAGAGTAGACCCGATGGAAAATCAGCGCTACATCCTTTTGATCGCTTTGATCGTGCTCGGCGCCCTCCTTTTTTTCACATGGCAGGACGCGCAGCGAGGACTTGACGAGCCGGAACGGGTCACCCGAGAAGAGCGCGATGATCCGCAACCGCGAGAGGCGGATCCCGAAGCTCCGGGCGATTCTGGAGTCGAGCCGGATGCTCCGGGCGAGGATCGTCCATCTGCTGAGCACGTTCCGGAACACGATCGGGAGGCCGGGCCCCGGGTTACGGTGCGCACCGATTTAGTGGAAGCGGTGATCAGCACCGACGGTGGAGATATTCGGCGTGTTGATCTGCTGCAGCACTTTGAGGATGCCGATCGCGGGCAGCCGTTTCGTTTAATGCGCGATGATGGTGAGCCTTTTTTCATTGCCCGTACCGGGTTAGGGCATGATGGTCCAGGCCGCGATACGCGCTACGAGGTCGAGGCGACCGAGTTTGAGCTGGCCGAGGGTCAAGATTATCTGGAAGTGCCTTTGGTATGGCGCGAAGGCGGTATCGAGATTCGCAAGATCTACACCTTCCGCCGAGACAGCTATGTCGTCGACGTCCGCCATGAGGTCCGAAACGAAAGCGCTGAGCGCTGGCGCGGTTTCCAATACGTCGAGCTGCTGCGTGAGCCGGATCCCCGCGGTGCCACGCCTTGGTACGTCCATAGCTTTACGGGGGGAGCGATCTACACCCCGGAGGACCGTTATAAGCGGATCTCTTTCGGTGATATGGAGGATGAGAATCTGCGCCGCGACGTTGTCGGGGGGTGGATCTCGATGTTGCAGCACTACTTCGTTGCTGTTGTGTTGCCTAATCAGGAACAGACCTTCCGGTTTTATTCACGCGCGCTTTCCAGTGATGTCTTCCTGATCGGCATGTCTTCGCCGTGGGTCACGGTGGAGGCAGGGCAAAGTGGCAGTGTCGAGAATCGAATCTTTATTGGACCTAAGGAGCAGTCCCGTCTGACGGCGATTCCGGATGTAGAGAATCTCCGTCTCACGGTTGATTACGGTTTTCTGACGATTCTGGCCAACCCGCTCTTTTGGGCGCTGGATCATATCCAGAATGTCGTCAAAAACTGGGGCGTTGCTATCATCCTGCTGACCTTGGTCATCAAGCTGGTCTTTTACAAGCTCTCGGCCATTAGTTATCGGTCGATGGCGCGAATGCGCAAAGTACAGCCGAAGATGCAGCAGATTCGTGAGCGCTACGCTGACGACCGGCAGCAGATGAACCAAGCCCTGATGGAGCTGTACAAGAAGGAAAAGATCAACCCGCTCGGTGGCTGTCTACCGATGTTGGTGCAGATCCCAGTCTTCATTGCTCTGTATTGGGTCTTGATCGAGAGCGTAGAGATTCGACACGCGCCCTTTATGCTTTGGATACAAGATCTTTCCAGCCGGGATCCTTTCTTCATCTTGCCGCTGTTGATGGGCGTTAGCATGATCGTGCAGATGAAGCTCAATCCGCCGCCCATGGACCCCATCCAGAAGCGGGTTATGCAGGCGTTGCCGTTTATCTTTACGGCCTTCTTCATGCTCTTCCCGGCTGGGTTGGTGCTCTATTGGCTCTCGAATAACGTCTTATCGATAGCGCAACAATGGTACATCATGCGGCAGTATCTCGGACCGGAGCAGCGCAAGTAGATACGATCTATGCCTTGGCGACTCCGGAGGGGCGGGGGGCCGTAGCTGTGGTACGGCTTTCCGGCCCTGAAGCCTTCGAGTTGGCCGGGCAAATCGTCGGTGACCTACCCGAGGCCCGCTATGCCGGGCTTCGGGTTTTTCGTGGTGCGACCGGTGAAGTCATCGATCAGGGGATCGTCATTTGCTTTCCAGCTCCTCACTCCTATACGGGTGAGAATGTCGTGGAGTTGCAGGGGCATGGTGGGCGCGCGGTCACTCGAGCGCTGCTTGATGCCCTTCGTGCAGTCGGGGCACGCCCGGCTGAACGCGGCGAATTTACCCAGCGCGCTTTTCTGCATGGACAGATGGACCTGGCTCAGGCTGAAGCCGTGGCGGCATTGATCGATGCCGACTCACAGGTGGCTCGGCGCGCAGCTTTGCGCTCGTTGCAGGGTGCGCTGGGCGAGTGGGTCGATGAGGTCGCTAGTGCTATACAGCAGATACGGGCTCAGATTGAGGCTGAGCTCGACTTCTCTGATGATTTACACGAAGCCGGCGAGGAGACGGATGATATCGGTCCGCCGCTGGAGTCGGTTCGCACGCGCATTCGCTCTATCCGTCAGCGCACAGTGGCCGGGACGCACCTGCGTCATGGTTTAAAGGTGGCATTGATCGGGGTGCCTAACGCCGGTAAATCGAGCTTAATGAATGCTCTGGTCGGCAGTGATGTCTCGATCGTAAACGAACTGCCTGGGACAACCCGCGATGTCATGCGTGAGCGCATCGGTTTGGGCGAGCGTGAAATTGAACTCCAGGATACGGCTGGTATTCGTGCGGGTGATGAAGTCGGTGCGGTTGAGCACGAGGGGGTGCGCCGTGCACTGCATGCGATGGATCATGCCGATGTCGTCGTGTTGGTGACCGATGCCAACACACCGTTAACCCAATGGGAGCGGCATGTCTTAGCTCAACTCGATCCTACCCGCTCTGTTGTGGTGCGGAATAAGATCGATTTGGATGGTGCGTTGCCGTTGAGCGCGCGCCCTACAGAATCTTTGACCCGCTTTATGGTCTGCGACGTCAGTGCGCTGACCGGAAGCGGCCTGGATGAGTTGCGGGAGCGCTTACACGAACTGGTTGCCGAGCGAGATGACGTAGAGCCTTTAGCGGGAGAACAAAGGCACTTAGAGGCGCTTGATCGTGCAGATGAAGCATTGGCCGAGGCTGTCCGTGTCGAGAGACTGCAGCTTGGACGCGAAATCACCGCCGAGCAGCTTAGAGAAGCCCAACTGGTACTACTAGGCATCACCCGGCGAGATGATAACGAAGCGCTTCTAGATCAGATCTTTCGCTCTTTTTGCATCGGTAAATGAAGTAGCCCCTTCCTGAGCACTTTTCGTTCCACAATGCCTCGTTGCCTGAGATGTTCCACGTGGAACATTAGTCGCCACGCTACAAGTTGGTGACCGCAGAGCGAGTTAGGTCGTACCGATGTTCCACGTGGAACATCGGTACAGAGGTTGGCAAGGTGTCCTTGCATGGTGCGTGTCGAATAGGTTGCAGCCAGCATGTTGTCGCTGAATGTTCCACGTGGAACATGGCTATGTTGTATGTCGCTACCCATGCTTCCTATAGGTTGTCGGCGGGATGTCGATGTTCCACGTGGAACATCAAAAAAAGGTCCAAGTCATGAGTGGCAGTTACTTTGAAGTCATCGTGGTCGGTGGCGGCCACGCCGGGGTTGAGGCTGCAGGAGCAGCCGCCCGGATGGGGTGTCGGACCCTATTGGTTACCCATCAGCTCGATGCAATCGGTGCGCTCTCGTGCAATCCGGCTATTGGCGGGATTGGCAAAGGGCACATCGTTCGTGAGATCGAAGCAATGGGCGGTCTTATGGGGCGAGCTGCGGACGCCGCTGCGATACAGTCGCGGACATTGAATCAAAGCAAAGGACCCGCAGTTCAAGCCGTGCGGATCCAGGCCGATCGCCCACAATATGCTCGTCAGATTCGTTTACAACTGGATGCCCACAGCAACCTACAGTTGTTTCAAGATGCGGTTGTCGACTTGTTGGTGGAAGGAGGGCGTTGTGTCGGTGTTATGGGCCGATCAGCGGGGGTGCTGCGTGCGCAAGCGGTCGTCCTGGCTACGGGAACCTTTTTAGCCGGACGCGTCCACATCGGTGGTGTGAACTACGAGTCCGGACGCGCGGGGGAGCCGGCCGCCAACCAGCTCGCGAACGTCTTGCGGCATCATCAATTGCCAGTCGGGCGCTTAAAGACGGGCACACCGCCTCGGATCGACCGACGCAGCATCAATGAAGAAACGTTGGCCAAGCAGTACGGCGACAAGCCGCGGCCACGCTTTGCCCCCTTCGCTGTCGGTGCGGAGTGGCAGAAGGCGTTGCCCGAGCGTCCGTGTCTAGTCAGTTATACCTCGGTTCAGGCGCACGATTTGATCCGCAGTGCGTTGAATGAGTCGCCTATGTACAGCGGCGCAGTGACTGGAGTTGGACCGCGCTACTGTCCCTCTATCGAGGATAAGGTCGTTCGCTTCGCCGACCGGGAGAAGCATCAGATATTCCTAGAGCCCGAGGGGCTCGATTCAAATGAACTCTATCCGAATGGCATCTCGACCGGTTTGCCACTGCGCATCCAGCAGGAAGTGTTGCACCTGTGCGAGGGCTTAGAGCGAGCGCACATTACTCGGCCTGGCTATGCGATCGAGTACGACTATGTCGATCCGCGCAGCCTTCGCAGGAATCTTGAGTTGGAAGCGTTGCCCGGGCTCTATCTAGCGGGGCAGATTAATGGTACGACCGGTTATGAGGAGGCTGCCGGTCAAGGTCTGATCGCCGGGGTCAATGCAGCACTCCAAATCCGCGGTGATGCTGTTTGGGTACCACAGCGGGATGAAGCCTACATCGGTGTCATGATCGACGATCTAGTCACAACGGGAGTGACCGAGCCCTACCGAATGTTTACGAGTCGAGCCGAACACCGACTGCAGTTGCGTGGCGATAATGCTGAGCAACGTCTGCTGCCGATGGCCTACGAACTCGGTTTGGTGAGTGACGCACGGTGGCGGCAGTATGCGGATTATCAGGAGCAGCTAGATCAGGAGCGTGCCCGTTTGCAGGCGACTCGGGTGAGCCCGCAGACTTTGACGCCGCGGCAACAAGCATTGTTGGGGCAGGGATTACGGCGGGATCAGACGCTCTACGACTTGCTGCGGCGGCCGGAGTTGGACTACGAAGCGGTTCTCGCGATCGGTGACTTGGAGCCGTCGACGGAGAGGGCGCTTGCCCTCGGGCGACAGCTGGAAATTGAGGCGCGTTACGACGGCTACCTGGTGCGACAGGCGCATGAGAACCGGCGCTATCAACACTACGCACGTGCTCCCCTCCCGCAGGCGCTCGATTATCAAGCCATCGAGGGGCTCTCGACCGAGGTCAAAGAACGGCTTAGGCGGACACAGCCACCGACGGTCGGCGATGCGGCGCAACTGCCGGGGGTTACCCCGGCCGCAATCTCGCTGCTCTTGGTCCATTTGCGGCGCAATGGTTGGCTGCGACTACCGAAAGAAGAGGGTGCTGGTGACTGAGCAACAGATCGAAGAGGCAGCACAACGGTTGGGTATCGCACTCACAGGGAGTGAGCTGACGCACTTGGCCGGTTATGTCAACCTGTTGTCCCACTGGAATCGCGCCTACAATTTGACCGCGGCAAAGACGAGCACTGCAATCATTGAGCGGCACGTCGTCGATAGCCTGACGGTGCGTGCCTATTTGCCGGCTGGCCAACTGTTGGATGTCGGCAGCGGCGCCGGATTGCCGGGTATACCGCTGGCGATTGTCGAGCCGCAACGCTCTGTAACCCTGGTCGACAGCAATGGCAAAAAGGCCCGATTTTTGCGCCAGTGCAAGCTCTCCTTGGGACTGGTCAACGTGGCAGTCATGCAGACGAGGATGGAGCAGTTAGCGCCGGCATGTTGCGATATCGTCACGGCCCGTGCGGTCGCCCCGTTGGGACAACTGCTGACACTGCTTGTGCCACTGCTGCGCCCAGGAGGATCGTTATTGGCCTTGAAGGGGGCTCGGGCTGTTGCCGAAGTGGCGGCTTTACCAGAGGAGTGGCGGCGAGCTGTTGCGGTGCATGATCTGCCGTCGCTAGAAGAGGAGGGGTGTGCCAAGTTGGTCATCTATCGGCGCTCAGCAGAAGAGTAGAGCCGGGATCAACGCCGCCTCCGAGGTGTCGGACCTACCGTTTGGGAGATTTCAATGGGTCGTATTATCGCGGTGGCGAACCAGAAAGGGGGGGTTGGCAAGACAACGAGTTGTGTGAATCTAGCGGCCTCCCTGAGCGCTAATGGCCATAATGTTTTACTGATCGATCTCGATCCACAAGGGAATGCGACGGTCGGTTCGGGGGTGGAGAAAAACGGCCTGACTCATACGGCCTACGATGTCTTAACGGAGCGTTGCACGCTCGAACAAGCGCTGATCACTTCGCCGAGTGGCGGCTTCGCGGTTCTGCCGGCGAATGGCGATCTTACGGCCGCCGAGGTGGAGTTGCTTGATGCGCATGCAAGAGAACAGCGACTGCGTGGCGCGTTGCGGGAGCAAGCCGAAGCCTATGCCTTTGTCTTAATCGATTGCCCCCCGTCGCTCAACATTTTGACGCTCAATGCGTTGGTCGCCGCACACGGTGTCCTGATCCCTATACAGTGTGAATACTTCGCCCTAGAGGGGCTAACGGCTCTGCTTGAGACGATTCGTGGTGTGCAGGCGAGTGCCAACCGATCGCTCAAGATTGAGGGTTTGCTGCGAACGATGTTCGATGCTCGCAATAACCTAGCCAACCAAGTCGGTGAGCAGTTGCATGCCCATTTCGGCGAGAGCCTTTATGAGACGGTCATCCCACGTAACGTCCGATTGGCGGAGGCGCCCAGTCACGGGTTGCCGGTGCTGGTGTATGATCGCGCCTCGCGCGGTGCGCTTGCCTATATGGCGTTGGCCGGCGAGGTAGAGCGTCGACACCACCTGAGCGCCGGTATCGACAACGTGTTACCTGCGCAATGAGGGGCGTTTTGAGAAGCGCCCGAGGTGGGAGGCGAAGCGCGAGTGAACCGAATGGGCCATGGGAACTGAGGAGTCGATCTTGATGGGAGGCAAAAAGCGGGGGCTGGGACGGGGCCTTGATGCCCTGCTAGGAAGCGAT